>NZ_PJJU01000058.1:0-324553 GCF_002929635.1 Cryobacterium sp. M25 | reverse complement strand
CGACGCCGACGCCGACTGTGACGCCGACGCCGACCGCGACGCCGACTCCGGTTCCTGCTGTGACGCCGGGCCTCAACTCCGGCTCGTCGGGCAACCCGGCGTCTGGCTCGTCAGAGCGCGTTGCCGCAGCGACGAAGGCCGACAAGGAGCTCGCGTCGACCGGAACAGCCAACACCCTTCCGCTGCTGGCTTCGGGCATGCTCGCCCTCGCGGCCGGGGCCGGCGTGATTATCGCGCGTCGCTTCCGCCGCGCTGACAAGTAGACAGCACACCGTACGTCCGAAGGCCACGGGACAAGTTGTCCCGTGGCCTTCGGGCGGTCGTCGGCGTCTATGCGTCTGTTGAGTCGATGCATTGGCGCTCGCGCGCGAGATCGCGTTTCCCCGTCGTTTGCTTTGCGTCCAGCATGCCGAAACCTCGAATGGACTAACTTAATCGTGCTCACAACCACTGCCGCGCCCCGCCTGACGGCCGTGACCCTCATCGCAATGTCCTTGATTTGCGGGCTTGCCGGGCTCACCGCGACTCCCGCGAGCGCCGAGGCTGCCACGAATGGGCCCAGCGGTATGAGCGGGGACCCGACGAACATCCACGATTTCTTCTATGTCAGCGGGCTCACCGTGCTACCCGCTCCGCAGATCGGGCCGGAGGGTGGGGACCTGACCCTGGAGTTCACGATGAAGAACGTCAGCACCGCCCCGATCACCTCGAGCCTTCGGTTCTGGCTCGACAATGCGATCAACCTGCCCGTCCAGACGCTCGACACGGTCGAGGTTGCCAACCTCGCACCGGGGGAGACACGCACCATGAGGGCAACCTTCGAAGATGTCGGCCAGTGGACCTTCTTCCGAGGCCACGTGACGATGACTCCGCCCGTGGACATCGCCGGCACGGCCCTCTGGTCGCTGACCCGCGACTCGTTCACGCTCATCCTGCCGTGGTTCCTCACGGCGATGCTCGTGCTCCTGGCAGCGCTCGTCCTGGCGGTGCGCCAGTTGCTTCGGCTCCGCCGGTTACAACGCCCACTGCCCGACCTCGCACCCGGCTACGGGCCGGTCACATCGTGACGATCGCCACAACGCTCCGGCGACCGAAGCTGCCAACGCCGCCGCGGCGCATGCCCGTGCCCCCGCGCGCACCCGTGGTGCTGAGCGCGCGCGATCAGGCCATCCGCACCACGCTCACGATCGTTGCCGTGCTCATCTTCGGCTTTCTCGCCAACCTCACGATTTTCGGCCAAGTGCAGCACTTCGTCTCGCAGCAGCAGCTGACGAACTCGCTGCGAGCAGAGCTCGCTCAGGGCACGGCCCCGGTCAGCGAGGGCACCGTGGACCAGGTTCTGCTCGAGGCCGGAGCCCCAGTGGCGCTGATCGACATTCCCTCGATCGGGGTGCACGAGGTGGTCGTCGAAGGAACCGACTCCGGTACCCTGCGTGCCGGACCGGGCCACCGCCGCGATACCGTGTTGCCGGGCCAGGCCGGCTACAGCGTCATCATGGGCCGCGCCGCTGCCTACGGCGGCCCTTTCGCCCGACTGCAGGAGTTACGACCGGGGCAGCAGTTCACCGTCATCACCGGGCAGGGCCGTCAGGAATTCTCCGTTCTCGGCGTGCGGTACGCGGGCGACCCCATGCCGGCTCCCCTCGGCGCGGGGAAGAGCCGCCTCGTCCTCGAGACGGCTCGCGGCCCCGCGTTTGTGCCGAGCGGGATCGCCCGGGTAGATGCTGAGCTCGTTTCGGAAACGAAACCGGCGGGCGTCCGAGCGACCACATTCGTGACCCTGCCTGCCGTCGACCGGGAGCTCGCCACTGACACCAGAACGGTGTGGGCGCTTGTGTTCGCCTTGCAGTTCCTGCTGCTGGTCGAAGTTGCCGCCGTATGGGCCTATCGACGCGTCGGCCTCCGCAAAACCTGGACGGTTTTCCTCCCCGTCGTCACCGTGGGCGGCCTGTTCGTGGCCGACCAGGTGGTGCGCCTGCTTCCGAACCTTCTGTAGAAACGATGGAGTCCATGAACGACGAAATGATCAACGCTGACGCGACGCAGGTGCTGCCGCTACCGAAGGCGCCACGTCAGCGAGACAGCAGGCTGCGCCCGCCGGCTCGATCCGCCGCGCCGACCCTGACGAGTCGCCTGTCCGTGCCGTGGCGCAAACGCCCGGCCGGCCAGGACCTGTCCCCGGAAGCCCCGGGCCACGCGGCTGTGGGGGACCTCGCCCCACTGGCCACCCTCGAAGGCCGCAACGTTTCCGCCTGGTTCGGCGAGCGTCAGGTTCTCGACCGGGTCAACCTCGTGATGCCCGCGGGCGTCATCACCTCGCTGATCGGGCCGTCGGGCTGCGGCAAGTCGACGTTCCTGCGCATCCTGAACCGGATGCACGAGCTCGTTCCCTCCGCGAGCCTGGCCGGAGAGGTGCTCCTCGACGGCGTAGACATCTATGACCCGGAACGCAAGCTCGTCGACGCCCGCAAACACATCGGGATGGTCTTCCAGAAGCCCAACCCCTTCCCGGCGATGTCGATCTACGACAACGTCATCGCAGGCCTCACCCTCACCGGCCAGGATGCCTCGAACGACGAGAAGGACTACCTCGTGGAGAGCTGCCTGACCAAGGCCGGCCTGTGGAAGGAAGTGCGGGACCGTCTTCGGGCGCCGGGCGGCGGGCTGTCCGGCGGCCAGCAGCAACGCCTGTGTATCGCCCGATCCCTGGCGGTGACTCCGCGCATCCTGCTCATGGACGAACCGTGCTCGGCCCTCGACCCCACGTCGACGCGGGTGATCGAGGAGACCATGCTCGAACTCGCCCGGGAGGTGACCATCGTGATCGTGACCCACAACATGCAGCAGGCGCAGCGCGTCTCGCAGAACTGCGCCTTCTTCCTCTCCGCTCAGGGCACGCCCGGCGGGATCGTGGAACACGGACCCACCGACGCCATGTTCGGCAACCCGATCGACCCGCGCACCGCGGACTACGTCAACGGCCGGTTCGGGTAACGATCGGCGGCCTGGGATCTGAGAACCGGCCGGAAACTGGGGGTCCGCTTTTCCCCTCCGGGCCGCCTGGCCGAATTACACTGAAGCATGACTTCCGCTGGCTATGCCGAGATCGAACGCACTTTCGACGTCAACCCGGCGACAACGCTGCCGCCCCTGCACGACCTGCCGGGCGTCACCCACGTGGAGCCGCCCGTCGAGCACCACCTCGATGCCCTCTACTACGACAGCATCGACATGGTCCTCGCCAGCCGGCGGCTGACCCTGCGCCGCCGCACCGGGGGAGACGACGCCGGCTGGCACCTCAAGCTCCCGGTCGCCGTTGACGAGCGTCGCGAGATTCGGGAGCCGCTGGGCGAGCACCCGGAGCACATCCCGGAGGCCATCCTCAACCTCGTGCGCGCGGTGCTCCGCGGCCGCACACTGGTGCCCGTGGTGCGGCTGCGCACCCGACGCACGGTGCACGAACTCGTCGGCGAGGACGACCAGGTGCTCGCCGAGGTGTGCGACGACGAGGTGCAGGCCGACCGGCTCGCGCCGGAGCCGCTCAGCCAGACCTGGCGGGAATGGGAGGTCGAGCTCGTGCACGGCTCCCGCGACCTGCTCGACGCCGCCCAGGCGCGGCTCGCGTCGGTCGGCGTGGAGCCATCCGGGACCCCGTCCAAACTTGCCCGCGCCCTCGGCGACGCTCTGCCGCCCTTCGTCACGGTCCCAGTACCTCGGCCGACCCGCAAGAGCTCCGCCGGCACCGTGCTGCTGAAGTACGTGCACGAACAGGTGCGGGCGATCGGCACCCAGGATGCCCGGGTCCGAGAGAACGACGCGGACGGCGTGCACCGGATGCGCGTGGCCACCCGCCGCCTGCGCTCGGCCCTGTCCACTTACCGGGACTGTCTGGACACCGCGGTCACCGGGCCCCTCCGCAACGAGCTGCGCTGGCTGGCCGCCTCGCTCGGCGCCCCCCGGGACGCGGAGGTGATCCGGCAGCGCCTCGCCCACCGGCTCGGGCAGGGACCGGCCGGACTCGTCGTGGGTCCGCTGACGGAGCGCATCGACGAACACTTCGCCGCGGTCATCCGGGGCGCCTGCAGCCAGACCCTCGCCGCCCTCGACTCCGAGCGGTACTTCCGGCTGCTCGACACACTCGACGCCGTGCTGGCCACCCCGCCGCTGCTCCCTCCGGCGGACAAGCCCGCGAGCATCGTCATCCCCGAACTGATCCGCGCGGACTGGAAGCGGCTGCGCGCATCCGTTTTCCTGGCGCAAGGCACCCCGTCGGGCGCTGTGCGCGACGAGGCGCTGCACGAGGCGCGCAAACGGGCCAAGCAGCTGCGCTACGCGGCCGAGACGGCCACGCCGCTGCGGCGCAGCCGAGCGGTGCGGCTCGTGGCCGCGGCCCGGCAGGTGCAGGACACCCTCGGCGACCATCAGGACAGCGTCGTCGCCCGGGAGGAGCTGCTCCGGCTCGGCATGGCCGCGTACCTGCAGGGTGAGAACGCCTTCAGCTACGGTCGGCTGCACGCCGTGGAACAGAACGGGGCCGCCGCCGTGGAGGCGCGTTTCTTCCGCACCTGGCGGGACTTTCCGAAGGCCTCGATCGCGAAATAACTCAGTCGAAGCCGAGGCTGAGCTTGCGCAGCAGGGTCGCGAGACCGGCCTGCTCGCTCGGCGACAGCATGGCGAGCAATTCGGCCTCGGCGTCGACCAGCCGGGTGATGGCGGCATCCACCCGGGTGAGCCCGGCCGGGTTCATCCCCACGAAAATGCCGCGTCCGTCATTGGGGTCCGTGCGCCGGGTGACCAGCCCGCGCTCGACGAGCCGGTCGATCCGGTTGGTCATTGTGCCGCTGGAGACCAGCGTCTGCTGCAGCAGGGCCTTCGGGCTCAGCTCGTAGGGTGCCCCCGCGCGGCGCAGCGCCGAGAGCACGTCGAACTCCCAGGAGTCCAACTCTGAGCGGGAGAACGCGGTGCGGCGGGCGCGGTCCAGGTGCTTGGACAGACGGGCCACGCGCGACAGCACCTGAAGCGGTGCGAAGTCGAGGTCGGGCCGTTCGCGCAGCCAGGCGTCAACGATCCGGTCGACTTCGTCATGTGCGGGCATCCGTCTATTATCCCGCTCGGGCACGCCAACCGGCGCAGGAGCGCGTCCCAGGAGCGCCGGGGCGCGCTATCGGCGCGATATCTGGCAGACTTGTCACCGTTGGTCGGCCCTCGGTCGACGAATTCCGCCGTGGTGTAATGGCAGCACGACAGCCTTTGGAGCTGTTAGGTCTAGGTTCGAGTCCTGGCGGCGGAGCACTGCATGGCGTCACCATCCGGTCTTCCCCGGGCGGCTCCACCGAAGCTAGAGGAAACCCCGTGACTGATTCCCGACTCGCAATCGTCGTGCTGGCCGCCGGCCAGGGCACCCGCATGAAATCAAGCACTCCGAAACTGCTGCACGAGCTGGCCGGTCTGCCCATTCTCAGCCATGTGCTGGCGACATCCCGCGCCCTCGAAGCGGCACACGTCGTCACCGTGGTGCGCCACGAGCGCGACCAGCTGGCCGCCCTCGTCGGCAAGGACCTGCCCGAGAGCCTGATCGTCGACCAGGACGAGCTGCCCGGCACCGGACGGGCCGTGGAGCAGGCCATCACCGCTCTCCCCGATGACTTCGAGGGCGACGTGCTCGTGGTCAGCGGCGACGTGCCGCTGCTCAACGCGGCCACGCTGGCCAGTTTCGTCGCTGCGCACCGCGACCGGGACGTCTCGGCCACCGTGCTCTCCTCCTTTCCGGAAGACGCCACCGGCTATGGCCGCATCGTGCGCTCCGAAGAGGGCGCCTTCGACCGCATTGTCGAGCAGAAGGATGCGACGGCCGAGGAACGTGCCATCTCCGAGACGAACGCCGGGGTCTACGTCTTCCGCGTAGCCGAGTTGCGCGAGCAGCTGGCCAACGTCACCACCGAGAACGCGCAGGGAGAGAAGTACCTCACCGACGTGGTCGGGCTGCTGCGACAGGCCGGGGCCGAAGTGCGGGCCGTGCCGGTCGCCGACGCCTGGCTGGTGGCCGGCATCAACGACCGGTCCCAGCTCAGCGAGACCGCGCGCCAGCTGAACGGCCTCATCGTCTACGGCTGGCAGCTGGCCGGCGTGACCGTGCAGGATCCTGCCACCACCTGGATCGACCTCAAGGCGAAGCTGGCTCCGGATGTCATCATCCGGCCGGGCACGCAGATCCTCGGTTCGACCGTGATCGAGACCGGTGCCGTGATCGGCCCGGACACCACCCTTCTCGATTGTGAAATCGGCGAGAACGCGGTGGTGAAGCGCACGGATGCGACGCTCGCGGTCATCGGCGCCGGCGCATCCGTCGGTCCGTTCGCCTATCTGCGCCCGGGCACGAATCTGGGCGCTGACGGCAAGATCGGTACCTTTGTCGAGACCAAGAACGCGACCATCGGCGTGGGTAGCAAAGTGCCGCACCTCAGCTACGTCGGCGACGCGACCGTGGGAGTGGGATCGAACATCGGGGCCGGCACGATCTTCGCTAACTACGACGGTGTGACCAAGAACCACAGTGAGATCGGGTCCCACGTGCGCACCGGGTCGCACAACGTGTTCGTCGCGCCGATTAGGATTGGGGACGGGGCGTACACGGGTGCCGGAACAATCGTCCGTAAGGACGTGCCGGCCGGGGCCTTGGGCCTCACCGTGGCCCCACAACGCAATATGGACGGCTGGGTACAGACCAACCGCCCAGGAACCGACGCGGCGGCGGCTGCGGCAAAGAGTGGAGACTAGGTGTCTGGAATCAAGACCAGCGGCGAAAAGCGACTTGTATTGGTTTCGGGGCGAGCACACCCGCAACTGGCACTGGACATCGCCACGGAACTTGGTACCGAACTCGTTCACACCGACGCACGCACCTTCGCGAACGGCGAGATCTACGCGCGATTCGATGAGAGCGTGCGCGGCTCGGACACCTTCGTGATCCAGTCGCACACCGACCCGATCAACGAGTGGCTGATGGAACAGCTGATCATGGTCGACGCGCTCAAGCGGGCCTCCGCAAAGCGCATCACGGTCGTGGCGCCGTTCTACCCTTACGCCCGCCAGGACAAGAAGGGCCGCGGCCGCGAGCCGATCTCGGCCCGGCTGATCGCCGACCTGTTCAAGGTCGCCGGAGCCGACCGGATCATGGCCGTCGACCTGCACGCCGCCCAGATCCAGGGCTTCTTCGACGGCCCCGTCGACCACCTCTTCGCCATGCCCGTGCTGCTCGAGCACTTCAAGGAGAAGCTCGACCCGGCCACCCTGACGGTCGTCTCGCCCGACATGGGCCGCGTGCGCGTCGCCGACATCTGGAGCGACAAGCTCGGCGCCCCGCTGGCCATCATCCATAAGCGTCGCGACCCGAAGGTCTCCAACCGGGTCTCCGTGCACGAGATCGTCGGCCAGGTCGAGGGTCGCGTCTGCCTGATCGTCGACGACATGATCGACACCGGCCGCACAATCGTTCTCGCCGCCGAGGCCCTGCGCGCCGCCGGCGCGATCGGCGTCGTCGTCGCCGCCACCCACGCCGTGTTCAGCCACCCGGCGCTGGAGCTGCTGCAGAATCCCGCGATCTCCGAGGTCGTCGTCACCGACACCCTGCCGATCCCCGAGGAGAAGCGCTTCCCCACACTCACCGTACTGCCGATCGCGCCGCTTCTGGCGCGGGCCATCCACGAGGTCTTCGACGAGGGTTCCGTCACCTCGATGTTCGACGGCGCCGCATAGCCGCGGGCCCTTCGCACAGCGAACCCCGGCCGGTCGTCGACGGATGTCGGTGACCGGCCATCAGCCTGTCGGGGCTCAGTCCTGATCGGGACCGGGTCTACACCGGCATCTCGGTGCTGGGCGCCCGGGGCGCCGAGGGAATGATGCCGAGCGGCACGACATACGTCTCGCGCTCGTTCAGATCGATCGCGTAGCACTGCCAGCCGAAGCCGCCCGGACCGTTCAGCTCGAAGCGGGCGTCGAAGTCGACGGCGCCCGGATAGTACCGAGCCGTGGCCACGCTGCACGCATTGGCGGCCGTGGTCGTCGCCACCTGCACGCTCGTCAGGATGCCGGGCACGATCAGCGCCACGAGTCCGAGCACGACGACGATGCGCATGATCAGGAGGGTGCGCGGACTGCGCAGTGGCCGGCCGGCATCCAGCGGCTCGTAACCGGAGAGTTCGGGGTGGTCGTCGCTCGTCATCAGGCTCCCAGTATCGCAAACAAGGCTGCTTCGTGCTGAACCTCCCCAACTGTTGCCCCAGCGGACGACTGTTGCCGGTGTGCGGGCAACAGTCGTCCGCTGCGGCAACGTTTGTTCCGCCGGGAGCGACGCGGCCACCCCTCCCCAGGCTCCCCGGGCCGCGCGGGCCCCACGGAACACGGGGGGAGCGGCACCGTACCCGCTTCACACCGCGAACCTCGGCAGATGGCTGACGCGCGAATCGACGAGCACACCGGGCTGTACCTCTCGGGCGGGGCCGCCGCCACGGAGTCAGGCGACCGGCAGTTTCGGCGCGAGGCGCAGTTCGGGAGGAGTGCGCTACGGCTACGCCGCGGTGTCTTCACCACGACGGAACACTGGGGGCCGCTCCCACCGCGACAGAGGCACCTCGCCGAGATCCGCGCGGTCGTCGCCACGCGAACGCGCGACCCTCTGATCAGCCATCAATCGGCGGCGGCCGTGTGGGGGATTCCCCTGGCCGAGGCCTGGCCGAGCACGGTGCACGTGCTCGCACCTCCGCAGTCCCGGGCGCGGAGCAAGAATGGCGTGACGGTCCACCGCATCGACGTTCCCGACGGTGACATCGTCGACATCGACGGGATGCTCGTGACCAGTCCCGCGCGCACCCTGCTCGACCTGGCGCGCACCAGGAGTTTCGCCACAGCCGTCGTCGCGATCGATCATGCCCTCAATCAGCGAAGTGCATCCCCGGAGGTCTTCCTGACGGACGAGGTGCTGCGCGAGAAACTCCAGGAGTCGGTGTCGCCCCGGGGGTGGGTGAAGGCGGAACGGGCCATCCGCTTCGGACGGCCCAATGCGGACAACCCGGGTGAATCGCTCAGTCGCGTGGCGATCTTCGAGCTGGGCTTCCCCGATCCCCTGCTGCAGACGTGCCATCGCAACCCTCGCGGCGGCTTCTACTTCACCGACTTCGAGTGGCCGGCCTATCGTCTGATCGGGGAGTTCGACGGGCAGGGCAAATACCTGAAGGCGGAGTATCTCCGGGGACTCACGCCCGGGGAAGCGGTCACCCGGGAGAAGGTGCGCGAGGATGACCTCCGCTCGGAGGGCAATCGCATGGCCCGCTGGGGTCCCTCCGATGTGCGCCAGCGCGGGTCGCTCTTGCGCATCCTCACAACCGCAGGGCTCCCGGTCCTCCGATAATCTGCCGGCTGACACACAGGTGTTGCCAGCGCATAAAACTGTTGCCGGAGCGGACAACTGTTGCCGGTGTGCGGGCAACACTCGTCCGCTCCGGCAACAGTTGCGCCACCGGAGGAACGGCTCTAGAGCGAGGAGCCCTCGGTATTGATTTCGCTGCGGTCCCCCGACCACAGGGTGTGGAAGGTTCCGGGCATGTCGACGCGCTTATAGGTGTGCGCGCCGAAGAAGTCGCGCTGGCCCTGCACGAGTGCGGCGGGGAGCCGTTCACTCGCGAGCGAGTCGAAGTAGCTGAGCGCCGACGCGAAGCCGGGAACCGGGATGCCCGACAGTGCCGCCGTCGAGACCACGCGGCGCCACGCCGACTCGCCGTCGGCGACGGCCTGAGCGAAGTACGGGTCGGCGAGCAGGGAGGCGATCGACGGGTCGTTGGCGTAGGCGTCGACGATGCGGTTCAAGAACTGGGCCCGGATGATGCAGCCGCCGCGCCAGATCGTGGCGATGGCGCCCTTGTCCACGGTCCAGCCGTACTTCTTCGCACCGGCGATGATCGCGTCAAAGCCCTGGGCATAGGCAACGACTTTCGACGCGTAGAGCGCCTGGCGCACGTCGTCTTGGAAGGTGTGGCCGACGACGGCGATTTCCGGGCGCGCGGTGATGGCGGCGCGCACGGGGACGCGCTGCTCCGGGTGGCTGGACACGGCGCGGGCGAAGACGGCCTCGGCGATGCCGCCGACGGGCACGCCCAGGTCGAGCGCGTTCTGCACGGTCCACACGCCGGTGCCCTTCGAGCCGGCCTCGTCGAGCACGACATCGATGAACGGCAGGCCGGTCTTGGCGTCGACCTGGCGCAGCACCTCGGCGGTGATCTCGATCAGGTAGCTCTCGAGGTCACCCTCGTTCCACTCGGTGAACACGTCGGCGATGGCGGCGGGGGAGTGCCCAGTCACCTTGCGGAGCAGGTCGTAGGCCTCCGCGATGAGCTGCATGTCGGCGTATTCGATGCCGTTGTGGATCATCTTGACGAAGTGACCGGCGCCATCCGTGCCGATGTGAGTGACGCAGGGGACGCCGTCGACGACGGCCGCGATCGATTCGAGGATCGGGCCGAGGGTCTTATAGGCCTCCACCGAGCCGCCGGGCATGATGCTGGGGCCCTTGAGGGCACCCTCTTCGCCGCCGGAGATGCCGGCGCCGACGAAGTTCACTCCCTTGGCGCGCACCTCCTTCTCGCGGCGGATGGTGTCCTGGAAGTCGGCGTTGCCACCGTCCACGATGATGTCGCCGGGCTCGAACAGGGCGGTCAGTCGGCTGATCACGGCATCCGTGCCCGCACCGGCCTGCACCATGATGATCGCGGTACGCGGCTTCTGCAGCGACGCCACGAACTCCTCGATGGTCTCTGAGGCGACGAAGCCGGCCTCGGGGTGCTCGGTCGTGAGCAGACGGGTGCGCTCCGGGGAGCGGTTGTACACCGCCACGGTGTTGCCCGCACGGCTGGCTAGGTTGCGGGCGAGGTTCGAGCCCATCACCGCCAGTCCCACTACGCCAATGTTTGCCTGTGCTGCGCCGGTTTCGGCCACGTTTGCTCCTTCAGCTATCTGTTCTCAGAACTCCTTCAAGGCTAGTCGTTCGGCCCATGGCCGTGACGTGGAGTGACGCGGGCGGCGCCGGTGACGGATGCCGCTGCGCGCGTTCGCCGCGCGCCGTCGCCTCCGCTAGACTCAGGAGTTGAACTTCGGCGAGGGCTGCCGCCCGCCGGGAAACCGAGGGTGCGGCATCCGTTATCGACGCGGCGGAATGCTTCACGGCCTTTCCTCACGCTGACACGCGTTCGAGTTGAAAATGAACCAGTACCCACCTTTGCGGGCATCGTCCGCAAATCAGATCTGGGCCGTAGCGGTCCGCAAGGAGAAACACCATGGCTGACGCCACCAACAAGATTGTCGCCGACCTGCGCGTGAAGTTCGGCAAGGGTGCGGCCCGCAAGCTGCGCGTGCTGGGCAAGATCCCCGCCGTCATGTACGGCCACGGCACCACCCCGGTTCACGTCGCGCTCCCCGCGCACCAGATCGGCCTGCTGCTGCGCCGCGCGAACGCCGTCCTCGAGCTGGACATCGATGGCAAGAGCCACCTGACCCTGGTCAAGGACGTCCAGAAGGACCCGTTCCTCCAGATCATCGAGCACCTCGACCTGATCGTCATCCGCAAGGGTGAGAAGGTTCAGGTCGAGGTTTCCGTGCACCTGAACGGCGAGTCGGCCCCCGGCACCATCGCCGACCTGGACACCAAGACCCTCCTGCTCGAGGTCGAGGCCACCAGCATCCCGCAGAACCTCCCGGTCTCCGTCGAGGGCCTCGAAGACGGCGACCAGATCCGCGCGAAGGACGTCGTGCTCCCCACGGGCGCCACGCTCATCTCCGACGAAGACGCCGTCGTCGTGTTCGTGCACCTGCCGGCCGAGGAAGAAGAGGAAGAGGAAGAACAGGCCGAGGCCGCCGAGGGCGACGCCGAGGCCGCTCCCGCCGAGTAGTCATCCCCTTCTGGTTTCGTCGTAAGCGGAGGATTCCCCTGGACGACAATCTTTGGCTCGTAGTCGGGCTCGGTAACCCCGGGCCCGACTACGCCGGTAACCGACACAATGTCGGCCACATGGTGGCTGCCGTGCTCGCCGACCGCCTGTCGGCGGCTTTCAGGAACCACAAAACGAATTCGTCGGTCGCCGAGGGGCGCAGTTTCCCCGGGGGGCCGAAGCTGGTGCTGGCCAAGCCGAACACGTTCATGAACGTGTCCGGCGGGCCGGTGGCCGCGCTGCTTCGCTTCTACTCGCTGGAGCCCGCGCACCTGATCGTCATCCACGACGACCTTGACCTCCCGTTCGACACGATGAAGATCAAGGTCGGCGGCGGCCACGGCGGCCACAACGGCCTGCGCGACATCATCGCCGCAGCGGGTACGAACGAGTTCATCCGCATCCGCGTCGGCATTGGGCGCCCGCCTGGCCGGCAGCCGGCCGCGGACTTCGTGCTGCACGACTTCACGTCCCCGGAACGTTCGGCTCTGCCCAACCTGTTGACGGATGCCGCCGACGCGATCGAACTCATCGCAGCCGAGGGCGTCGCCGCCGCGCAGCAGAAGTTCAACGCCCCCTGATTCCCCCTGATCGCCCGGGTTGGCTGTCAGCTGGGTTGCGTAGAATGCTCCGGTGACTCTCCAGGGCTTAATTGCCACACTTTCGCGCGCCTCCACATTCGACAATGCCCTCGCCTTTGCGAACCGGAACGTCGATTTCTCTCTCACCGAGGGGCTTCGCGCCCCGCTGCTCGCCGCCCTGCTCGAGCAGCGCACCCGGCTGGGCAAGGCCCCGGCCCTGCTGCTGATCACCGCCACCGGGCGGGAGTCGGAATCGCTGCACGAGAACCTTGCCTGCTTCGCCACCGACGCCGAGATCATCGACTTCCCGGCCTGGGAGACGCTGCCGCATGAGCGGCTCAGCCCCAGCGCCGAAATCGTCGGCAAGCGCCTCTTCGCCCTGCGACGGATGCGCGAGTGGGAGGAGAGCGCCCCGCCCGCCCGACGCCCCCTGATCGTCATCGCCTCCGTGCGCGCCGCGCTGCAGCCTGTGGCCGACAACCTCACCGACTACGAGCCGATCGACCTGGTCGCCGGCCAACGTGGTCACGACCTCTCCGCCATCGCGCGTCAGCTCGTCAACGTTGCCTATGCCCGGGTGGACATGGTCACGCGGCGCGGCGAGTTCGCGGTGCGCGGCGGCATCCTCGACGTCTTCCCGTCGATCGCCCCGCATCCTTACCGGGTGGAGTTCTTCGGGGACGAGGTCGAGCAGATCCGCGCGTTCTCGGTCGCGGACCAGCGCTCCTTTCCTGCCCCGGTCGACTCGGTGAGCCTGCCGCCGAGCCGCGAGCTGCTGCTCAGTCCCGCCGTTCGGCAGCGGGCCCGCGAGATGCAGCACGAGTTCCCGAGCCTGTCCGGCCTGCTCGCGAAGATCGCCGAGGGCATCCCGGTCGAGGGCATGGAGAGCCTCGCACCTGCTCTCGTCGACCGGCTCGTGCCGATCACCCACTATCTGCCCGCGGAGGCGGCCGTCGCCGTCATCTCGCCCGAGCGCGTCGCATCCCGGGCGATCAGCCTGGCCGAGACCAACCGGGAGTTCCTGGGCGCGGCGTGGAGCGCCGCGACCGCGGGCGCCGAGGCGCCGATCGACCTGGAGTCGGGCGACTTCCTCACCCTCGGGCGGCTGCGGGAGGCCGTGCAGTTCAGTGCGCCCGGCGCCCCGGCGTCCGCGCACGTGTGGTGGACCCTGAGCTCCTTCCAGGCGGCGCCGACGGATGCCCCGGTGCTGCCCGAGCACCGGGAACTCGACGACCTGCTCACGGTGCGGGTCGAGGGCGACGCCGTGCCGAGCTTCCAGGGCAGCGTCGAGGGCGCCGTCGGTCACCTGGCCGAGCGGCTGAAGGCCGGCTGGACCGTCGGCATCGTCGCCCAGGGTGCCGGGCTGGTCGAACGCGCCGCCGACGTTCTGGCCGAGCGGGAGCTGCCCGCCCGGATCGTCACGGAATGGCCGAGCCGACCCGAGGCCGGTATCGCCTACCTGCTGAAAGCATCCGTCGACCACGGTTTCGAACTTCCGGAGACGAAATTCTCACTGGTCAGCGAGTCCGAATTCTACGGCCGTACCGTGGGCTACGACGCGCGCCAGGTGAAGAAGCTGGCCAGCCGGCGCAAGAACGTCGTCGACCCGCTGCAGCTGAAGGCCGGCGACCACGTCGTGCACCAGACCCACGGCATCGGCCGGTTCATCGAGCTCACCCAGCGTGAGGTCTCCAGCGGCGGGCGCAACCCGGTCAAGACCAAGCGTGAATACCTCGTGCTCGAATACGCGCCGTCGAAGCGCGGGCACCCGGGCGACAAGCTCTACGTGCCCACCGACCAGCTCGACCTGGTCAGCCGCTACGTCGGCGGGGAGGCGCCGACGCTCAGCAAAATGGGCGGCAGCGACTGGTCGGCCGCGAAGACCAAGGCGCGTCGTGCCGTGCGGGACATCGCCGTCGAACTCGTCAAGCTCTACTCCGCACGGATGGCCAGCAAGGGCCACGCGTTCGGGCCGGACACCCCCTGGCAGCGCGAGTTGGAGGAGGCGTTCCCGTTCGCGGAGACGCCCGACCAGCTCACCACCATCGACGAGGTCAAGGCCGACATGGAACGGCCCATCCCGATGGACCGGCTGCTCTCCGGCGACGTCGGGTTCGGCAAGACCGAGGTGGCCGTGCGCGCCGCCTTCAAGGCGATCCAGGACGGCAAGCAGGTCGTCATGCTCGTGCCGACGACCCTGCTCGTGCGCCAGCACATGGAGACGTTCCAGGAGCGCTTCGCCGGATTCCCGGTGCACCTGCGCGCGCTCAGTCGATTCCAGACCGAGAAGGAATCCCGCGAAACCATGGCGGGCATGCTCGACGGCACCGTCGACCTCGTGATCGGCACCCACCGGCTGCTGTCGGACTCCATCGTGTTCAAGGACCTGGGCCTCGTGATCATCGACGAAGAGCAGCGCTTCGGCGTGGAGCACAAGGATGCGCTGAAGAAGCTCAAGACCAACGTGGATATCCTCGCGATGAGCGCCACGCCCATCCCGCGCACGCTGGAGATGGCGGTCACCGGCATCCGGGAGATGTCCACCCTGGCCACCCCGCCGGAGGACCGGCACCCGATCCTCACCTTCGTCGGACCGTACTCCGACCGCCAGGTGGCCGCGGCCATCCGGCGGGAGCTGCTGCGGGAGGGCCAGATCTTCGTCGTGCACAACCGGGTGTCCAGCATCAACCGGGTGGCCGCGAAGCTGGCCGAGCTCGTGCCGGAGGCGCGGATCGCCGTGGCGCACGGCCAGTTGCCGGAGGCACAGCTGGAACAGGTCGTCGTGGACTTCTGGGAGCGCAAATTCGATGTGCTGGTCTCGACGACGATCATCGAGACCGGCCTGGACATCGCCAACGCGAACACAATCATTATCGACCGCGCCGACAAGTTCGGGCTCAGCCAGTTGCATCAGCTGCGGGGGAGGGTCGGCCGCGGCCGGGAGCGCGCCTACGCCTATTTCCTCTACGACGAGAACAAACCGTTGACTGAGATCGCCCACGACCGGCTGTCGACCATCGCCGCGAACAACGAACTGGGCGCCGGCATGCAGGTGGCGTTGAAGGACCTCGAAATCCGCGGCGCGGGCAACCTGCTCGGCGGCGAGCAGGCCGGGCACATCGCCGGGGTCGGCTTCGACCTTTACCTGCGCATGATCGGCGAGGCCGTGAGCACCTTCCGCGGCGACGTCGCGGAGGGCCAGACGGAGCTGCGGCTCGAACTGCCCGTCGACGCCCACATCCCCGAAGACTACGTCGACAGCGAGCGGTTGCGCCTCGAGGCCTACCAGAAGCTGTCCGCCGCAAGCTCGCCGACGGCCGCGAAGGACCAGATCGACCTGGTCCTCGACGAACTCACCGATCGCTACGGCGAGCCGCCCCAGCCGGTGCAGAACCTCATCCTGGTCTCCCGGCTGCGCTGGCTGGCCCAGCAGGCCAGTCTCGGCGAGGTCGTCGCGATGGGTTCGAACCTGCGCGTGTCGCCGGCGAACCTCGCCGACTCGATGCAGGTGCGCCTGCAGCGCATGTACCCCGGGTCGCGCTACTTCACCCAGAACGGTGCGCTGACCGTGCCCATGCCGCGCATCAACGGGGAACCGCTCGGGGATGCGGCGCTGATCGCCTGGGCCGGCAACCTGCTCGACGCTCTCTTCCCGCGTCCCGTCGTCGCGGTCGCGTAGCCCGCCGCGGCCGGGTTGTCCGCGGTCGCGTGGCCCGTCGCGATCGCTTGACGAGTGGCCGTGGGTCCGAACCGTCTTTCAGCGGTTCCGTCCCGAACGAATTCGACGGAGATTCTGTCCAAATCGAACGTAAACACACCTAGAGAGCGCTCTTTCGAGAAAATCTCCGTCGAATTGGTACGACGCCGGATACTCCACTCAGGTCTCCGGTGCGGTGCGCCGCTGCCGCCGCAGCACCACCGGCTCGACGAATCACGCGGCCACCGGGCCAACCGCCGCGAGCAGCAGGACCGGATGCCCGTGTAACTCCCCGGCCCAGGGCGTCGATCGCCAGCTCCACCAGCCACAGCGTCGTGCCGTACCCCGGGGGCTCAGCTCGGGTGCAGGATCGCGGCGGCGGCCCGCAAACGGCTCCGGGTACCCACGATGAACACTGGGTCGCCTACCCGGCGCTCGCCGGCCACCGTGAGCTCCCGCCGCATCCCGATGCCTGGCAGCGGCACCTCCGTGAAAATCATGGCGCATGCATAGACCGGGGCCGCGGCTCTTCACGGGACGGATCAGGCCCCGCAGACTCCGTCAATTCCGGGCGATTAGAGTTGTCGCGTGTCCCCTACAGAGAATCCCACCGTCCCGGCATCCGCCCCGGCATCCGCCTCCAATCTCGACGAACTCGTGCGCGTGGTGGCTCTCCTGCGTGCACCGGGCGGATGCCCGTGGGACGCAGAGCAGACCCACGAGTCTCTGGTGCAGTACCTGACCGAAGAGACGCACGAGCTGATCGAGGCGATCGAGTCCGGCAGCCGCGACGAGATGCTCGAGGAGCTCGGCGACGTGCTCTACCAGGTGGTCTTCCACGCCGACCTCGCGGCGCACACCGCGGGCGAAGACTTCGACATCCACGATGTCGCCGCGCATATGACCGCGAAAATGGTGGGGCGGCATCCGCATGTCTTTGGCGACCTGAACCTGGAAACGGCCGACGACGTGGCCCTCGCTTGGGACGATTTCAAGGCCGCAGAGAAGCCCTCCCGCACGAGCGTGCTCGACGGGATCCCGCAGGGCATGCCGGCGCTCGCGCTCGCCGACAAGGTGCTCGGCCGAGCCCAGAAGATCGGGCTGCTCGGCACCGAGGCCGCGTTCCCGCTTCCAATCGAGACCGAGGACCAGCTCGGCCCGCTGCTGCTGGCCATCGTGTCTGCGGCCAAGAGTCAGGGGCTCGACTCCGAACGTGCCCTGCGCACGGCCCTCCGCGGTCTGCAGGACGAGATCCGCGAGGCCGAGACGACGGATGCCGGCGACGTTGCCGACGCCGGCATCATCGGCCTGCCCGGCTGAGGCCTGCGCGGCTGAGGCTTGCGCGAAGGCCTGCGCTGAGGCCACGCGGCGGTGCCGACAGGGCGGTGGCGGAACAGTCCAACCATGAGCCAGACATCCGTCAATGGTCTTCTGTCCGCTCAGATCGGTGACGAATTCGATGCCTCGCAGCAGTTCATTGCCATCGCCGTCTGCTTCGCATCGCCCTAGCGCTGGCCCAGGAGAAGCAGGTCACAGCGCAGATCGGGGTTTGTTTCGCGCCGCCCGGGCCGACGGCGATACCCTCGGAAAGCAGGTGATGCGCTGGTTCCTCACGGAGCAGGTCGAGGAAGTGGCCTCGATGTCCACCCTCCTGACCATCGCCAGGGCGCCGGTGACAACCACTTCGACATCTTGCACTACATCGCATGAGAGACCGTGTCGGGCGTCCCGGCGGAAATCGACGGGCCGACCCGAACTGACACAATTGGGGCTATGGCAACACCAGTGACCCCTCCCCGCGGCATGCGCGACTTCCTCCCCGCCGACAAGGCGTCCCGGGAGCACGCGCTGGCCGTGATCCGGCGAAGCTTCGCGGCGCACGGCTTCGACGAGATCGAGACCCCGGTGATGGAAGACGCGGCCCGGCTGCACTCCGGGCTCGGCGGCGACAACGAGAAACTCGCCTTCGCCGTGCTGAAGCGTGGGTTGAAGCCGACGGATGCCGCGGCCGCCGCCGAATCCGGCGACCTGCTCGGGCTGGCCGACCTGGGCCTGCGGTTCGACCTCACCGTGCCGCTCGCCCGGTTCTACGCGACTCACCGGGCGGAACTGCCGACGGTGTTCCGGTCCATCCAGATCGCGCCGGTCTGGCGGGCGGAGCGTCCGCAGAAGGGCCGCTACCGGCAGTTCGTGCAGTGCGACATCGACATCATCGGCGAGTCCGGCCTGCTTGCCGAGATTGAGCTGATCACCGCGACCGCCGCCGCGCTCGACGCCCTCGGCCTGACCGGGTGCTCCATCCGCGTCAACGACCGCCGCATCCTGACCGCCCTGCTCGCCCATTGGAGCGTGGCGCCCGAGCTGAACGAACGCGCGCTGATCGTGATCGACAAACTCGACAAGATCGGCGTCGACGGGGTTGTCACGGAGCTCGCCGGCCTGGGCATCGCCACCGACGGCGTGGCCGATACCCTGACCCAGATCGCCGATGCCGGCTGGACGGCCGCCGAGCCGACGCCGCCGGCCTGGCTCAACACGGACGCCTTCGCCGACCTGCTCGCGCTGCGCGCCGCGATGCCCGAGGTGCGGCTCGTGTTCGACCCGACCCTCGTGCGCGGGATGGGCTACTACACCGGCACCATCTTCGAGATCTCACACCCCGATCTCGGCTACTCCCTCGGCGGTGGCGGCCGGTACGACGGCATGATCGGCCGCTTCCTCGGCACCGAGGTTCCGGCCTGCGGGTTCTCGATCGGGTTCGAGCGCATCGTCGACCTGTTGGGCGTGGATGCGGCATCCGCTGAGAACGCCGTCGTGCTGGTGTACGACAAGGGAACAGACCCGGCCCGGCTCGTGGCGCTTAAGCGAACACTGGTCGAACAGGGCCTCCGGGTGCGCCTCGAACAGCGCACCAAGAACGTCAAGGCGCTGCTGGAACGCGCGGCCGGAGCCGGTTACGGGCGCTACGCGTTCGTCGGGGCGGATGCCTCCGGCGCGGGCGAACTCGATTTCCGTCCCCTCGGCGGCTGAGGCCAGTCGCTAGACTGTTATGGGATTGGAACACGGCGCTGTTTTCCTCGATTCCTTCAGACCAACACCCCAACAATTAAAAAAATATAGGAAACAGGAGATAGCTGTGGCTCTCATTGAGGCAGTAGTAGCGCGCGAGATTCTTGACTCCAGAGGCAACCCGACCGTTGAGGTCGAGGTATTGCTTGATGACGGTTCGGTCAGCCGTGCCGCCGTTCCATCCGGCGCATCCACCGGTGCGTTCGAGGCTTACGAGCTGCACGACGGCGACAAGTCACGTTATTTGGGCAAGGGCGTCCGCAAGGCCGTTGACGCCGTCATCGACGAGCTCGGCCCGGCAGTCGAGGACCTCGACGCCGCTGACCAGCGCATCATCGACGCCGTCCTGAACGAGACCGACGGAACCGACAACAAGCACCGCGTCGGCGCCAACGCTATCCTCGGCGTCAGCCTGGCCGTCGCCAAGGCCGCCGCGACCTCGGCCGGCCTGCCGCTGTTCCGCTACCTCGGTGGCCCGAACGCACACACCCTTCCGGTCCCGATGATGAACATCATCAACGGAGGCTCCCACGCCGACAACGACGTGGACATTCAGGAATTCATGGTCGTCCCACTCGGAGCCGAGTCCTTCGCCGAGGGCCTCCGCTGGGGCACCGAGACCTACCACGCCCTCAAGGCGCTTCTCAAGTCCAAGGGCCTCTCTACCGGCCTCGGCGACGAGGGTGGCTTCGCCCCCAACCTGCCGAGCAACCGTGCCGCTCTCGACCTCATCGTCGAAGCCATCCAGAACGCCGGCTACACGCCCGGCAAGGACATCGGTCTGGCGCTCGACTGCGCCGCCTCCGAGTTCTACAAGGACGGCGTCTACCACTTCGAGGGCAAGGAACTCACCGCCCTGGAGCTGTCCGCGTACTACGTCGAGCTCGTTGCGGCCTACCCGCTCGTCTCGATCGAAGACCCGCTCGAGGAAGACGACTGGGACGGCTACGTTCACCTCACCGCCGAGCTCGGAGACAAGGTCCAGATCGTCGGCGACGACCTCTTCGTGACCAACCCGGTGCGCCTTGCCAAGGGCCTGGCCCTCGGCACTGCGAACTCCATCCTGGTCAAGGTCAACCAGATCGGCACCCTGACCGAGACGCTTGACGCGGTGTCCCTCGCGCAGCGCGCCGGATACACCGCCGTCATCTCGCACCGCTCCGGTGAGACCGAGGACACCTTCATCGCCGACCTCGCGGTTGCGACGGATGCTGGCCAGATCAAGACCGGAGCACCCGCCCGCAGCGAGCGCGTCGCGAAGTACAACCAGCTGCTCCGCATCGAGGAAGAGCTGGGCGAGGCCGCCGTGTACGCGGGCCGCTCTGCCTTCCCGCGCTTCAAGGCGTAGTTCGACTGGAGCTCTCGGAGCGCGGGTTCATCCCCGCGGCTTCGGGAGCTCCATTTTTTTGTCCGATTGCAGTTAGGGTTCCAGTGCGGGACAACCGCGACCAGCGATTCACGAAGGGAGTTGCCGTGGCCAGGAAACGCGCCGACGAACAGCCCGTCGCGCTGCCCCCGACCGAGACCGCGGCCGCTCGCTGGCTGCGCGGCCTGCGCCTGTCCGGGTTTTCGCTGGTGATGATGGGCCTCCTGATCATGGCCGTGATCGTCCTGGCGCCCGGCATCCGCACCTACGCCGACCAGCGCCAGCAGATCGAATCGCTCACGGCGGCGGTCGAGGCCCAGCAGGGCGCCGTGGAAGAGTTGAAGAGTGAGCGGGAACGCTGGAACGACCGCACCTACGTCACCACGCAGGCCAGGGACCGACTGTCCTATGTGCTTCCCGGCGACGTGAGCTTCCTCGTGATCAACGATCTGGCCCTGCCCGTCGCGGGCGACGCGGCCGCACCGGTCGCCACCCCCACCATCCAAACCACCAACGTCGATTGGCTTTCCTCCATGTTCGCCTCCGTAATGACGGCCGGTCTGGCTCCCGAGGCCGCGAAATGACCCGGCCTCCCTTCGCTTCGGTCACCGAGGACGACATCACCATCGTCTCGGCTCAGCTGGGACGCCCGGCCCGCGACGTCGTGGGCATCGCCGCGCGCTGCGTTTGCGGCGCCCCGACCGTGGTGGCGACGGCGCCGCGCCTTGCCGACGGCACCCCCTTCCCCACGCTGTACTACCTGACGCACCCCGCGGCGACCGCCGCGCTGTCGTTCCTCGAGGCCACCCAGGTGATGAACGAGTACAACCAGTTGCTGGCCGATGACGAGCAGGTGCGTGCCCGCTACCGGCGTGCGCATGAGGGCTTCCTCGCCGACCGCGAGATCCTGGGCACGGTTCCGGAAATCGTCGGCATCTCCTCCGGTGGCATGCCCGAACGCGTGAAATGCCTGCACGCGCTGGCCGCCCACTCTCTGGCCGCCGGCCCCGGAGTGAACCCGATCGGAGATCTGGCCCTCGCCCGGGCAGCCTGGACGCCCGCCGTCTGCGAGTGCCTCGACTACACCACGGCCGACGAGTGACCCGCTCCGCCTGGCGTCGGATCGGCGCGGGCGTCGCCCTGGGCCTGACCATGGCGCTGGGCGGGGCTTTCGTTGCACCGACCGCGCCGGCCTTCGCGGAGAACACGCAGGTGCGTGACCTTGAGTACTGGCTCAACGACTACGGATTCACCCAGGCCTGGAATACGACCCGTGGCGCGGGCGTGACGGTGGCCGTCATCGATACGGGTGTCGCCGACGTCGCCGACCTCACCGGTGCGGTCGTCGGCGGAACGGATGTCTCCGGGCTCGGCTCCGCCAATGGGCAGACGCCCGTCGGAGAAGGCAGCGAGCACGGAACTCTGGTGGCATCCCTGCTGGCCGGACGCGGCACGGGTGAGGGGTCCGGCGTGCTGGGAGTGGCTCCCGAGGCGTCGCTCCTGGCCGTCTCGGTGGCCTTCGGCACCAGCGACGCCACCCTCAGCAACGACGACCAGATCGCCGAGGGCATCCGCTGGGCCGTCGACAACGGCGCCGACGTCATCAACATGTCCCTCACCCGCAACACCTTGGACTGGCCGCCGAGCTGGGACGACGCCTTCCTCTACGCGTTCGAGAACGACGTCGTGGTCGTCGCCGCCGCCGGGAACCGAGGCAGCGGCACCACCGAGGTCGGAGCCCCGGCCACCATCCCTGGGGTGCTCACGGTCGCCGGTGTCGACCGCAACAAGGGCGCCAGCTTCGACGCGTCCTCGCAGGGCATCACGATCTCGGTGGCCGCGCCCAGCGAGCAACTCGTGGGCGTCGTTCCGGGCGGCGGCTACGTGCAGTGGAACGGCACCAGCGCGGCCGCGCCCATCGTGTCGGGCCTGGTCGCCCTGGTGCGCGCCGCCTATCCCCGCCTCGATGCTGCGGAGGTGATGAACCGGGTCATCGAAACTGCCGACCCGAACGGGCGGGTCGTGCCCAGCCCGATCTACGGCAACGGTCTGATCGATGCCGCGGCGGCGGTCACTGCGGCCGTGCCGGCATCCACGAGCCCGGAACCGGCCGCCCTGCTGGAGGAGTGGATCCGGGTACACCGGCGGGCGGACACCGAGGTCGAGCCCACGCCGCAGACCGCCACGCAGGTGCCGGTCGCGCCGCAGGAAGACCCGGCGTTGCCTGCCCCCAGCGTCGTCGCGGCATGGTTGCCCAGCCCGCTCACGCTGACGTATGTCACAGTGCCGCTCCTCGTCCTGGTCGGGTTTGGTACTCTGGTAACGCTGCTCGGCACCGGGGCCACTCGGCACATCAAGCGAATCCGGTCAAAACGGTAAGTTTTCGTGCAGCCAAATTATGTAGGAGGACTTTCATAGTGCCCAAAATTCTTATTGTCGGTGGCGGCTACGCCGGGTTCTACACCGCGTGGAAGCTGGAGAAATGGCTCCGCGCCGGCGAGGCCGAGGTCACCATGGTCGACCCTCTGCCGTATATGACCTACCAGCCGTTCCTGCCGGAGGTCGCAGCCGGATCCATCGAGGGTCGCCACGCCGCAGTCGCGCACCGTCGTCACCTCAAGAAGACCAACGTCGTGACGGCCAAGGTCACCCACATCGACCACGCCTCGAAAACCGCGACCATCACCCCGCCCAGTGGCGAGCCCTACGAATTCGTCTATGACGTCGTCGCGGTGACGGCCGGCGCCGTGTCGCGCACGTTCCCGATCCCGGGCGTCGCGGACCAGGCCATCGGTCTGAAGACCATCGAGGAAGCCGTCGCCATCCGTGACCGCGTGCTCACCAACTTCGACAAGGCTGCCCAACTTCCGGCCGGCCCCGAGCGCGACCGCCTGCTCACCTTCGTCGTCATCGGCGGGGGCTTCGCCGGCATCGAGGTCTTCGCAGAGCTGCGTTCCTTCGCGTCATCGCTGCTGAAGTCCTACCCGCAGATCGGGTTCGACGACACCCACTTCCACCTGATCGAGGCGATGGGGCGCATCATGCCCGAAGTTTCGCTGCCGACCAGCCTCTGGGTCATCAAGCACCTCGACGAACGCGGCGCGCAAATTCACCTGAATACGCAGCTGACCAGCTCGGTCGACGGCAAGGTCGAACTGTCCACCGGTGAGAGCTTCGAGACCGATCTGATCGTCTGGACAGCCGGAGTCATGGCTAACCCGGCCATCGTGCGCCACACCGACCTGCCGATCGAAGATCGTGGTCGCCTGCAGGTGCGCCCCGACCTGCGCGTCGGAACCGAAGACGAGATCATCGCGGACGCCTGGGGCGCCGGCGACATCACCGCCGTTCCCGACCTGAGTGGCGGGGGAGTGGGCGGCTTCTGCGTGCCCAACGCTCAGCACGCGGTGCGCCAGGGCAAGCTCCTCGCGAAGAACATCGTCGCGGTGCTGCGCGGCGAGACTCCCGAGGAATACCTGCACAAGAACTTGGGTGCCGTCGCCGGCCTCGGTATCGGTTCCGGTGTCTTCCAGTCCGGCAAGATCGCCATCACGGGTCTGCCGGCCTGGTTCGCCCACCGCGGCTACCACGGCCTGGCCATGCCCAGCTGGGAGCGCAAGCTGCGCATCATCTGGGGCTGGATGAACAACTTCTTCCTCGGTCGCGACATCGTCTCGTTGGCCGCGGTGCAGAACCCGCGGGCCACGTTCGTGGAGTTCGCCTCGCGGCCCAAGCCGGTCGTGGATTCTGCCGCTCCGGCCAAGGCTCCGGTGACCGTCGCCGCATCGGCCAAGGCAGCGGCCACCGTAGCCGGCCCCGGCACGGGTCCCGCTGCCAAGGCAACGGCGCGTGCACCCCGAGCCCCGCGAAAGACCGCGGCCGACAAGGCTGCGGAGGTCGCTCGGGCAGGGACGACCGAGAAGGCCGCGGCGACCGCAGCCGTCAAGTAACAGCGTCTGCGGGCGTCACCGAGAGAAACCGATGACGCCCGCAGCCCCTACGCTTGAGGCGTTCGGTTTCGCCGGGCGAGCCCCCGTAGCCCAATGGCAGAGGCAGACGACTTAAAATCGTCACAGTCTGGGTTCGACCCCCAGCGGGGGCACCACACGGTACGACACAGCGTCACCGCGTCACCGCGTCACGGCCCCGACTCCCGCCGCCCGGGCGACAGCATCCATGCCTCGTCGTTCAACCTGCCGGCAGACCCTGAACGGATGCTGCGGTAAATCCCTGCCCCCGGTCTGTGCCGGGTGAGGCAGCCTGTCCGGCCCGGTTTCGTCGCGCTACGATCTGCGAGTGAAACGGCCGATGCCTCCTGCCACGTGCCATTCCCGACGTAGGAACGGTGTCAGGGACTTTCTGCAAGCAACGTGGGACATCAGCCGGTTCTTCTTCTGGAAGTGATCACCACGGCGAAGGCGCTGCTCGGGCGCGGAACCACCACGACCGGCGAGGGCGCGCCGCTCACGGCCAAGGCGCTGCGCCGACCTGAGCGCTCCCTCGGCGTCACCGGCGCTTTGCACCACCGACGCCCCGCGCGCTTTCCGCTCACGGCGTCACTCTGTTGGAGTCCAGACGGCTGAGGGCGGAACCAATTCGACGGAGATTTTGGCCTCAGAGCCCGGTTTCCGTCTGTTTCGCGCCATTCTCGGCAGAATCTCCGTCGAATTGGTTAGGGGCAGCTACTCCAGGTGGTCCAGATACCTCAGGATGATGCCCTCGCGGAGCGCCCACGGCGACACTTCCAGCTCGGTCACCCCGAACGCGGCCATCGCCGCGTGGAGCACGATGCCGCCGGCCACGATCTGGAAGGTGCGGTCGGCGGTGATGCCGGGCAGCGCCGGGCGCGCCTCAGCCGGGATCCGGGCCAGCCGGGGGACCCAGTCGCTCAGCTGCGAGCGGCTCAGCTGCATCCGCTCGCCTGAACCGAAACCCTCCGCGGTGGAGCCGGCCAGTTTGGCCAGGGAGCGGATGGTCTTGGACGAACCGACGACGTGGTGCGGCTCCGGGAGCCCCTCGAACGCCACCAGGGCTTCCGCGAGCACGGCGGCGGCGTGCTCGCGGAGGGCGGAGACCTGCGCGGGCAGCGGCGGGTCGTCGTGCAGGAAGCCGATGGTGGAACGGCCGGCGCCCAGCGGCAGCGACAGCGCGACCGCAGGCACCTCGTTCGCGCCGGCGGCGATCTCCAGGGAGCCGCCCCCGATGTCGAAGAGCAGGATGTCCCTGGCGGACCAGCCGTACCAGCGCCGCACGGCCAGGAACGTCAGTCGGGCCTCGTCCTCGCCGGACAGGACCTGCAGGGCGACCCCGGTTTCCCGTTCGACCCGGGCGAGCAGTTCGGGCCCGTTCACGGCCTCACGGAGTGCGGAGGTAGCGAACGGCAGGAGGTCGTCGACGTGGTGGCGGCGGGCCACCTCGGCCGCGTTCCGCACCGACTCGAGCACGGCGGTGCACCCCTCGTCGGTGATGGCGCCCTCAGGGGTGAGGTAGCGCATCAGGCGCAGCACGGCCTTGTCGGAGGCCATCGGCACCGGCTGGGCGCCTGCGTGCGCGTCGACGACCAGCAGGTGGACGGTGTTCGAACCGACATCAAGGACTCCGAGGCGCACGCTCTAGACGATAGCGTGCGCCGCGGACGCGCCGTTACGCGCTGACGCTGTGGCGGCTCGTCGTTCGGGTGCCGTCGACCATGGTGTGCAGGGAGTCCATCAGCGGCAGCAGCCGCTGGTCGTGGGTGACCAGCACCCTGGCGGTGTCGTGCTCGACGGTGAGCCGCGCGGGCCGTTTGCCGGCCTGGCCCAGAAGACCCACGGCATCCGGCAGCAGGTCGGCACGGATGCCTGCTGCGCGGCGAGCACGCGGCCCGTGCCGGCCTCCGCCGAGTTCGCCCATCACGACGAGCTGTTCCCGGGCCGTCGGCGCCGGCAGCAGGTTCGCCTGCTGGAAGACGATGCCGAGCCGGTCCCAGCGCAGCTGCGCCTTTTCGGCCAGGGACAGCAGGGTCGCATCGACTTCGCCCATGTGCACGGACCCGCTGTTGGGCGTGATCAGGGTGGACGCCACGGCGAGCAGGCTGGACGTGCCGCTGGATGCTCCAGACCGTGAAGAATGCGCCGACGACCAGCGCCGAGATGCCGAACAGTATCGCCACCATGAGCAGCAGGCCGCCACACATCTACCCGCAGCTCGGGGTGTCCTCACGCCCGGCAGGCCGGCCTGATCCGTCGGGCCTGACCGGCCGTGTGACCTCTCGGCGGGCCTGACCCCGCGCCCTCTCGGCGGAATCATCGGGGGTGGCCGAGGCTCAGACTCGGGCGGGCGTGACGAACCGCTGCCAGGCCCAGGCCCCGATGCTGAGGGCGGCGAACAGGGTGCCTGCCACCCACCACAGGCTGAGGCTGCCACCTTCGTGCCAGAGTTCCACCGCCGGGGACAGCACTCCGAACATGATCGTGAAGGCGAGCACGGTCAGGCACGCCCAGATCGGCGGTGACCAGGCGAGGATGCTCCGTCCGCTGGTGCGTCCGATCGGGATCAGCACCAGCGCTGCCGAACCGATCGCGGCCAGCACCACACTGTTGATGATCTCGGCCGCCAGCGCGCTGAGGAAGCCGTCCGCGGCCGGCAGCAGGCCCAGCGTCAGCCAGCCGACCACGGCCAGCCCGATCAGGCTGCCGGCCCGAACGGCGGCGAGGGGGCCGCGCCTCGGCGTCAACACCTCGGGGGCCACGGTGACGCTGCCGAGCAGTCCGAAGACCAGCGCCGGATGAACGTCGAAAGCCCGGGAGGCCAACGCGGTCAGGGCGACCAGCAGCAGGTAGCGGGGCAGGAAAGTCACGGATGCCTTCGTCCGCCACACGCGGGAGCTCCACCAGAGCGGAACGAGCGCTCCGACCGCGTTGACGATGAGGAGGGCCAGCGCCACGGCGAGGAGCAGCCGCAGGTAGGCAGGCTGGCTGGTGACCGGCCCGGACAGCATGACGAGGGTGGCCGCGGCCAGCACGGCGGCGCCGGCCACCAGCCACCGGTTCAGACGTAGTTCGGGAACGGTCTCGAATTCCTCGCGGGACCGGTTGCGGCCCGCGACCGGCATGCTCTGCCAGAGCGGGCGGCCGTCCGTGGCCCGGAACACGGTCCCGGCGAGGAGGCGCGCGGGGATGCATAGCAGCAGGAGGGCGCCGAGCGCCAGCAACGCCGCCTGGAACCAGGAGAGGTCGGGGGTCGACCACGGCGGCAGCACTGCCGTGGCGAACCGGGTGGGGTCGTTCCAGCCGCCCGGCAGCGGTGTGGCCAGGGCCACGGCCGGACGGTCCGCCTGCGGTGCCGGCGAAGCCGGGGCTGCAGAACCGGGCGGGGCTTCCGCCGGTGCCGACTCCTCGGCCGGCGGTGGGGCGGCGGGGGCGTCGGCGGACGGGGCGGTCGCCTCGGGGCCGGTCGAGCCGGAGGGGGAAGGGGTGGGGACGCCGTAGAGCACGTCCACCCCGGGGCTGCCCGGGCCGAGGTTGCCGGCCAGGTCGAGTTGCACCGCGATCACCCGGAAGGTACCGGCAGCGACTCCGCCCGCCGAGCAACTCCACGACCCGGATGCGACGACGGCGCTGCAGACCGAATATGACCCGGCGAAGACGGTCACGGTCGCACCCTCTTCTCCGGTGCCCGTGTACCCGGCGTCGGTGAGCGGCAGCTGGGCGCCGCTCGCCGGCGTGGTCAGCGTGGGCGGCGCCGGACGGTCGAGGTCGAAGACGAGGTCGACCGGTGCGCTCGAATTGGACCATGAGGGATTGCTGTAGCTCGTCTGCTGGCTGGCCGAGACCTCGGCCTGCCCGCCGGCGAGGCCGTCGGCGAACGTGCACGACCAGTTGCCGGAGGAGTCGGCGGTGGCCGTGCAGCGCGGGCCGCCGCTCACCGTGACGACGACGGAGGCCCCCGGATAGCCGGTGCCGCGCACCGTGCCGTTGGTCAGGCTCCCACCGGTGGGACCGCCCGTCACCCGGGGGGCGGACAACACGGCGATCGTGTGCTCGTCGGTCAGGTCGGCGGCTCCGGTGACGACGACGCGAAGCGGCACGGATGGCCCGCTCGGCAGGGAAACCGCGGCGCAACTCCACTGGCCGGCGCCGTCGACCACGGCGAAGCAGAGCGGGTCCTGACCGTCGACGGGGGAGAGCAACCGGATCTCCCGGCCGGCTTCGCCCGTGCCGGAGACGGTGGTGGTTCCGCTGCCCACGAAACTGCCCGGCGGTGGGCTGACGATGGCCGGCGCGTTCGTCGGCGCCGCCTTGGCGTCCCGCTCGCTTGTGGGAGCCGGTGTGGGAGCCGGCGTGGCTGCGGCAGTCGGTTCGGCGAACGCCGCGCCCGGCACGCCGAGGAGAAGCAGGCCGACCAGGGCGACGAACAGAGGCAGGGTACCGGGCGTCCACCGTCGACGACGGCGCCCGGGCGTTCCGCCCGAACCGGCCATACGTGTCCCGTACATGATTCCCCCTGTGACCATTTCACGGGCCAGCGCCGGGAAAGTCAACGTGCGACACGCAATTTGACGGCGACGGCAGCCATTCGTGATCGGCGGGGGCCATAGGGCATACTGGCGCTGGAACATTCACGCTGCTGCTTCCCCGCGAAAGAGCACGGGGCGGCTGTGGCTGGGTCACCGCGCCGGGTATCCTCGATCCCGGCTACTGAAGGCGGTGCGCCGATGCTCGACCTCTCCCACCGCCCTACGGGCCGGCCGTGGCAGACCCCGGGGCTGTTCTGGCCCGAGCTCACGGCCGCGACGGCGCACCTGGACGCCCCCGTCGCCGCCCTCCACCTGGGTGCCCTGCGCCACAACGCGCACGACCTGCTGGACCGCGCGGCCGGCACCTCCCTCCGGGTCTGCCTCGAACTCGACGCGGCCTGGGAGGCCCCCGTGTTCGGCCACCTGGGCGTCTGGCGTTCACCCGTGCACACACCCGGCGAGGCCCGCCGGCTCGCCGCGGACATCGTCGCCCGCCCCGGCTTCGTCCTCGTCGGCGTGATGTCCTATGAGGCGCAGGTGGCTGGGATCGGCGACAGGCCGGCCGGGAAACCGCTCCGGGGCCTGGTCACCCGCTGGGTGCGGCGCCGGTCCGTTGGCGAGCTCAGGGAGCGGCGCAGCGCGGCCGTCGCCGCGGTGCGCGACGTCGCGCCCCTCGAGTTCGTGAACGGGGGCGGAACCGGCTCGGTCGAGAGCACGCGCGCCGACGCATCCGTCACCGACATTGCCGTCGGCAGCGGCTTCTTCGGCGGCCACCTCTTCGACAATTTCGCGAGCTTTCGGCCCGCGCCTGCGGCCGCGGTCGCCCTCACGGTGGTGCGGAAGCCCAGCCCCGACACGGCCGTGCTGCACGACGGCGGCTGGATCGCGTCCGGCGTGCCCGGGGCCGACCGGCTGCCCCGCGTGGTCTGGCCGGAGGGCCTCAGCCTGGTGCCGCGGAAGATGGCCGGTGAGGTGCAGACGCCGCTCACCGGTGTCGGTGCGGCCCGGCTCCGCGTCGGTGACCGCGTCTGGGCGCGGCACACCAAGTCGGGGGAGCTGAGCGAGCACGTGAACGAGTTCGCGCTGGTCGAGAATGGAAAGGTGGTCGACATCCTGCCGACCTACCGGGGTGAGGGGAAGGCCTTTCTGTGAGTGCGAGCGGAGCGGTGTGGCGCAACTGGGCCCGGAACCAGGCGGTGACCCCGGTGCGCGTGGAGCGGCCGTCGAGCGTCGCCGCCGTGCAGCGCGCCGTGGTGGCGGCCGGGGCGGTGGGCCTTCGGGTCAAGGCCGTGGGCTCCGGGCACAGCTTCTCGGGCATCGCGCTCGCGCCCGGGGTGCAGCTTGACCTGTTTGACCTCGCCGGGCTGATCGGTGTGGACACCGTGGCCGGGCAGGTCACTCTGGCCGCGGGCACCCGACTGTTCGAACTGCCCCGGCTGCTGCGGCCCTACGGTCTGGCCCTGCCGAACCTGGGCGACGTGGACCGGCAGACGATCTCCGGCGCCACGTCCACCGGGACCCACGGCACGGGCGGCCGGTACGGCGGCCTGGCCACCCAGATCGTGGCGCTGACCCTGGTGGTCGGTGACGGCACCCTGCTGCGCGTGAGCGCCACGGAGAACCCGGAGCTGCTGCCCGCGACCCGGCTCGGTCTCGGTGCGCTCGGAATCGTGGTGGACGTGACCCTGCAGTGCGTGCCCGCGTTCCTGCTGCACGCGGTGGAGGCGGCCGAGCCGCTCGAGGAGGTCCTGGAGCACTACCTCGACCGGTCCGACCACAGCGATCACTACGAGTTCTTCTGGTTCCCGCACACCGAGACCGCCCTGACCAAGACCAACACCCGGCTGCCCCTGGAGTCCGGCCGGTCGCCGCTCGGCAAGGTCGCCCGCTTCGTCGACGACGAACTGCTCGCGAACGGGGTCTACCGCGGCATTTGCGCCCTGGGCGCCGTGGCGCCGGCGACAGTCCCCGGATTCAACCGACTCGCCGCCCGCCTGACCGGCAGACGCGAATTCACGGATGTCTCCCACCGCGTGTTCCTGACGAACCGCACGGTGCGTTTTCAAGAAATGGAATATGCCCTGCCGCGCGCCCTGGTACCGGCCGCGCTGCGGGAAGTGCGGGCGCTGATCGAGGCGCGAGGTTGGCGCATCTCGTTCCCGATCGAGGTGCGCTCGGCCGCCGCCGACGACGTCTGGCTGTCCACCGCAGCGGGCCGGGAGACCGGCTACATCGCCGTGCACCGGTACTACCGGGAGGACCCGGCTGCGTATTTCCAGGCGGTCGAGGCCATCATGCGCGCGCACGGCGGGCGTCCGCACTGGGGCAAGACGCACAACCGGGACGCGGCGTCCCTCCGCACCGACTATCCGCACTTCGACGACTTCCTCTCGGTGCGTGACAGGCTTGACCCGGAGCGCCGCTTCAGCAACAGCTATCTGGAAAGAGTCCTGGGTCGATGAGCAACAGCAACACCCCCGCCGCCCGTGCCTGGGAACACCGTGCGGGGGAGCTGGGAGACCGGCTGCCCGACGGCTTCACCCTGGGCGTGGCAACGTCCGCGTTCCAGATCGAGGGTGGCGCCCGGGAGGGCGGTCGCGGCGAATCGAATTGGGACACGTTCACGGCCACCGCCGGGCGCATCCGTGACGGCTCCAACGCATCCGTTTCGACCGATCACTTCAATCGGCTCGACGAGGACGTCACGCTGCTCCGCGAACTGGGCGTCGACGTCTATCGGTTCTCCCTGGCCTGGTCCCGGCTGCAGCCGGATGGCCGCGGCTCGCTCAGCCGGGCCGGCCTGGCCTTCTACGACCGGCTGCTCGACGGGCTCCTGGTCGCGGGGATCAGCCCGATGGCGACCCTGTTCCACTGGGACACCCCGTTGCGCTTGCGCGGCGGCTGGCTGAACCGAGACACCGCGATGCGGTTCGGCGACTACGCCCACCAGGTCGGCGAGGTGTTCGGGGACCGGATCGACTCCTGGCTGACCCTGAACGACCCCGCGACGGTGACCCTCAACGGCTACGCCCTCGGCACGGATGCCCCGGGGGAGGCCCGGCTCTTCGGTGCCCTGCCGGCGGCGCACCACCAGCTGCTTGCTCACGGACTCGCTGTGCAGGGGCTGCGCGCCGCCGATGTGTGCGGCCGGATCGGGATTTCCAACGTGCACTCGCCCGTGCAAGCCGCCAGCGGCCGCGAAGCCGACGAGGTCGCCGCCGCGCTCTTCGACGTGCTGCACAATCGCGTCTACGCCGACGCGGTGCTGCTCGGCCGCTACCCGGAACCGCCGGAGCCCTACCAGGTACCGATGCGGATGCTGCTGGAAACCGACCCGGACGACCTGCGCACCATCCACCAGCCGCTCGACTTCTATGGGCTGGGCTACTCCCAGCCGAGCCGGATCAGGGCCGGCGCCGCTGCCCCGAAGACCCCGAACGGGCCTCCGCCCAGCGGGCCGCCGGAGAAGGTCGTGGCCTTTCCCTTCCACGTCGTCCCGTTTCGCGAGTTCCCGGTGACCAACGCCGGCACGTCCATCGCGCCCGAATACCTCGGTGTGGCCCTCGGCGAACTGCGCGACCGCTACGCGGAGAACCTGCCGCCCGTCTGCATCACGGCCGGGGGAGCGAGCTTCCCCGATGTCGCCGACAAGTGGGGTGCCGTGCACGATCCGGCCCGGATCGACTACCTGGCCGAGCACATCACGGCGGCGCTGGCCGCGGTGGCCCCCGGCGGGATCGCCGACGGGGTCACCCTGCGGGGCTACCTGGTCTGGTCCCTGCTGGACAGCTTCGAATGGACGGCCGGCTACACCCAACGGTTCGGCCTCGTGCACGTCGACTTCCAGAGCGGCACCCGCACCCGCACCCCCAAGTCGTCCTACCGCTGGCTGCAGACGGTGCTCTCCGCCCGCTGACGGTCGCGCGGGGCCGGTCGTCGCCCCGTTACTTGGAGTGTGTCGGGAAGCGCATGTGAGCCTCAGGGCGCGCGGTTATGATAGCTCGTGCGTCGTAAAAAGCGCCGCCGCGGCCTGCTTGCCCGCCCCGCCTCACCTCAAGGAGAAGCTGCCATGGAATGGCTCATCCCGGTCCTCATCGTTGTTGCACTCGTCGTCATCATTGGGATTTACCTCTGGGCCACGTACAACTCCCTCGTCACCCTCAAAGTGCGCGTGGACGAGGCATGGAGTGATATCACCGTTCAGATGAAGCGCCGGGCCGACCTGATCCCGAACCTGATCGAGACGGTCAAGGGCTACGCGGCACACGAGCGGGCCGTTTTCGAGAACGTCACGAAGGCACGGGCCGAGTCGCTCAACGCGCAGGGTCCGGCCGAGGCCGCCGCCGCCGAGAACCACATGCAGACTGCGCTGCGCAGCATCTTCGCTGTAGCGGAGGCGTACCCGCAGCTGCAGGCCAGCCAGAACTACCTGCAGTTGCAGGGCGAGCTCGTCGACACGGAGGACAAAATCCAGGCCTCACGCCGGTTCTATAACGGCGGCGTTCGGGAACTGAACACGAAGATCCAGGTCTTCCCCAACAACCTCATCGCCCGCAACCTCGGGTTCACCCAGCGAGACTTTTTCGAGGTGTCCGACTCCGCCGCCATCGCGGAGCCGCCTCGCGTTCAGTTCTAGCGGACGGCTGCCATGTACAGCGCAATTGCGCGCAACAAGCGCAACACCGTCTTCATCATCATCCTGTTCATCGCCATCATCGCGGGTCTCGGCTGGCTCGCCAACGCGGTCTATAGCACGCCCGGTGACTACAGCATCCTGATCTTCACGGTCGTCTTCGCCACGGGGTACGCCGTGGTGCAGTACTTCGTGGCCGGTCGCCAGGCGATCGCGATGAGCGGCGGCATCCGCATCACCAGTCAATCGGAGAATCCGAGGCTCTGGAACATCGTCGAGAACCTCTCGATCACCACCGGCACGCCGATGCCCGCGATCTATGTCATCAACGACCCGGCGCCGAACGCCTTCGCCACCGGGCGCGACCCGGAACACGCGATCGTCGCGGCCACCACCGGCCTGCTGGAGATCATGACCGACTCCGAGCTCGAGGGCGTCATGGCGCACGAGCTCGGCCACGTGCGCAACTACGACATCCGCCTGTCGATGGTCGTGTTCGGCCTCGTCGTCGCCGTCGGGTTCATCTCGGACATCTTCCTTCGAATGGCGTTCTTCGGCCGGAACAGCAAAAATAATGGCAGCCCCGTCATCATGGTGGTCGGTCTCGTCGCCATGCTCGTGGCGCCCCTGATCGCCACGATCGTGCAGCTTGCGGTGTCGAGGCAGCGCGAATACCTGGCGGATGCGACGGCCGCCCTGACCACGCGGCATCCGGACGCCCTGGCGAGCGCACTCGGCAAGCTCGAGGCCTTCGGGCGCCCGATGAAGAAGCAGAATACCTCGATGGCCCACCTCTGGATCGCCGACCCGCTCAAGCCCGGCGTGATGGACAAGCTCTTCGCCACGCACCCGCCGATCGCCGAGCGCGTCGAGCGCCTGCACACGATGGGCCGCAAGTTCTGACCTGCTTCGACGGCCGCTAACGCAGCTCGGCGGCCAACGCCTCGGCGAGATTGCCGCGCCGTTCCACCTCGATCTGCGGCAGGCCCTGCCAGGCGGCGGCCTCCTTGAGAACAGATGCGAGACGCCCGGCCGTGTCCGACGGCGCGCCCGGCTCCGCCCAGGCCGCGCGCACCCGCAGCACCTGCGCCTGCCGGTCGTTCTTCAGGTCGACCCGGCCCACGATCGTGTCGCCGAGCAGCACGGGCAGGCAGTAGTACCCGAACACCCGCTTCGGTTCGGGCGTGTAGATCTCGATCCGGTAGTGGAACCCGAACAGGCGCAACGCGCGCGCCCGTTCCCAGACGACCGGGTCGAACGGCGACAGCAGGGTCGCGGCATCCACCCGGCGCGGGAGCCGCGCGTCGCGGTGCAACCAGGCTCCCCCCGGTGCGCCGCCCGCACCCCAGCCCGGCACCTCGACCGGGATGAGCTCGCCGGCATCCTCGAGGTCGTGGATGGCCGCCAGGGTCGCCGGGCCGCGCAACCGGAAGTAGTCGGCGAAGTCCTTCCCCGTGCCGATTCCGTGCGCCCGCGCCGAGCGACTCACCAGCTCGCGGTGCGCGTCGTCCCGGCCGACCGTTCGCTCCCGCAACTCCCGCGGGAACACCTGCTCCGGCAGCCCGTAGACCCGCTCGAACCGTTCCCGGCCCGAGATCGCCACGTCGCCCCAGCGGAACAGGGTCTCCAACCCGGTCTTCACGTCCGACCAGCCCCACCACGGGCCGCGGCGGCGGTTCGCGTCGTGCTCGATGGCGCTCGCGCGCAGGGGACCGTTGGCGGCAAGCTCGGCGAGCAGCCAGTCGAGCATCGGCCGGTTGCCCTGAGCCCACGCCTCGGTTGCCGACCGGGTCCGGAATTCGCGCATCCGCCAGCCGAAGAGCGGCCGGGCGTCGCGCGGCAGGAACGACGCCTCATGCGCCCAGTACTCGGTGAACCGGGATTCGCGGCCCGAGGTCAGCCGGTCCAGCTGCGCCTTGTCGTAGGCGCCGAGTCGGCTGTACGCCGGCATATAGTGGCTGCGCTCGAACACGTTCACGGAGTCGATCTGCAGCAGCCCGAGCCGGTTCACCAGGGCATCCAGTTGACGGATGCCCGGCGTCACTGTCGGCGGGCGGCCGAAGCCCTGCGCGCCGAGCGCGATCCGGCGGGCAAGGGCTGGGGAGATCGTCTGCACCACTCTCCGACCCTAGTGGCACGCTTCAGACGGCATTCACCCGATGTTCAGCGGCGCGCCCCCTCACGGTCGACGGCTGCTCCTAACCTCGCTTTTACCGGCTACCCGGCTCCACACGTCCGCGTTTTCGCGCGGCGGCCGACACCGGTTCGACGGAGGAAACTTGTTCACCACCCGCATCCTGGCCGCCCTGGCCACGGCCACCGCCCTCGCCCTGAGCCTGTCCGCCTGCTCCGGTGCCGCGGATGCCGGTTCCGGCACCACGGGGGTCGATGCCGCCTCCGCGACCAGCCTCTCCGCCTTCGGCGACCTGGCCGCCCTTGAGGACGCGGCCCGGGCCGAAGGCGCCCTGAACGTGATCGCCCTGCCGCGGGACTGGGCCAATTACGGCGCCGTGCTTGACGCATTTGCCGAGAAGTACCCGGAGATCACCATCACCGAGGCCTCGCCGGACGCGTCCAGCGCCGAGGAGATCCTGGCCGCGGACAACCTCGCCGGGCAGGACACCGCCCCCGACGTATTCGACCTGGGCCTCGCGGTGGCGCTGTCCAGCACCGATCGCTTCGCGCCCTACCAGGTGGCGGCATGGGCCGAAATCCCGGATGCGCTCAAGGAGGCCTCCGGGCTGTACACGGGCGACTACGGCGGCTACCTGGCGGTCGGCTACGACCCTGACGCCGTTCCCGCGCCGACCGAGCTGCGTGACCTGCTCGGCGCCGAGTACACGGGCAAGGTCGCGATCAACGGCGACCCGACACAGGCCGGGGCTGCGTTCGCCGCCGTCGGGCTGGCCACCGTGCAGAGCGGGAGCGATGTGAGCGACTTCCAGGCCGGCATCGACTTCTTCGACGAGCTCAACCAGGCCGGCAACTTCGTCAAGATCGACCCGACTTCGGCGACCATCGCGTCGGGTGAGACCCCGGTGGTCTTCGACTGGGACTACCTCAACGTGGGCTACGGCACGAGTCTGGCCGGCGAGCGCAACTGGGAGGTCGTCGTCTTTCCGGGAACCGGTTACGCCGGCTATTACAACCAGGCCGTGAACAAGGATGCCCCGAACCCGGCCGCAGCCAGGCTCTGGCAGGAATTCCTCTACAGCGACGAGGGCCAGAACCTCTGGCTCGCCGGCGGCGCCCGCCCCGTGCGCGCCGAGGCGATGGCGGCGGCCGGCACCATCGACGCCGCGCTCTTCGCCGCACTCCCGGCGGCCCCGGCCGAGACGGTCGTCCCCTCCGAGGCGGAGAGCGCCGCGGGAGCCGCGCTCCTCGGCGCGAAGTGGGCCGCAGCTGTCCGGTAGTCGGCGCGGCACGGCGGCAGCCTTCGGGCTGTTGCCGTTCGCGGCATATGTGGTGCTCTTCCTGCTCGTGCCTACCCTGATCGCAGTCGGAAGCGGCTTCGTCGACGAGTCCGGGGTGTTCACGCTCGACACTGTGGCCGCGCTGGGCAACCCGGTCGTGAGAGACGCCTTCGCCGCGTCATTCGGACTGTCGGCACTCACCGCCGTTGTGGGTGCGATCGTCGGTGCCCTTGCCTGCTACGGCTTGCTCGGCGCGCGCGCGAACGGCCCCCTCCGCGCCGTCGTGGACTCCCTCAGCGGCGTGCTCGCCCAGTTCGGCGGCGTCATGCTGGCCTTCGCGTTCGTGGCGACCATCGGAATCCAGGGTCTGGTCACCGTGATCCTGCGCGACACCTTCGGCGTCGACATCTTCGCCGACGGGGTATGGCTCTACGAACTCCCCGGCCTCGTGCTGCCCTACATCTACTTTCAAGTTCCCCTGATGATCATCACCTTCCTGCCCGCGCTGCAGGCGCTCAACCCGCACTGGGCCGAGGCCAACGCAACCCTCGGCGGCAACCGGGCCACCTACTGGTTCCGGATCGCGTTCCCGGTGCTGGCGCCCTCGTTTCTCGGCAGCCTGCTGCTGCTCTTCGCCAACGCGTTCTCCTCCTATGCGACCGCCGCCGCGCTCACCAGCCAGGGATCGCAGATCGTTCCGCTGCAGATCCGCTCGGCCCTGACCAGTGAAACCCTGCTTGGCCGGGAGAATCTCGCCGGGGCGTTGGCGCTCGGCATGATCCTGGTGATGTTCGTCGTCATGTCCGGCTACTCGGCGTTGCAGACACGGGCGGCCCGGTGGCAGCGATGAAGGCGGTGGCGCACACCCCCACCCGGCTGGCGCGCGGCCTCATCCTCGGCAGCATCGGCCTCCTCTTCGCCATCCCCATCGTCGCCATGGTGGAGTTCACCCTGCGCCGCGGCCTCGCCGGCGGCCACGACCTCTCCCGCTGGACGGCCCTGTTCCAGGGTGGCTTCGCCGGCCCGTACCGTTCGGTTCTCGTCGCGCTCGGGAACTCGGTCGGCCTGGCCGTGGGCACCGTCTCGATCGTTCTCCTGCTGCTGGTGCCGACCCTGCTGCTGGTGCACCTGCGGTTTCCCCGCCTGCGCCGCGTGATGGAGTTCGTCTGCATCCTGCCCATCAGCATCCCGGCCATCGTCCTCGTGGTCGGCCTGGCCCCGGTGTACTCGGTGCTCGCCCGCCTGCTTGGCAGCGGCGTGTGGACCCTCGCGTTCGCCTACGGCATCACGGTGCTCCCGTTCGCCTACCGGGCCATCCAGACGAACCTCGACGGCGTCGACGTGTGCACGCTCAGTGAGGCGGCCCGCACGCTCGGCGCGGGCTGGCTGAGCGTGCTCGTGCGGGTACTGATCCCGAACCTGCGCCGCGGCATCCTCGCCGGCGCGGTCATCTCGGTCGCAGTCGTGCTCGGCGAATTCACGATCGCCTCCCTGCTCAACCGCATCACCCTGCAGACCGCGCTCGTTGTCGTGAGCAAGGCCGACCCCTATACGGCCGTCATCCTGTCTCTGCTCGCACTCACCTTCGCATTCTTGCTCTTGCTTGTCATCGGGCGTCTCGGCACGGTTCGCGCCGGCAGCCGGCGACGGCCCACCACCGGAGGTCAGCTATGAACCAGCACCAGCTTCGGACCCAGAATCAGAACCGGGACCGTTCGGCGGCGACCGCTCCGTCGGGAGCCTCGGTGCGCTTCGCGGGCGTGGTGAAGGACTTCACCGGCCACCGTGCCCTGGCCGGCTTCGATCTCACCCTGCACGCGGGCGAGTTCGTCGCCCTGCTCGGCCCGAGCGGCAGTGGCAAGACCACCGCGCTGCGGGTATTGGCCGGGCTCGAATCCACGGATGCCGGAAGCATCCTGATCGACGGAGCCGACGTGTCGACACTGCCGACGAGCCGGCGCGACCTGGGCATGGTGTTCCAGTCCTACTCGCTGTTCCCGCACCTCAGCGCGGGCGAGAACGTCGAGTTCGGCCTGCGCATGCGGAAGGTCCGCGGCGAGGAACGGCGCGCCCGAGCGGCCGCGGCCCTCGCCCTGGTCGGGCTCGACGCCCACTACGACCGCTTCGCGCACCAGCTCTCCGGCGGTCAGCAGCAACGGGTGGCGCTGGCGCGCGCCCTCGTCACCGAGCCCCGGGTTCTCCTGCTCGACGAGCCGTTGTCGGCCCTTGACGCCCAGGTTCGGGTGGTGCTGCGCGAGGAGATCCGGCGCATCCAGACCGAACTGGGCATCACGACCCTGTTTGTCACGCACGACCAGGACGAGGCGCTCGCCGTGGCCGACCGCGTCGCCGTGATGCGGGCGGGTTCCATCGAGCAGGTCGGAGCACCGGAAGAGCTCTATACCCGGCCGGCCTCGTCGTTCATCGCGGACTTCGTGGGGCTCAGCAATCGACTGGTCGGCGTGGTGCGCCACGGGTTCGCGCGGGTTCACGGTGCCTCTCTGCCGCTACTCGACCCCTCGCAGGCGGATGGCGCTGTGTCCGTCTCCGTGCGGCCGGAAGACCTCGAATTCGGCGCTGCGGGGGCACCGGGGGTCGTGCTCTCGTCGAGTTTCCACGGCTCGCTCCGGCGCACGAGAGTGCGCCTGGACGACGGCGCGTCGCTCGTCGTGCAGCACGGCGCGCGGCTGCATCCGTCGGCCGGGGACCGGGTCCTGGTGCGGTTCACGGGCGCGCCCGTCTCGGTCGACCCGCTCCCCTCTCCGGCGTAGTGACCGGTCCGGGGCCTGAGGCAGAGAGCACCTTTGGCCCATACCGGAGACGGCACGTGTGATTGCCTAGACTGATGCCGTGATGGAAACCGACGGAAAACCCGCCCGCAGCGGCTTCTTCGGCGTGTTCGGACGCCGCCGCACCGTACCCCCGATCCTGGTCGAGCTCCCGCCCTCGCACGGCTACGGAATCGACGAGAACCTGCCGGCCGGCATCCGACTCGCCGCCGCCTGGTCCTGGCGCCTGCTCGCGCTCGCCGGCGCACTTGCTGTCTTCATCTTCATCGTCATCCAGCTCCGGTTGATCGTCATCCCGCTGCTTGTGGCCGTGCTGGTGTCGGCACTGCTCGTGCCCTTCGTCGGATTCCTGGTGCGACACCGATTTCCCAAGGCTCTCGCGGTCGTGGTCGCTCTGATCAATACCTTCGCGATCCTCGGCGGACTGATCACGCTGGCCGTGAAGCAGATCGCCATCGGCACGGTTGGCCTGAACGACAGGCTCGCCGCCTCCTACGAGAGCCTCAAGGCCGTTCTCCTGGCGTCGCCGCTGCAGCTGACCGAACCGGAGCTCAACGCGTTCCTCGGCCAGGCCTGGGACGCCATTCAGGCGGACAGCCAGGTTTTCGTCTCCGGGGCGCTCTCCGTGGGGTCCTCGCTCGGCCACCTGGTGACGGGTTTCCTTCTGGCGCTGTTCAGCCTGCTGTTCATCCTGATCGATGGCAAGGGCATCTGGTCCTGGATCGTGCGCCTGTTCCCCCAGGGCGCGCGCGCGGCCATCGACGGCGCGGGGGTGGCCGGCTGGACCACGCTGGGGAACTTTGCCAGGGTGCAGATCCTGGTGGCGTCCATCGACGCGATCGGCATCGGGGTCGGGGCCGCACTGCTGGGGGTTCCGCTCGCCATCCCGATCGGCGTGCTCGTTTTCCTCGGCTCGTTCATCCCCATCGTCGGCGCCGTGGCCACGGGCGCGGTGGCGGTCGTGATCGCCCTGATCTTCAACGACTGGGTGGTGGCTTTGCTGATGCTCGGCGTTGTGCTGCTGGTGCAGCAGATCGAGGGTCACGTGCTACAGCCCCTGATCATGGGTACGGCGGTCAAGGTGCATCCACTGGGTGTCGTTCTCGTGGTGGCGGCCGGCGCCCTGCTCGCGGGCATCGCCGGCGCCCTCTTCGCCGTGCCGATCGCTGCCGTGCTCAACGTCATGATCAGCTACATCAACAGCGGGGCGTGGCGATCCGAGCAGACCGCCTCGGCACCCGTCTTCGCCTCCTCGTTGTGGCAGACCGTCCCGCAACGCCCCGGTTTCCGCCGACCGGCATACCGCCTCGAGAAAAGTGCCTCCCATGACTAATGTCTCGCTCGTCGGACCGACCCTGGCCGATTTCGAGTCCGCCCGGGATGTCGTTGGTCGGGTCGCCGCCGTCACCCCGATGGAAACGTCCCGCTACCTCTCGGAGCTCCTCGGCGCGCCGGTCCTCCTCAAGTGCGAGAACCTGCAGCGCACCGGGTCCTACAAGATCCGCGGCGCGTACAACCGGATGTCCAAGCTCACCGACGAAGAGAAGACCCGCGGTGTCGTGGCCGCCTCGGCCGGCAACCACGCCCAGGGCGTCGCCTTCGCGGCGCGGGAGCTCGGCATCCAGGCCACGATCTTCATGCCCGTCGGCGTCGCCCTGCCCAAGCTGCAGGCAACCCGCGACTACGGCGCGCACGTCATCCTGCGCGGAAATACGGTGGCCGAGCCGCTGCTCGCGGCCGCGGAGTGGGCCGCCGAGACCGGCGCCATCCTGATCCCGCCGTTCGACCACGCGGATGTCGTCACCGGCCAGGGCACCGTGGGTCTGGAGATCCTCGACCAGGTTCCCGACCTCGCCACCGTGATCGTTCCGATCGGCGGTGGCGGCCTCATCTCCGGTGTCGCCAGCGTGCTCAAGCAGCGCGCGCGCCGGGACGGCCGCCAGATCCGGGTGATCGGGGTGCAGGCCGCCAACGCGGCCGCTTACCCTCCGTCCCTCGAGGCCGGCCGGGTGCTGGAGATCCAGATCATGCCGACCATCGCCGACGGCATCGCGGTGGCCAAACCGGGCCTGCTCAATTTTGAGATCGTGCGTGATGCCGTCGATGAGGTCGTCACCGTCACCGAGGACGACACGGCTCGTGCCCTCCTGGTGCTGCTCGAGCGCGCCAAGCTCGTGGTCGAGCCGGCCGGCGCGGTCGCCGTGGCGGCGATCCTCGCGGGCAAGGTCACCGCGACCGGCCCGACGGTCGCAATCCTCAGCGGGGGAAACATCGACCCGCTGCTGATGCAGCGCGTGATCAGCCATGGTCTCTCGGCATCCGGCCGCTATCTCACGTTGCGCATCATGCTGCCCGACCGTCCCGGGCAGCTGGCCCGCATCTCGGAGCTGCTCGCCGAGGCGCACGCCAACGTGATCGAGGTTCTCCACACGCGGCACGGTGTGGGGCTTCAGATCAGCGAGGTCGAACTCAACGTCAGCGTCGAGACTCGCGGGCCCGACCACCGCCAGCTCGTCGTGGATGTGTTGCGTGCGGCCGGATACGACCCGCAGATCGACTAGCGGGGGAGCTTCGACGAATCGTGCGTCGTGGGTTTGACGCTCGTGACGGTGCCGTGCCTCTAACGAATTCGACGGAGATTTTGCCCGGATCGGCTCCAGAAGCCCCGAGAACTCGCATTTTCCGCAAAATCTCCGTCGAATTGGTTCGACGACGGGAGCCAGGCGGGGCGCGGCGCGAGCGGGGGCCCGGTGCGGCTAGTTGCCGGTCCAGGTCTCCACGAGGAAGATCTCGACGGCGATTTCCTTGCCGGTGGGCGTCACGTACGACGTTGTCGCTCCGACGGCGAGGCCGATGATCGCGGTGCCGAGCGGGCTCTGCTCGCTGAAGACGTCGAGGTCGCTGTCCCCGGCGATCTCGCGGCTGCCGATCAGGAAGCGGGTCTCATCGCCGGCGATCGTGGCCGTGATCACGGTTCCCGGCTCGACGACGCCCCGGCTTTTCGGCGCATGGCCGACCTCGGCGTTGCGCAGCAGCAGAACGAGGGTGCGGATGCGGGCCTCCATCTTCCCCTGCTCATCCTTGGCCGCGTGGTAGCCCGAGTTCTCCTTGAGGTCGCCCTCTTCGCGAGCCGATTCGATCTTCTTCGCGATCTCGACGCGCCCGACGGTGCTGAGCGTGTCCAGCTCCGCGGCGAGGCGGTCGTGGGCCTCCTGCGTCAGCCAGGTGACCGTGGTTTCGGTAGTCATGGGTGGAATCTCCTCATGCTTGTTCGTGCTCGTTCGATGCCCGTGCGGGTGAACCCGCAGATATACAACGGACGCCCCGACGATCACGTCAGGGCGAAGTCATCAGTCTAGGTCAGCCAGCAGCGGTAAATCAATCCGGTGTTGCTCTGCTCGGTGGTGCGCACATCCGTCGTCGTCGACCGCGAATACACGATGCTCGCGGGCAGGTCGACGACTTTCCAGCCAACCACCGTGAAACTCTCGTTGAGCGCCTGAACCGCGCAGCTGGCGGTGCGGCCGACCGGGATGGACGCCTCGAACGTGACGCTCACAGTGTTTTCGTCGATGATGCTGTGACGGATGTCCCGGGTCTCGATCAGAGGCTGCGACGCCCCCAGTCCCACCCAGACCACGAAGCCCAGGAGGATTGCCGCGAGGGAGCCGGCTGAGACGAACAGAACGCGGCGGTCTCTCGTGCCCCGGTTCGGGGCGCGCCCGTACCGGGTGTCGAGGTTGCTGCTCAGGGCCACTCAGACTCCACACTCACGGATCAACGATTAGTCTTGGTACCAAGGTTATCTGGCATTTCTGAGGAGTTTCATGACGCTGCGACTCTTGGCGGTGCACGCCCATCCCGACGACGAGTCGAGCAAGGGCGCCGCGACCTATGCCCACTACCGGCGTCTCGGCGCCGAAGTGATGATCCTGAGCTGCACGGGCGGCGAGCGGGGGAGCATCCTGAATGAGGCTCTGCTCGGCCATCCGCTGGCCGAGCGCGACCTGCCGGGACTGCGCCGTCTGGAAATGGCAGAGGCCCAGCGGGCCCTCGGCGTGCAGCACCGCTGGCTCGGCTACGAGGACTCCGGCATGAACGAAGACGGTTCGGTGCCCCCGAACTCGTTCGCGGACATCCCGGTGGCGATCTCCGCCGAACCGGTCGTCCGGCTGATCCGCGAATTTCGACCGCAGGTCCTGGTGACCTACGACGAGAAGGGCGGCTACCCGCATCCCGACCACATCCGCTGCCACGACGTGTCGATGGAGGCCTACCGTGCCGCCGCCGAACCGACCCGGTACCCGGATGCCGGTGAGCCCTGGCAGGTCGAGAAGCTCTATTACGATCGGATTTTCAACCTCGAACGCGTCGACGCCATGTTCCTGGAACTGAGCGTCACGGAGCCGGACTCGCCCCTGCTGGAGCCGCTCGGAGCGGCCAGGGAATGGATGAAAGACTACCCGAAGCTGGCCACGACCCATGTGCCCGTCGGTGACTTCCTCGAGGTGCGGGACGCGGCGCTTCGAGCCCACGCGAGTCAGGTTGCCCCCACCAGCAGTTTCTTCTTCTGGCCGAACGACCTCATCCGCGAGGCGTGGCCCTATGAAGACTTCCAGCTCGTCGAATCGAAAGTGGACACCGTGATTCCTGAATCCGACCTCTTCACCGGAATCCGGGACGACTCGTGAGCGGCCTGATCCTGGCTCCCCTCGTGAGCATCGTTTTGGCCGCCACCCCACCGCCGGAGTTCGACCCGAACACGGTGACGCCGGGCCCGGAAGGCTTTGTGGCGATTGCTCTGGTCGCCGTGGGAGCGGTGCTGCTGGCGATGGACATGGCCCGCCGAGTGCGCCGCAACACCTACCGCGCCGAGATTCAGGAACGTCTGCAGGCGGAGATGGCCGCACAGAAGGCCGCAGAGGCCGGAATCGCCGACAAGGACTAGCGAACTACGGGTGGATCGGGTTCGTCGCGATGATCATGATCGCCGCCCAGTGGCAGAGGAAAGCCACCACGGTCAGGGTATGGAAGATCTCGTGGAAGCCGAATACGCCCGGCAGCGGGTTCGGCCGCTTCATGCCGTAGATGACGGCGCCGACCGAGTAGCAGAGCCCGCCGACCATGATCAGTGTCATCATCGCTGCGTTGGCCTGGAAGAAGTCCACGATGAACATCAGCGCTCCCCAGCCGAGTGCCAGGTACAGCGGAACGTAGAGCCAGCGTGGGGCGTGGATCCAGAACACCCGGAACGCGATTCCGAGGAGGGCGCCGCCCCAGACCAGCGACAGAAGCAGCGTGGACTTGGCGGGCGGTAGGGCCAGCACGGCGATGGGCGTGTAAGAGCCCGCGATCAGCAGGAAGATGTTGGCGTGGTCGATCCGTTTGAGGATGACCTTCGTGCGCGGACTCCAGTCGAACCGGTGGTACAGCGCCGAATTGCCGAACAGCAGCATCGAGCTGAGCACGAACACGAGCGAACTCCACCGGGCCGCGCTGCCCTCGGCCGACAGGAGCAGCACGATCCCGGCCGCGATCGTGACCGGGAACGTGCCGGCGTGGATCCATCCTCGCCAGGTGGGCTTGACGTCCACCTGCGGGGGCAGGTCGTCCTCGAACAACGGCAGGTTGGGGATGTCATCCGCTGAGGCCATGCTGCAAGAATAGGACAGTGTGCATGCCGCGCGCGGTACGCGACGCTCCCGAGTGGGCTAGCGTAACTGTGTGCAGAAACGGGAAGTTCCTTGGGCGCGCGGCATTCTCTACGGGGTCTATCAGCGTCGGCTTCGTCGCGGGCTGACGCCGGATGTGCTTCCAAACCACGTCGCCATGATCATCGACGGCAACCGGCGCTGGGCCAAACAGCTCGGGTTCGACTCCGCCGCCCACGGGCATCGGGCCGGTGCCGCCAAGATGCGGGAGTTCCTCAAGTGGTGTGACGACCTCGGCATTTCCGTCGTCACGCTCTACCTGTTGTCGTCCGACAACCTCACCAACCGGCCCAGCGAAGAACTCGCGGAGCTGACGAAGATCATCGCCAAGCTCGCGGAGGAGTTGTCCCGGTACCGCGACTGGCGGGTGCAGCAGGTCGGCTCGAAGACCGGACTGCCCGAGCCGCTGGTGGCCGCACTGAACGCCGCGGAAGCGCGCACGGCCCGCAAGAAGGGGCTGCACGTCAACCTTGCCGTCGGCTACGGCGGGCGCACCGAGATCACCGACGCCATGCGCAGCATCGTGGGAGCGCACCTTGCCAGCGGCGGCGTGCTCGAGGACCTTGCGGAGACGCTGACCCCGGATCTGATCGGCGCGCACCTGTACACGGGCGGCCAGCCCGATCCGGACCTGGTCATCCGCACGTCGGGGGAGCAGCGCATCAGCGATTTCATGCTCTGGCAGAGCGCACACAGCGAGTTTTACTTCGTGGAGGCGCTCGGGCCTGACCTCCGCCAGGTCGACTTTCTGCGCGCCCTGCGCGATTTTGCCCGACGCCAGCGCCGCTTCGGAGGGTAGGGGCACCTCATGACGGCTCTCGAACGGTTCCTTGACGGGTTCATCGCGGAACCCGGATACCTCGACTATGCCCGGATCGGCCCGCTGTCGGCGGGTGTGGTCGCCGAAACCCTCGGCCAGACTGAGGCGCTCTCGCGGGCCCGGTTCGGCAGCTTAAACCACTTCCAAGCACAGGACGAGCGGCTGCGCACCGCCGTGGCCCGGGCGACCGGATTCCGCGCCGACCAGGTCGTTTCCGAGCCCAACACCACCACCGGCGTGATGCAGGCCATGTTCGGCCTGACGGGGGCGGTGCTGCTGTCGTCGGGTGACTTTCCCACGGTCCCGTTCGCGGCCGTGCGCGCCGCGGAGGCGCTGCGGGTGGTCACCCCGCTCTGGCTGGAGACCGACCACGGCCGCGTCACCCCTGGGCAGATCCGGGAGCAGCTCACCCCGGCCACTGCCGCAGTGGCGGTCTGCCTCGTCGATTCCCGCACCGGCCATCGCGTGGACCTCGAGGGCATCCGTCAGGTCATCGGCGACCGTTTGCTCATCGTCGACGCCATCCAGGGTTTCGGCGCAGTGGATGTCCCCTACGAGGTGGCAGACGTCGTCGCGTCGGGCGGGCAGAAATGGTCCAGGGCCGGCTGGGGCACCGGGTTCCTGGCTCTCAGCGACCGTGCGGTGGAACGCCTGGTCCCCGTGTTCTCCGGTTTCGCCGGCACCGACGTCCCCGAGCCGTGGGACGAAGTGTTGCCGCCGAGCCGCAGCGCAAACGCGTTCCGGGTGAGCAATGGCGACGCCATCGCCCAGGCCCGGTTCGCGGCCGCCCTCGAGGAGGTGGCCGAGGTCGGTATCCGTGCCATTGAAGATGCGATCGCCGTGAACGTGTCGCTTCTGATCGATCTGGCGGACGAGTTCGCTGTGCCCGTGGTTTCCTCCCGAGACGACCGGGAGCGGGCCGGCATCCTGGTGCTCGAGCCACCGGCGAGCCAGCTCACGCTGCTGAGCATCGCGCTGCACAACCACGGGGTGACGGCGACGACCCGCAACGGCACCGTGCGGCTGAGCACCCATGCGGCGCTCAGCCCGGACACGGTCGACATGCTGCGCGGGGCGTTCACCTCGTATGCGACCGCCGTGACCTACTGACGACGGCTCGGTGAACATTGTTTCGAATGGGCGTGTCGCTCTTCCCCTGGAGCGTGCGGGTAAGTAGCGTCATGCTTATCAGGTATGGCGCCTGATCGAGACGGCCACATAAGTACGGCTCGAGAACCCTGTGGCCGCTCGCCAACACAATCTGTGCCTCACGAGGCACGGGGTGGGAGTGGTTGTGACCGCTAATCAGATCGATAACAAGGGTTCTAACCAGAGCGCGTCGGCGACGGGGCAGACCGAATGCACGTACGTTCTTGACACCTCGGTTCTGCTCTCCGATCCCAAAGCGATCTTCCGTTTCGCGGAGCACGCCGTCGTGCTCCCCGTCGTGGTGATTGCGGAGCTCGAGGCCAAGCGCAACGACCCGGAGATCGGCTACTTCGCCCGCCAGTCACTGCGGTTGCTTGACGAACTGCGGGTGAAGCACGAACGGTTGGACTTCCCGATCCCGGTCGGTGACGGCGGCAGCCTCCGCGTGGAGCTCAACCACTCGAACATGTCGGTGCTTCCGTCCGGACTGCAACTCGGTGACAACGACTCCCGCATCCTGGCCGTGGCCCTGAATCTCGCCCACGACGGCTTGAATGTAACCGTCGTCTCCAAAGACCTGCCCCTGCGGGTCAAGGCGGCCTCGCTCGGCCTCACCGCAGAGGAGTACCGTCACGAACTTGCCGTGGACTCCGGCTGGACCGGCATCGACGAGATCACCCTGGGCTCGAACCTGATCGACGAGCTCTACGACAAGGAGGTCGTGCACACCCGTCTCGTGCAGGATATGCCCGTGAACACGGGCCTGGTCATCCACTCCGACCGCGGTTCGGCGCTCGGCCGGGTGACCGGCAACGGCGCGATGAAGCTCGTGCGCGGCGACCGGGACGTCTTCGGGCTGAAGGGACGCTCGGCGGAACAGCGGCTCGCCATCGACCTGCTGCTCGACCCGGAGATCGGTATCCTGTCACTGGGAGGTCGGGCCGGCACGGGGAAGTCGGCGCTCGCCCTCTGCGCCGGGCTCGAGGCCGTGCTGGAACGCCAGCAGCACCGCAAGATCATGGTCTTCCGGCCGCTCTACGCGGTCGGCGGCCAGGAGCTGGGGTACCTGCCCGGCGACGCCGCCGAGAAGATGAGCCCGTGGGCCCAGGCGGTCTTCGACACACTCGGGGCCATCGTCTCCGAGAACGTGCTGGAGGAGGTCATCGAGCGCGGCATCCTCGAAGTCCTGCCGCTGACGCACATCCGCGGCCGGTCCCTGCACGACGCTTTCGTGATCGTCGATGAGGCTCAGTCGCTCGAACGCAACGTGCTACTCACGGTGCTCAGCCGGATCGGGCAGAACTCGCGGGTGGTCCTCACCCACGATGTGGCGCAGCGGGACAATCTGCGGGTCGGCCGCTTCGACGGGGTGGCGTCGGTGATCGAGACGCTCAAGGGACATCCGCTCTTCGCCCACATGACGCTCACCCGCTCGGAGCGGAGCGCGATCGCCGCCCTCGTGACCGAGATGCTCGAGGGCAACGAGGTGCGCTAGCGCCCTGACGAATTCGACGGAGATTTTGCCCCAGAAGCCGCTTTTGGTACGAAAACAGGCAACTGGAAGCAAAATCTCCGTCGAATTGGTGAGCGCTGAACGGACAAGGAGCTGCGCGAGTGAGAAAGCGCGGGGCTACTTCGCCTGAGGCGGGCGGGTCATGCTCAGCACGTCGAGGGCGGTGTCGAGCAGTTCGAGGGTGACCTCGCCGCGCTCAACGAAACCGAGCGCGATGACGGACTCGCGCACGGTCACCCCTTCGGCCACCGAGTACTTGGCCACCTTGGCCGCGGCCTCGTAGCCGATGACCCGGTTTAGAGGAGTGACGATGGCGGGGGAGGACTCGGCCAGCGCGCGCGCGCGCTCGACATTCGCCGTGAGGCCGTCGACGGTCTTGTCGGCGAGCACGCGGGCCGCGTTCGAGAGCAGGCGGATCGACTCGAGCAGGGCGGTGCCCATCACCGGGATCGCGACGTTGAGCTCGAACGAGCCCGACGCGCCCGACCAGGCGATGGTGGCGTCGTTGCCGATCACGCGGGAGCAGACCATCAGCACGGCCTCGGGGATCACCGGGTTCACCTTGCCCGGCATGATCGAGGAGCCCGGCTGCAGGTCGGGGATGTTCAGCTCGCCGAAGCCCGTGTTGGGGCCCGAGCCCATCCAGCGCAGGTCGTTGCAGATCTTGGTGAGGCTCACCGCGATGGTGCGAAGGGCGCCGGATGCGTCCACCAGGCCGTCCCGGTTGGCCTGCGCCTCGAAGTGGTCGCGTGCCTCGGTGACCGGCAGTTCGGTCTCCTCGACGAGCAGCTCTATCACGAGCTGCGGGAACCCGGCGGGCGTGTTGATGCCGGTTCCGACCGCAGTGCCGCCGAGGGGGACCTCCGCGACGCGGGGAAGCGCGGTGCGCACGCGCTCGATGCCGAGGCGCATCTGCCGCGCGTATCCGCCGAACTCCTGGCCGAGGGTGACCGGGGTGGCATCCATCAGGTGGGTGCGGCCGGCCTTGACCGCGCCGGCCCACAGCTCGGCCTTGGCCTCTAAGGCCACAGCCAGGTGGTCGAGTGCGGGGACGAGCTCGTCGATGAGCGCGCTCGTCACGGCGAGGTGCACGGATGTCGGGAACACGTCGTTGGAGGACTGAGACGCGTTCACGTGGTCGTTCGGGTGCACCGGGCGCCCGAGGCTGCGGGTCGCCAGGGTCGCGAGGACCTCGTTCATGTTCATGTTCGAGGAGGTGCCGCTGCCGGTCTGGTAGACGTCGATCGGGAACTCGGAGTCGTAGCGACCGGTGGAGACCTCGTCGGCGGCGGCGGCGATCGCGTTGGCGATGTCGACGTCTAGTACCCCTAGTTTCGCGTTCGCCAGGGCGGCGGACTTTTTGATACGTGCCAGGGCGGCGATCTGGGCGGGCTCCAGTACCGAGCCGGAGATCGGGAAATTCTCGACGGCCCGCTGCGTCTGCGCCCCGTAGAGGGCGGCGACCGGAACCCGGACCTCGCCCATCGTGTCGTGTTCGATCCGGTACTCGGCTTCAGCGGTCTTGTCCACCACGGTGTGTATTACCTTTCGGTTGGGAATCTCTTCGGTACGGGAACGCGCGGCGACGGCCTGGGCGGCTCGTCGCGGGCGGGCTGCTCGGCTAAACCACGCCGACAACGATGTCGGGCACGGCACGGCCTTCGAGCAGCCGGTAGTTCGCCCCGACGATAGCCAATGTACCTTCTGCCACGGCCGCCCTGATCATCTCAGAGCGCTCGAGCAGTTCGGACACCGTGTCGCGAAGGTGTTCGCGGCCGACGGCGAGGGCGTCGACCAGCTCGGGATCGATCGACGTCGCATCCTTGGACCCCGCCACCCGGCGGACGGCCGGCACGATCTTCTCGATGATCCGGCTGATGTGCGCGGGCAGAGGTTGCGCGTCGGCGGCCTGGGAATCGATGGCGGCGCGCACGGCCCCGCAGCCGTCGTGGCCGAGCACCAGGATGAGCGGCACACGCAGCACGGCGACCGCGTATTCGAGCGAGCCGAGCACCGAATCGGAGATGACCTGACCGGCATTACGCACGACGAAGAGGTCGCCGAGGCCCTTGTCGAAGATGATCTCGGCGGCCAGCCGCGAGTCGCTGCAGCCGAACAGGGCCGCGTCGGGGGTCTGTACGAAGGCGAGTTCGGCTCGGCGGTCCACATCCTGGCGCGGATGCCGCGGCTCGCCGCTCACGAAGCGGTCGTTTCCGCGCTGCAGGTCGGTCCAGACGTCTGCCGGTGTTGCTGCCTCGCCCATTACTGTCCCTCGGTGCTGTTGGAACTGATCTGTTCGGCCAGCACTGCGGCCAGGACGGCAAGTTCCTCGTCATCGGCGGTGCCGACGAGAAGGTAGGTACTGTCGCCGGCCGTGGTCACCAGAGCGGATTCGAAATTGCCGCGGTCATCTTCCGGTGCGGTGTTGCGGTAGACGTCCCAGGTGACTCCGGCGATCATGACGGTGCCGGCGACCGGAGCATCCTGCAGCTCGTCGGCGAGCCAGCTCGGGTTGGCGCCGAGCGCTTGGGTGAGGCCGATGAACTCGGTCTTGGCCGTGATCAGGCCGATGTACCAGGACGGGATCTTGTCGCTTCCGCCCAGGCGCCACTGCGCGGCGTTGGCCGTCCAACCACTTGGCAACTCCGGAACCAGCAGGGGATCGGTGAGGCCGGGTTGCACCTGCGCGGCGACGGCGGCGAAATCGACGTCGCGGTTCTGCGGGGCGTCGCTGCGCGGCACCAGCAGCACGAGCACCAGGACTGTGCCCAGTGTGGCCAGCAGGGACAGGACCAGATTGTTCACGGTCTTGTGGGAGCGGTACTTGCGGGAGTTCTCGGCCAGCCGGGTGCGGGTTTCATCCGGCGTCTCCGGGCGACCCAGCTCTGCGACGATTCGGGGCGCGCGCTTGGCGGGGCTCATCCGGCTGTCGCGGCGGAGTCGACCTGGCCTGCCCTGGCGGCATCCAGTCTGGCTTTCGCGCCGATCAGCCACTCTTCGCAGCGGCGGGCGAGAGCCTCACCTCGTTCCCACAGCGCGAGCGATTCCTCCAGCGACGAGGCTCCCTGCTCGAGGGCGTTCACCACGCGCACGAGCTCATCCCGGGCCTGTTCGTAGCTCAGTGCGTTGATTTCGTCTGGTGCCGAGGTCATGGTGTCCATTCTAATTTCTCATTCGACGGTGTCGGGTCGGAGGTTGCCGCGTCCGCGGTGGCCGCCAGAGCGCCCTCGGCGAGCGTGATCAGGAGTTTCGTCTGCGACGGTGCCTGCCCGGGCGAGCGCACCACCTGGCCGCCCTGCAACTGCACGATCGAGTAGCCGCGGTCGAGAGTGCCCTGGGGGGAGAGGGCGCGCAACTGGGAACGCAGGTCGACGATCACCGCTCCGGCCCGCTCGACCGCCCGGTCGACAAGCTCGGCGCCGCGGGCGACGTAGCGGGTGAGGTCCTCGGATCGGGAATCGATGATCCACTCGGGGGTGCTCAGCACCGGGCGTGAGCGAAGCTGGCCGATCCGGTCGACCTCGTGCGCGAGGATACCGGTCAGCCGGTTGCTGAGGCGGGCCCGGGCCTGCTGTACCCGGTTGAGTTCGTCGGAGACGTCCGGCACGACGCGTTTGGCGGCATCCGTCGGCGTCGACGCGCGCAGGTCGGCCACGTCGTCGAGCAGCGGCCGGTCGGCCTCGTGGCCGATCGCGCTGACCAGCGGGGTCGTGCAGGCCGCCGCAGCCCGGATCAGCGTCTCGTCGCTGAAGCCGAGCAGGTTCTGGAAGTCGCCGCCGCCGCGGGCGATGATGATCACGTCGACCTCCGGGTCGGCGTCCAGCCGCTGGATGGCCGCGGTCACCTCGGACACCATGCGGTCACCCTGCACGGCGGCGTAGGCCAGGTCGAAAGTGACGGCCGGCCAGCGCAGCTGGGCGTTGCGGATGACGTCTTTCTCAGCGTCGGAGTCTTTGCCGGTGACCAGGCCGATGCAATGGGGGAGGAAGGGCAGCGGCTTCTTGCGAGACGCGTCGAACAGACCCTCGCCGGCCAGCCGATTGCGCAGCCGTTCGAGCCGTTCCAGCATGTCGCCGAGGCCCACGTGGCGCATCTCGAGCATCTGCATGGTGAGAGTGCCGCCCTTGACCCAATAGTTGGGTTTGACGAGGGCGATGACCCGGTCGCCCTGCTTGAAGTCGCTGGTCAGCTTCGCGCGCACCGACGACCAGATCGTGAAGCTGACCGTGGCGTCTTCGGTGAGGTCCTTGAGCTTGCCGTAAACGTTGCCGCCGCTGGCGCCCCACTGGGTGATCTCGCCCTCGACCCAGGCCGTGCCGAGGCGCTCGATGTAGCCGCGGATCTTGTTGGCCAGCAGCCCGACCGGCCAGGGGGTCTCGAGGGTGGGTGGTGCGTCCGTCATCAATCGTTCCTCCCACGGACTGCACAGTCGGCCCCCATAAGATGATGAGGTGACTATCAGTACGGATTCGCCTCTGATCGGCCTTGGCATGCCACGGATTCCCCGCGCACGCAACAGGCTCAAGGATACCCCGGTGCTCGGACGCAAACGGGTGCTGCTGGCCGCCCCGCGAGGCTACTGCGCCGGCGTGGACCGTGCCGTCATCGCCGTCGAGAAGGCCCTCGAACTGTACGGCTCCCCCGTGTATGTGCGCAAGCAGATCGTGCACAACATCCACGTGGTCTCCGAGCTGGAGAAGAAGGGGGCGATCTTCGTCGAGGAAGTCGACGAGGTGCCCACCGGCTCCCACATCGTTTTCAGCGCCCACGGCGTGTCCCCGGCCGTCGTCACCGCGGCGGCGGACCGCGGCCTGCTGGCAATCGACGCCACCTGCCCACTGGTCACGAAGGTGCACCGTGAGGCCGTGCGCTTCGCCCGGGACGACTTCCAGATCCTGCTGATCGGCCACGAAGGCCACGAAGAGGTCGAGGGAACCGCGGGGGAGGCACCCGAGCACACCACGCTCGTCGGGAGCCCTGACGACGCCGACACCATCGAGGTGCGCGACCCCGACAAGGTGGTCTGGCTGTCCCAGACCACGCTGAGCGTGGACGAGACCATGGAAACCGTGCGTCGCCTGCGTGCCCGTTTTCCAAATCTGCAGGATCCCCCCAGCGACGACATCTGCTACGCCACCCAGAATCGCCAGGTGGCGATCAAGAAGGTGGCCCGTGATTCGGACCTCGTCATTGTGGTCGGCTCGGCGAACTCGTCCAACTCGGTGCGACTGGTCGAGGTGGCGCTGGAGTACGGCGCCCGGGCTGCCTACCGCGTGGACTTTGCCAGCGAGATCCAGCAGGAGTGGCTCGACGGGGTTGTCACCGTGGGCGTGACCAGCGGGGCATCCGTGCCCGACGAACTCGTGCACGAGGTGCTCGCCGATCTGGCCGAGGCCGGCTACGGCGACATCGAAGAGATCAAGACGGCCGAGGAGGACCTGCTGTTCTCGCTGCCGAAGGAACTGCGCAAGGACCTGGCCGGCAACGCGGATGCCCGCGGTCTCGGCGGACGGGTCAGCAGCTAGGAACCGGTCAGCCGCGTTCACCACGAAGGCCCCCGTCGATCAGATCCAGGATCTGACCGACGGGGGCCTTCGTGTACGCCGGACCCGGCAGAATGGCGTCGTCTACAGCTGGCCGTAGACGTCCATCAGGTTCGGGTCGTTGAGCAGCGTCGGGTCGGTGGCCAAAACCGCGGTGGTGAAGGCGATGAACACGAACGCGGACAGGACCGCACCGATCAGCGGCACGTAGAACGCGCGCTTGCCTCGGACCAGCAACAGGATCACGCCTGCGGCTGTGGCCAGCCAGATCAGGGACACACCGATGATCCCGGCCGTGACCAGCCCGGCCGCGGAGGGATCCGGCTCATACGCGGCGAGATCCAGCTGGGTATGGAGCAACTGAATGGACTCGGTGATCATCGTGAGCATGCTGACCGCGAAGAACGTGGACAGGAGCCCGAGGACGAGCAGGCTCAGAGTCACCGGCCGGTCCCAGGCCGGCGCGGTTCCGGCCGGGCGCACAGCCCGCTCGGGGGCCGCGGACGGCCCCGGAGCCGGCGGTGTGGCGAGCGTGGGCTCATCCGGGGTAGGAGTCCAGCTCCAACCCTCGGGCGCAAGCTCACCGTACTGGGGACGGGGCCGGGAATCCTCCGGAGGGGTTCCCGAAGGAGTCGACGAAGAATTCTCGGCCATCGTCATCCGGTGCTAGCTGTTCGAGTGGCCGGCGGAGCCGAGCTGGCGGGTGGCGTCGGCGACGCGAGCGGCCATGCCCGTCTCGGCAACCTTGCCCCAGGCGCGCGGGTCGTAGACCTTCTTGTTGCCGACTTCGCCGTCAACCTTGAGCACGCTGTCATAGTTGCTCAGCATGTAGCCGGCGACCGCGCGGGTGAACGCGTACTGGGTGTCGGTGTCGATGTTCATTTTGACGACACCGTTCGCGACGGCCTCGGCGATCTCGGCGTCGGTCGAGCCTGACCCACCGTGGAAGACCAGGTCGAGCGGCTTCGGGCCGGTACCCAGCTTGGCGGCGACGCCGTCCTGGATCTCCTTGAGGAGCTCCGGGCGCAGCTTGACGTTGCCGGGCTTGTACACGCCGTGCACGTTGCCGAAGGTGAGGGCAGCCATGTAGCGGCCGTTCTCGCCCATGCCGAGGGAATCGATCAACGAGAGCGCGTCGTCGAGTGTCGTGTACAGGTTCTCGTTGATGTCGCCCTCAACGCCGTCTTCTTCGCCGCCGACGGCGCCGATCTCGACCTCGAGGATGGCGTTGATCGCCTGGGTGCGCTTCAGGATGTCCTTGGCGATGTCCAGGTTCTCTGCCAGCGGGATGGCGGAGCCGTCCCACATGTGCGACTGGAAGATCGGGTTGCGGCCGGCCTTCACCTCGTCTTCGGAAGCGGAGATGAGCGGGAGGACGAAGTCCTCGAGCGCACCCTTGGGGCAGTGGTCCGTGTGGAGTGCAACGGTAATGGGGTAATTGTCGGCGACGGACTGCACGAAGCGCGCCATCGCGAGCGCACCGGATGCGCGGTTCTTGACCGTGTGGCCGGCGAAGTAATCTGCGCCACCGGTGGTGACCTGGATGATGCCGTCAGAGCCGGCTTCGGTCAGGCCCTGAAGGACGGCATTAATGCTTTGAGAAGACGAAACGTTGAACGCCGGGTAGGCGAACCCCTTCGTCTTGGCCTTGTTGAGCATCTCGGCATACTGGTCTGGGGTTGCGATGGGCATTGTTGAGTCTCCTCGATTGAACCGTTTCGGTCTTCTCATCCTACCGAGGTGGGTCTCCGGGCGTGCCAGCGAGCGAACACCCCCGCGACGAAGAGCGGGCGCTAGGCTGAACGAGGCAGCACCGACACCGGTGCCGGCCCAAAGATGGGTCTTGCCACTGCCGCACTCTTCGTCCGGGAAGGACCATCTGTGAACAGCCCCGAAGTCGCCCCCAATTTCATGCACCCCGACCGCAACCTTGCGATGGAATTGGTGCGGGCCACCGAGGCCGCAGCGATTCGTGCGGTCCCGTTCATCGGCCGCGGCGACAAGAATGCCGCGGACAAGGCAGCCGTCGACGCCATGCGCGTCTTCCTCGGCACCGTGAACTTCGACGGACTCATCGTCATCGGCGAGGGTGAGAAAGACGAAGCCCCGATGCTCTTCAACGGTGAGCGTGTCGGCAACGGAACCGGACCCGCCTGCGACATCGCGGTCGACCCGATCGACGGCACCAGCCTCACCGCCGCCGGACGCCAGAATGCCCTCTCCGTGATCGCGGTCTCCTCCCGCGGCACCATGCTCGACGCGTCATCCGTGTTCTACATGGACAAGATCGTCACGGGCGCCGCCGGGCGCGGAGTCGTCAGCCTCGACGCCCCGATCGGCGACAACATCCGTGAGCTGTCGAAGGCGACGGGCAAGCCGGTCGGCGAAATGGTCCTCGCCGTGCTCGACCGTCCCCGCCACGCCGAACTTATCGACGCCATCCGCAGCGCCGGAGCGGGCACGCGGCTGATGAGCGACGGCGACGTCGCCGGCGGCATCAACGCGGCTCGCTGGGAAACGCGCATCGACATGTGCGTCGGCACGGGTGGCAGCCCGGAAGGCATCACCACGGCCTGCGCGCTCAAGGCCATCGGCGGCTACATGCAGGGACGCCTGGCACCGAAGGACGACGCCGAGCGTGCGGGCGCCGTCGCGGCCGGCCTCGACGTCGACAAGCTGCTCGAGCTGGACGACATGGTCAGCGGCGACAACACCTTCTTCGTCGCCACGGGCGTGACGGATGGCGGACTCGTCGACGGCGTGCGCCGCCAGGGCCCGATCATCCGCACCGAGAGCATCGTGCTGCGCTCGAAGTCCGGCACCACGCGTCGGGTGATCGCCGAGCACCTCGCCTCGAAGTGGCTCTAGGCGCTCGGCTTTAGCTACCTGCAAGGCCGAAAATCGCCGTTCCGACGGCGATTTTCGGCGTTATCGGCGATTCTCAGAGTCAGTCAGTGCGGCGGCCTCGAGTGCGGCGGCTTCGAGTGCGGCGCTTTCGAGTACCTCGGCCTCCAGCTCCGACACGAACTCCCAGGCGGCCAGTTCGCGCGGGGTGTCCTCGATGCCCGCCAGCGGCGCCAGCACCTTGGACTCGTCGAGGGCGTTGAGCTTGCGTGCGGTGGGCAGTACCTGGCGTTCCATCGAGCCGACGAAGCCGTTGTAGTCCTTCACCGTGCGCTCGATCGACCGGCCCAGTTTCTCGATGTGCGTGGCCGTGGTGGCCAGACGGCCGTATAGCTCCCGACTGAGGTCGAACAAGACTTTTGCGTCATGCGTGAGAACGTCCTGCTGCCAGGTGAAGGCCACCGTCTTGAGCACCGACCACAGGGTCACCGGGGAGGCGAGGGCCACCCGTTTCGAGAACGCGAATTCCATGATCGAGGGGTCGGCCTCCAGCGCCGAGGAGACCAGGGACTCGCTCGGGATGAAGGCGATCACGATCTCCGGGGAGGCCTCCAAGCCCTGCCAGTAGGCCTTGCTGCCGAGGGCGGTGATGTGGTCGCGCACGGCCTTGACGTGCGCTTTCATGTAGACGGCCCGCTGAGCTCCCAGGGCACCGGTGGCGGTGACCGGGATCTGGCTGGCTTCGAGGAACGCCGTGAACGGCACCTTCGCGTCGACGGCGATGTTCTTGCCGCCGGGCAGGTGCACGACCATGTCGGGGCGGCCGGCGCCGGCGTCGGAGGTGATGCTCGACTGCACGTCGAAGTCGACTCGCTCGATCAGGCCGGCGGCCTCGACCACGCTGCGCAGCTGGGTTTCGCCCCAGACCCCGCGCGTGTTGTTGGCGCGCAGGGCCGACGCGAGCGACTCGGCGGTGCTCCGTAGGCGCTCCTCCGACTCGGTCGCCGACCGCAGCTGCTGGCTGAGCTCGCCGTGTTGCAGGCTGCGCTGGGCCTCGAGCTCGGCGACCTTCTGCTGCATGTCCTGCAGGCTCTCCTTGACCGGGGCGAGGGCCTGGAGCACCTTGCTTTCCTGATTCTGTTGCTCGGTGCGCGCGTCCTGGTCGTTGCGCTGGCGGTCGCTCAGTTCGCGGTATTGCCGCCCCGCGTCGACGACCTGTCCGCGCAGGGCGTCGGCGGTGGCCTGGACTGAGGCCAGCTCTTCGCGCAGGATGGACTGGATGCCGGCCTCTCGGGCGTACACCTCGGCCAAGGCCACCTGGTGCCGGGCCTCGATGACGAGGGGATCGGTGCCGGACGAGCCTCCGTTGCGGCGCTCGGCGGAACGCGCAGTGAGGACCACAGTGAGCAGGGTGCCGAGCAGGGCGCCGACGACAAGGCCGAGAAGAAGACTGAACCAGGAATCCATGGTTCTACTCTGCCAGTGGCCACAGACATTGCCCGAGCCGGTGCCCCAAGGATGCCTAGTTCAGCGCCATCGGGCCGTGCGTGGCGGACTTCTCCTTCGTGGCGACCGGCCCGATGGCGCCGATCTTCACGCCGGTGATCTGCGCCAGCTCCTCGAGAGTGCCGGCCCCGTGCCGGTCGGCGGCGTGGATCATGATGGCCGCGCAGGCCTCCGCGTCGGCCAGGGCGTCGTGGTGGGCGAAACCCTCGAAGCCCGCGGCCATCGCGGCCACCGGGAGCCGGTAGGAGTCGAGGTGGTAGGTGCGGCGGGCCACCTGGAGGCTGCAGACGTAGTTGAAGTCGGGCACGACCAGCCCGGCGACCGTGGAGGACGTCTTGATGACCCCCAGGTCGAACCCGGCGTTGTGCGCCACAAGGTGGTCGTCGCCGGCAAAGGCGACTAGGTCGGGAAGCTGCTGCGCCCAGGTGGCCGCACCGGCGACATCCGTCGGCCGGATGCCGTGGATCTTGATGTTCCAGGCCAGGAAGACGTCGTGCCCGACGGCCGGCTTGATGAACCAGGCGATGCGGTCGACGACCTTGCCGTCACGGACCTTCACCAGCCCCACCGAGCAGGCCGAAGCGCTGGAGGAGTTGGCGGTCTCGAAGTCGATGGCGGTGAAGTTGACTGGCACCGCTTCATCCTGTCACGGGCCGCCGACAGCGCGTCGCCGCTGTGCCGACCGGCCTCGGGTCGCAGACGGTACGATTGACTTTCGTGGCTCTTACTATTGCAATCGTCGGACTGCCCAATGTTGGCAAGTCCACCCTCTTCAACGCGTTGACCAAGAACAACGTGCTCGCGGCGAACTACCCGTTCGCCACCATCGAGCCCAACGTCGGCATCGTCAACCTGCCCGACCACCGCCTGGCCAAGCTGGCGGCGGTCTTCGGTAGCGAGCGTCTGCTGCCTGCCCCGGTGTCGTTCGTCGACATCGCCGGCATCGTGCGCGGCGCCAGCGAGGGGGAGGGGCTCGGCAACAAGTTCCTCGCCAACATTCGAGAGGCTGACGCCATCGCGCAGGTCATCCGCGGCTTCGCCGACCCCGACGTGGTGCATGTCGACGGTGCCGTCGACCCAGCCGGCGACATGGAGACGATCAACACCGAACTCATCCTCGCCGACCTGCAAACCCTCGAGAAGGCGGTCTCCCGCTTCGAGAAAGAGGTCAAAGGGCGCAAGCTTCCCCCCATCGTGCTGGAGACCGCGCTCAAGGCGCAGGCCATCCTCGACGCCGGAGCGCCGCTGTCATCGGCCACGCTCGACATCGAGCCCATCCGCGAGCTGGGCCTGCTGACGGCCAAGCCGTTCATCTACGTGTTCAACGTCGACGAGGCGGTGCTGCAGGATGCCGGGAAGCTCGCTGTTCTGGCCGCGCTGGTGGCCCCGGCCAACGCCGTGTTCCTCGACGCGAAGCTCGAATCCGAGCTCAGTGAACTCGACGCCGAGGACGCCGCCGAGATGCTGGCGTCCACCGGCCAGGCCGAGAGCGGGCTCGACCAGCTCGCCCGCATCGGCTTCGACACCCTCGGCCTGCAGACCTACCTCACGGCCGGCCCCAAGGAAACACGCGCCTGGACCATCCGAAAGGGCTGGACCGCTCCGCAGGCCGCCGGCGTCATTCACACCGACTTTCAGAAGGGCTTCATCAAGGCGGAGATCTTCTCCTTCGACGACCTGATGAAGGCCGGTTCCGTGGCGGAGGCCCGCTCCAGGGGCAAGGCCCGCATCGAGGGCAAGGAATACATCATGCAGGACGGCGACGTGGTGGAGTTCCGCTTCAATAATTAGGTCTGCGTCTCTGACCGCGGGTTGGTGTTAAACGCAACGATGGGCCATCGCAGCCGATGTGTTTTCCGGCTTCGATGAAGTCAGTTCTGTGATGGTTGACAAGCTCACAACGGTCCGGCGATGGCAGCAAGCCGCGATCCCCATAGACTATTTCTGTCCTGACCGCTCTCCGGTCACCACCATCATCATCAAGGGAGTCCCCCGTGCCTGTCATCGCAATCATCGGAGCTGGACCGGGACTCGGAGCTGCAGTCGCCCGAAGGTTCGGGCACGAAGGATTCTCGATAGCGCTGATCTCGCGCAATCAATCGAAGCTCGATGACATGGCTGCGCAGCTCAGAGACGTCGGCGTGACCGCGAGGGGTTACGCGGCAGATGTACGAGTACCGGCGGAGCTTGACGACGCACTTGCGCGTGCCGCGGCAGAGCTGGGACCCATCTCCACGTTGCAGTACAGTCCGCTCCCGTCGCGCGACTACCTGAAGCCGGTGCTTGATATGACTCCGGAGCTCGCTCTGGAGGCATTGCAGTTCTCGGCTCTCGGGCTCATCCACGCGGTGCGTACGGTGCTCCCAGCAATGCGGCAGGCAGGAAGCGGCAGCATCATCATGATCAACGGCGGAACCTCGGTTAAGGCCCGCGCTGACTTCGCAGGTACATCGGTCGCCTTCCCGGCTGAGAGCGCCTACGGTGAGATGCTCCACGACGCGCTCGAGGGTGAGGGAGTCCGTGTCAGCCAACTCGTGATCCCGGGAGGCATTCCTCAGCTTCGGCTTGTCAATGGCATCGACGGCGTCGCCGATCGGATTTGGGGCCTCCACGCTAATGCTGGTCCGTTCCGCACACTGCTCATCCCGCTCGAGGACGGTCGGGAGTAGGGGGCACTACGCTGCTGGCAGCGACGATGCGGAGACAGCCAGGAGGGCACGAAACGTGGCTCTAAAGGTTGCTCTGCGATGCCACTCCGGGGAGTTCGCTTCAACGTGTAGCCCGCTCCGGGTTGGGCATGACAACGGTCGAGAGTCTGTATCCGTCCGACCTGGTGCGGGAAGTGGGACACAACGTCATGTCTGCGGCGTGCGTCGAGGACGAGGCAGGTGAGTTGATCCAGCTCGTCCCGACGTTTGAGGGCGCGGCTATGTTAGCGAGAACAAGTCGGTGGGGGCGAGGATTTTTTCGATGATGCCGGTGTCTCGGCCGGTGAAACCGATCACGCCGTAGGTCATTGGCAGTCCGTAATCCGGAATCGCGCCTGAGAATGACGACGGCATGTCGAGGGTGACAGAGTCGATCCCGAAGGTTTCGTCAAAATGCACTTGATCGGCAGGCTTGCCGTCAGCTGTTGACTCGAAGTCCTGCCCGGTCTGGTTGCCGTTGACATCCTCAATGGCGACACCGTTGGTGGCCATGGTTCCGGATGCCCTGACCTGAAAGGCGGGGTTGTACGGGCCCGGCCGCGGATTGAAGTCCGCGTCAGGACGGTTCACCCCAATCGTGAAGCCGTCCCATTCCGTGAGTTCGGCCCTTGGGTAGTGGGAGGACTCTTCCACCGATTCTGACGTCGGCTCGCCGAGAAGGCCCCTGAGTACGGCCACAGCTGCATCCCCATCGCTCTGATAGGTCAGCGATACGAGGACCGTGCCGTCGGCTGTGACGATATCGGTGGCTTCGGCGCCGATGATTATGGTTGCCGGCAGCGCGGCAGGTGTCGCCGATGGAGTGGCTTCCGGTTCGGGTGCTACCGTGGCGGTCGCGACCGGTGTCGGTGACGATGGTGACGATGCGGTGACATCGCCTTCGACCTGGTCGGTGCTGCATGCGGCAAGGGTGAGCATGGCGGCGGCCGCAATGACGGTCAGAGCCAGGGGCCGGCAAATTACAAAGTCCTCCAGGTGTTGATGTTGGGGCCTGGTCGGAGCCTGCTTCTTCCCCGCGCGGCTTCGGTCGATTCAGGGCTCCGAGGCATAGCCTCCGTTCATTCACGCTTCCCCAGAAGAGGCCACTCGCAGTGGCCGGAACGTCTCGTACAGAGTCTCTGGCTCCCGGAGCCTCACCGCGAGATACTGTGTCCTCTCACCAAGAGTGAGGACCTCACACGCCCCAGTTCGGTGAGGGAGAGCGGAATTCGGTGATAGGGCCGAGTGGGTCGGCGGCGATGAGCCAGACTGAAAACGTCAGTTCTGACAGGGAGTCCAAGGGTGGGAGCGGCACGAGACCAACGAAGATGTCGAATCTGCTGCCTTGTGGGCGCGCGGTGTCGGGGTGTCGTGCCGCGATCTCGGCGGCATCATCTCCAACAGCGATTCCGTCGACGGTGCTGATGTGAACACCGTTCACGGCGGACGAGGAAACCTTCACCCAGGTGTTCGGTTCATGTGGTGACGTCCCGCCTGGCACACCATCCACGAGGACGAAATCGCCGTCCCATGGAGTAGGCGACTCAGGGCCTGTAGGCAGGATATCGCCCCAGATGTAATTGGTTCCCGGAGGAACCTCGCTGCCGCCCTCGAAGTGCTCTGAGATCGGTGCGCTTCCGAAAGCCGTGGACAGACCGGCAACCAACTCGCCGGCAGGTTGAAAATAATCGAACGTGGACAGGGTCGTGCCGGACGCGTCTCGAAGTTCGATCGACGTTGCAGTGATGAGGAGGTCCGTCACAGGGGCCGGAGCTGACGGATGCGCCGCTTCAGTCAGGCCCGGCGTTGCCTTTGCTGTCGCTGTCGCTGTCGCTGTCGCTGTCGCCGTCCGCGTTGCTGTTGACGTCGGGCTTTCGCCGCCGGGGACGGGACCCGGTGGGCCGGAACATCCGGTCAGAAACAGACCTGCAACCAGAAACAGCGCTGCCAGCGCTTTGCCGAACTTATCTGGCACCCCGTGAACGGTCATACTTCCCCCGATGTCGCCTTGGATCTGACTTCAGTCGGGACATCATTGCACAGATTACGTGTCGGCGGCCTTCGTCGTCGGGGCCATGTCTTTCGGTGACGGAACGTGGTGAAGTTCCGCTGCAACGTGTAGCGCGTTCCGGCCGCAACTGTTTCCGTTTCGGACAATTGTGGCCGGTGCACGGGGCGCAGTTGTCCGTTCCGGCATCAGTTGCGATGGCGAAGCTCGTTGCACTCGAGCGAGTCGTGAGGGTCTTCCTCGGCTTGGCTTGGCCGGCTGTGTTATCTGGTACTCGTAATGTAATTTCGTGCGGTAATGCGGTGGAGTTCCGCTTCAACGTCCAGCGCGTTGCGTGTGGCGTGTGGATCGTCCTTGCCCGCGGTCGCGGTCGCCGAGATCGACAGGTCCGGTCGAGTTCCCCTGGTGTTGTGGGGCGATCTCGACCGCAGCCGGCGAACTCCGCTGCCAGCGCTCTCAGCGGGGCATCCGGCGCGTGAGAATTCGCGGTCGGCCTCGCTCGACGGAGTCGGCACGGCGGGGTGTGGCTAAATCAGGAGATCTGTCGCCCGGGGATGCCCCCAGACTGGTCTTTCAATGTGGATACCGCCGTGGGCCGGACAATTCTCCTGAATTAGCCACCGCGCGGGGCTCCCCGCTTCAGCAAATCGTGTTGCAGGGAACGGGGAGCTCCCTCGGCCGACACCTCGACTTCTCCGCGGACGAGCAACAGAATCGGGATCGGGGCCACGCTCGATGAACTCAAAACCGCGTACCCCGACGCTCACGGGCCAGAGCCGACTGCTTCCGCCCCCTCAACCTTCCGCCCCCTCAACCGCCCGCGACGCGCAGGATGACGTTGCCTTTCTAATGGCCGGCCTCGACGAAACGGTGCGCCAGAGCGATGTCGGCCAGGTCGTACGTCCGATCGATGACCGCCAGGAACCGACCCGACTCGGCAAGGTCGACCAGGTGCGTGAGGGCATCCGCGGTGCTGTCGATGTTGCCCGCGACGACCCGCCTCGCGCTCCTCCTGGTGTGCCAGGCGGCCAGAAGCAGCCCCCGGAGATCGGAAACGACGAGCAACAGGGCCCCGCCCGGAGTGAGGCACGCCGCAGCGCGTTCAAAGGGGGCGTTCCCGACGCAATCCATGATGACGTCGTAGGTTTGCCTCTCGAGCAGGAAATCCTCCGTTGTGTAGTCGATCACCCCGTCGGCGCCGAGCGCGGTGACCAGCTCGCGGTTGGCGCCCTGCACGCCTCGGTGACTCGCGCGCCCATCTGCTTGGCGAGCTGCACCGCCGCCGTGCCCACGGCACCGGATGCGCCGTTCACGAGAACGGTGCTGCCCGGTTTGATCGCGGCGCGACTGAAAAAAGCATGGGCGGTGGTCCCGCCGAAGACGAGAGTCACGGCATCCGTGAAGGTCATGTTCCGTGGCTTCGCCGTGATCGCGCCATCCTGCGGGATGCAGACGTATTCCGCGTGCCCGCCGAATCGGCTGCCGAGCATCGCGATCGCCTCCCACCCGGCAACCTGCCCGGCAGAGGCGCCGAACTCGTCCGCAGTCGTCGAACTCGGCGCACAGACCCGCTGCACCCGACCGGGTGACTGCGCTCACCCGGCAGTAGGCAACGGGAACGTGGCGAGCACCGTGCGGCCGCTCGCCGCCGATCGGGGCGCCATGTCCACGAGGGCGATCTGGGTGAGAGCGAGCCGCTGGCCCTCGTGCACCCGGGCGCCGTTCTTGATCGTGATGTGGGCCCGGAAGCCGGGACCCGTGAACGCGGGCTCGTCGGGGATGGAGGCAAACGGCCGCACGGCCTCGATGAGGGCGCGGTGCAACCGGGTCAGGCGCGGGTCGTCCCCGACGAGCGTCACCGGCACGTCCTCGCGCCGGCCGAACAGCGCGTCGGCACCCGCGACCGCCGTGAGGGCGGTGCGGCCGGATGCCGTGGCGGCGACGACGCCGGAAATGACATCCGCGATTACGGATGCCGCGGCATCCGTGTGAAAAGGGGGCAGCACGGTGATGTGCAATGGCCATTCCGACACCGGGAAGCTGTCGCCGGTGCTGAGCGCCGTGAGCGGGAGGACGACGACGAGGCGGGACATCCGCCGAGTCTAGGGGAGTCCCGCCGGCGCGCCGCCGGTGGCACAATGGGTGCATGATTCTGCACCTCACCGGCGACGATGCCGCCGACGCCCTGCTCAGCGATGACCCTTTCGCGCTCCTCCTCGGGATGCTGCTGGATCAGCAGATCGCGATGGAGACCGCGTTCGCCGGTCCGGCCAAGATCCGCGACCGGATCGGCACGCTCAATCCGGCGACCATCGCCGGCTTCGACGCCGACGCACTCGTCGAGGTGTTCCGGGCCACGCCAGCCGTGCACCGCTATCCGGGCTCGATGGCCGCTCGCACGCAGACCCTCGCGGGTGTGATCGCCTCAGACTGGAGGGGTGATGCGTCCGCCCTGTGGACCGCCGACTCCCCGGACGGCGCCGAGATCCTGCGGCGCCTGAAAGCGCTCCCGGGATTCGGCGAGCAGAAGGCGAAGATCTTCCTTGCCCTGCTCGGCAAGCGTCAGGGGCTCGTCGCGGAGGGCTGGCGCGAGGCCTCCGAGCCCTATGGCGAGAACGGCTCGTTCCGGTCCGTCGCCGACATTGTCGACCCCGAATCGCTGACCCGGGTGCGGGAAACCAAGCGCGCGGCAAAGGCCGCGGTCAAGAAGGGGTAGTCATGGTGCGTCTGCTGATTCGCACGGCCATCTTCATCGGCTTGGGCGCGGTCGGCCTGTGGGTGGCGTCGCTGGTACTTGAGGGCTTCACCCTCACCCGACAGGGATTCCTCGTCACAGTTCTCGTTTTCGCGGCCGCGCAGAGCATCCTGGAGCCCGTCATCACGAAATTGACGGCACGTAATGCGTTGGCGTTCCTGGGCGGGGTCGGCCTGGAGTCGACCAGATCACCGAGCGTGTAGCGGCTGCGCGCCATCCGCAACCACCTGCTCAAGCACCACGCTGTCATGCGAGGGGTGTTCGCCGACGTGGCGCGTACCGGATCGGCCGACCCCCTACCGGAGAACCCGCTCCTCCGTGCTCCGAGGGGCCGTCATCTGTCTGTCCGCTATTGACCTTTTGACTGGGGGCATACTCTATGCAAAGATTCAGGAAACTCGTACTAAATTTTTAGTTAGCAGTCAGCTAGGCAGTTAAATGACTGATCAATCAATAAACACAGCAAAGCTCTACGGCACGGCTCTTTCCTGTTCTTTCTCGCTTATTCGGAGGACAACGTGATTCCCGATTCCCTCACCCAGATTCAATACGACACCGTCTACAACGTGTTCTCGCTCGTCATCGCGTCACAGCTGTTCACGTCGATCTTCATCATCATCTCGCTCAAGCGGGTCCTGCCCCGGTACCGTCAGGCGATGACCGTCGCGGCCATCGTCTGTGCGATTGCCGCCTACCACTACTTCCGCATTTTCGACTCCTTCAAGGCGGCCTTCGTCACCGAGGCCATCGGCGGGGCGGGCAACTATGTGCAGGTCGCCGGGGAGTCCTTCAATGAGGGCTACCGCTACGTCGACTGGCTGCTCACGGTTCCCCTGCTGCTGCTCGAACTGATCGCGGTTCTCGCCCTGGCCCGCAAAGTGCAGACCAGTCTCCTGTACCGGCTCATTCCGGCTTCGGCCCTGATGATCATCCTCGGGTACCCCGGCGAGCTCAGCGGGGACAACGGGGTGCGCGGAATCTTCGGTCTGCTCTCCACCATCCCGTTCGCATACATCCTCTATGTTCTGTTCATCGAACTGACCAAGTCCCTCGACCGCCAGCCGCGGAGTGTGCGCCGCACGATCAGCCAGCTGCGTCTGCTTCTGCTGCTGACCTGGGGTGTCTACCCGATCGCCTACCTATTGCCCATGCTTGGTATCGACGGCTCGGATGCCTGGGTCGGCAAACAGATCGGATACTCGGTCGCCGACATCCTCGCCAAGGCCCTCTACGGTCTGATCATCTACCGGATCGCGCGGATGAAATCGTTCGCGGATGACCCGGCGTTCGCACACCTCGAACTATCGGTCGATGAGGCCGAGGAGATCGCCGCCCCGGTGCACGTGCGGAACAAGTAGGCCTACCCGGCCACCTGCTCACCGCCAACGGGCCTGGGCCGATCGCGATCATTTTGATCGTGACCGGCCCAGGCCCGTTTCGCTTTCTGCTGCCCCTCAGGCAGGGTCTAAAATCAGGTGTGCTCATCGCCCTGAATGACGGAACCGCGGATGCCGTGGTGCGGCGCCATCTGCACCACCTGGTCGACGACGAGGTGCGGGCGAGCCCAAGCATCCGGGGTGGCCAGACCAGCGCCGACCGTGCCCTGGCGGCATTCTCGGTCGCGGGCTATGCGGCCAGGCGCAGCCAGGTGCTGCCGGAAATCGATCGCGGGGCATCCCGGCTATCACCGTACATTCGGCACTCCCTGGTGCCGCTTAGCCGGGCTTGGGAGCACGTCGCAGACGGACCTGCCCGAGATACCCGCAAATTCCGGGACGAGTTGCTCTGGCAGGAATACGCCCGACATCTCTATGCGCGTGTGGGTGTGGCCCTGCACCGAAACCTGCGCTTTGCGGCACCCTGGGCCGGAGAATTTGAACCCCAGGCCTGGCCGCACCGGATGCACTGCATCGAGTCGGTCGTGTCGGAACTGGAAACCGACGGCTGGCTGGTCAACCAGACCCGGATGTGGCTGGCCTCCCAGTACACGGTCCGGTCTGGAGCGGGGTGGCATGCCGGCCAGGAAGAATTCTACCGACACCTGCTCGACGGCTCCCGCGCGGCCAACCTCCTGGGCTGGCAGTGGACCGTGGGTGCCGGCACCGGCTCCGCCTACGGCTTCGCCCGCTGGCAGGTTGAGAAACGAGCGCCGCAGCTCTGCCGGGACTGTCCGCTCGCCCGGGCCTGCCCGATCGAGCAGTTTCCGGTGGGGGCAGCGCCAGTGCCGGTGACGGATGCGCCGGCGAACCTCACGCACGATCCGCACCTGTCCGACACGCAGGGGCCCACCGACGTCGTGCGGCGCCGCGCACCCCGGTCGGTGCTGCTGACGGTGGATTCCCTGGGCGACGCCGATCCGGCCCTTGCGGCGCATCCCGCACTCCCGGCCGCCTTCGTCTTCGACGAGCCGGCCCTGGCCAGGCTGCGGCTCTCAAGCAAAAGACTGATCTTCACCGTAGAAACCCTTCAGGATCTGGCCCGGCGTCGCGAGGTGGTCGTGTACCTGGGTGACCCGCGAGTGATCGTTCCGGGCCTCGACGCAGCAGTCACGTTTGCGCCGGTACCCAGCTTTGCGCGCTACGCGGAGGGCGCGGCCGTGCTGCATCCGTGGCCGTGGCTGGTGCCGCCGCATAGCGGATCGGTGGCCAGCTTCTCGGCCTGGCGCCGTGCCTCGGCCGGCGTCTAGAGTCCGAAGTCGAGCGTGCGGGCTAGCGGCCCTGGCGGCGCTTGCCGGGACGCGGCTGGCCCTTCACCTCGGGCGCGCGGCCCTTGCCCTTTGCCGCCTTGGCCTTTCCGCCCGCCGGAAGCGGCGGCTTCCAGGGCTCATCCGAGGCGGCCAGCTCGGTGCGGGCATCCGTGAGAAACAGGTTGCCCGCCGCGGTCAGCCGGGTGGTCTCCGTGGTGCGGTCGATGAGCACGACGCCGAGGTTCGCCTCGAGTTTTGCGATCGAGGAGCGCAATTTCGGGGTGGAGATATTGAGGTTCATCGCGGCGCGTGGGAAGTGCAACTCCTCGGCGACGGCGATGAAATGCCGGAGGAGTGTGATGTCCACGGAACGCCTTTCTGTGTGCGCCGCACGAATCGCGGGCGAAGTGACAAGGGTACGCGTTCCCGCTGGAGGTGTCGCCGGGAGGCACCGGAAGCGGCCGCACCGCGCTGCCGGGCCCGCACGCGCTAGGCTCGGAGCGCACACCCTCAAGTGAATATAGGGCCATCAAGGTCGATGCGGGAGAGTTCGGCGCCCTCAGGCAGTCGAACACCGAAGGAGCAATCCTCCCCGACAATCTCTCAGGTACTCGTACCGCATCGAACTGGCCACTCTGAAAAGTAGTCGCGGCTCGACAGCGGCTCGCCCACGGTGAAAATCGCGCCCGACCAACGGCTGCGGTGAAGCTCTCAGGCCTGACGACAGAGGGGGAGTTCCCAGGGGTACGATCGATCGATCGCGCCCCGGAGATTCTTGCTCGGCCCCCGGCCGGCGACAACCTGGAGAACTCATGACCTCGGACACTGAAGCCCACACCGATTCAACCCCCACGGTGGAGCGGTTCTCCCCGCTGCACCTGGCGCACGTGGATGCCGGCGCCAGTTTCACGGACTTCGCCGGCTGGCAGATGCCGGTGCGCTACTCGAGCGATCTCGCCGAGCACCACGCCGTGCGCACCAGCGCGGGCATCTTCGACCTCTCGCACATGGCCGAGATCCTGGTGGCCGGGCCGGACGCCGGAGCGTTCCTCGACTATGCCCTCGCCGGCCAACTCTCCACGATCGACCTGCTGCAGGCCAAGTACAGCCTCATCCTCAACCGCGCCGGCGGCATCATCGACGACATCGTCGTCTACCGCACGGCCGAGAACGAGTACCTCGTCATCGCCAACGCGGGCAACCGTTTCCCGGCGGTCAAGGCGCTCACGGCCCGGGCCACCCGCTTCGACGTCACCGTCACCGATCAGAGCGACGACGTCGCCCTGATCGCCGTGCAGGGGCCGAATTCGCGCGCCATCCTCGAGGCCACGGCGGACCTCACGGTCGACGGCGACCTGTCAGCGCTGAAGTACTACCGAGCCCTGGGTGGTACCTTCCAGGCCGGCCGCGTTTTCATTGCCCGCACCGGCTACACCGGTGAAGACGGCTTCGAACTCTATGTCGACGTGCCGGATGCCGCGGCGCTCTGGGACGCGCTCCGCGCGGCGGGCGCCTCTTTCCACCTCGTGCCGGCGGGGCTCGCCAGCCGCGACACCCTCCGTCTCGAGGCCGGCATGCCGCTCTACGGCCACGAACTGAGCACCTCGACCTACCCGGCGCAGGCCGGGCTCGGCCGCGTTGTGAACCTCGCCAAGGAGGTCGATTTCATCGGCCGCGAGGCCAGCGAAGAGGGTCCCAGCGCGGAGGCGCGCGTACTCGTGGGACTGGAATCTTCCGGCAAGCGTGCCGGGCGCGCCGACTACCCGGTGTATCGCAGTGCCGACGCGACCGTGGCCGACGGCGTGATCACGAGCGGGGCGTTGTCGCCGACGCTCGGACATCCGATCGCCATGGCCTACGTGGCTCCCGGCCTGGCGCGACTCGGCACCCAGGTCTTCGTCGATGTGCGCGGCACCCGCATCCCCGCAACCGTGACCGCCCTTCCGTTCTACAAGCGTCAGAAATAGTCCACCCCTCGAGAGGAACACCCCCATGGCCGAACAGTCTGAACTCCAGTACACCGCCGAGCACGAGTGGGTTCTCGTCGACGGCGACACCGCCACCGTCGGCATCACCGCCTACGCCGCCGACAAGCTCGGCGACGTCGTCTTCGTCGAGTTGCCGGCCGTCGGCAGCGATGTCGCCGGCGGCACCGTCGTCGGCGAGATCGAGTCCACCAAGTCGGTCGGCGAGCTCTTCGCCCCCGTCACGGGCACCGTCGCCGAGATCAACGACGCCGTCGTCGAGAGCCCCGAGCTCGTCAACAGCGACCCGTTCGGCGCCGGCTGGCTGCTCAAGGTCACGTTCGCGGAGTTGCCTCCTCTCCTCAGTTACGCCGACTACTCCGCCCTCATCGGCGAGTAACGAAAACGAAAAGCCAGGTTCCGCACACATGTCACAGCCCTTCACTCAGCGCCACATCGGCACGGATGCCGACGCGCAGTCCCGCATGCTGTCGATCCTCGGTTACGACTCGGTCGACGCCCTCGTCAACGCGGCCGTGCCCGAATCGATCCAGGTGGACCAGTTCCGCACCATCGGTGACAGCACCCTGCCGCCCGCCGCCACCGAGCGGGAGGCCATCGCGGAGTTGCGGGACCTCGCCGGCCGCAACACCGTGAAGCGGTCCATGATCGGTCTCGGCTACTACGACACCGTCACCCCGGCCGTGATCAAGCGCAATGTGTTCGAGAATCCCAGCTGGTACACGGCCTACACCCCGTACCAGCCCGAAATCTCCCAGGGCCGTCTTGAGGCGCTGATCAACTTCCAGACCATGATCGCCGACCTGACCGGACTCTCCACGGCCAACGCGTCCATGCTCGACGAGTCGACCGCCGTGGTGGAGGGCATGCTCCTCACCCGTCGGGCGTCGAAGTCGAAGTCGACCCGTTTCCTCGTCGACGCCGACGCGCTGCCGCAGACGAAGGCCCTGCTGGGCAATCGCGCGGCCGCCGTCGGGATCGACCTCGTGGAGGTCGACCTGGCTGGGTCCGCTGAGGACCTCGGCGAGTACTTCGGTCTCTTCGTGCAGTATCCCGGCGCATCCGGCCGGGTCTGGAACCCGGCCGGCGTTATCGCCGACGCCCAGGCGCAGGGGGCGCTCGTCGTCGTCGCCGCCGACCTGCTCGCCCTGACCCTGATTACCTCGCCCGGCGAGCTCGGCGCCGACGTGGCCGTGGGCACCAGCCAGCGCTTCGGCGTGCCGATGGGCTTCGGCGGTCCGCACGCGGGTTACATGGCCGTGCGCAGTGGCCTCGAGCGTCAGCTTCCCGGCCGCCTGGTCGGCGTCAGCGTTGACGCGGCCGGCCACCCGGCCTACCGCCTGTCGCTGCAAGTGCGTGAGCAGCACATCCGTCGGGACAAGGCCACCTCGAACATCTGCACCGCCCAGGTGCTGCTGGCCGTGATGGCCGGCATGTACGCGGTCTACCACGGGCCAGACGGCCTGCGGAAGATCGCCGCCCAGGTGCACGAGCGCGCCGGGCAACTCGTCGTCGCTCTCCTCGCCGCCGGTGTCGACGTTGTCACCGCGACGTTCTTCGACACGGTCCGTGCCTCCGTTCCGGGCCGCGCCGCCGAGATCGCCCGGGCCGCCTCCGCCAGCGGGGTCAACCTTTACCTGGTCGACGCGGACACCGTCGGCATCGCCGTCGACGAGACGACGACTCTCGCGGATCTCGCCCTGGTCGTCGGCGCGTTCGGCGGGCGGGATGCCTTCGGCCTGGTGGACTTCAGCATGGTCGAGGCCGGCCTTCCGCCCGAACTTCATCGCACCAGCGAGTTCCTCACCCACCCGGTGTTCAACACGCACCGCTCGGAGACGAGCATGATGCGCTATCTCAAGCGCCTCGCCGACTTCGACTACGCGCTCGACCGCGGCATGATCCCGCTCGGCTCCTGCACCATGAAGCTGAACGCGGCCACCGAGATGGAGGCCGTCAGCTGGCCCGAGTTCGGCGGGCTGCACCCGTTCGCGCCGCGTGCCGACATCGAGGGCTACCTGGAACTGATCCGGCAGCTCGAATCCTGGCTGACGGATGTCACCGGCTACGACTCCGTGTCCCTCCAGCCCAACGCCGGCAGCCAGGGTGAACTCGCCGGGCTCCTCGCGATCCGCGGCTACCACCTCTCCACCGGGGATACCCAGCGCACGGTTTGCCTGATCCCGTCCAGCGCGCACGGCACCAACGCGGCATCCGCCGTGCTGGCCGGCATGAAGGTCGTCGTCGTCGCCTGCGACGAGCTCGGCAACGTCGACCTGGACGACCTGCGCGCCAAGATCGCGGAGCACGCCGAGAACCTCGCCGCGTTGATGATCACCTACCCGTCGACGCACGGCGTCTACGAGCACGAGGTCGGCACCATCTGCACGGCCGTGCACGACGCCGGCGGCCAGGTCTACGTCGACGGCGCCAACCTGAACGCCCTGCTCGGTTTCGCCCGTTACGGCGACTTCGGCGGCGACGTGTCGCACCTGAACCTGCACAAGACGTTCTGCATCCCGCACGGCGGCGGCGGGCCGGGCGTCGGTCCGGTCGGGGCCAAGGCGCACCTCGCTCCGTTCCTGCCGGGGCATCCCCTCGCTCAGAGCGACGAGCACTACCTCCTCGCCTCCGGCGATGCGGCGGCGGTCGACGGCGGTGTCGATGAAAGTGGCGGCACGGTCGGCGGCACGGTGGGCGGCACGGTCGTGCACTCCGGCGGGCCGGTCTCGGCGGCGCCGTACGGCAGCCCGAGCATTCTACCGATCTCCTGGGCCTATGTACGCATGATGGGGGCCGAGGGTCTGCACGCGGCCACCGGCGCCGCGGTTCTCGCGGCCAACTATGTGGCCAAGCGCCTCGAGGCTCACTACCCGGTGCTGTATTCCGGTGACAACGGCTTGGTCGCACATGAGTGCATCCTCGATCTACGCCCGCTCACCGAGGCCACCGGGGTCAGCGTCGACGATGTGGCCAAGCGACTCGTCGACTACGGCTTCCACGCGCCGACCATGAGCTTTCCGGTGTCCGGTACGCTCATGATCGAGCCCACCGAGAGTGAAGACCTGGGCGAGATCGACCGGTTCGTTGAGGCCATGATCGCGATCAAGGCCGAAGCGGATGCCGTAGCCGCCGGCCGCTGGCCTGCCGAGGACAACCCGCTGCACAATGCCCCGCACACCGCACAGTCGGTGATCGAGGGGGAGTGGACGCACGCCTACGACCGTGAGACCGCGGTCTACCCGGTGCGCAGTCTCATCCGTGGCAAGTACTGGCCGCCGGTGCGCCGCATCGACAACGCCTTCGGTGACCGCAACCTCGTCTGCGCCTGCCCGCCCCCCGAGGCCTTCGAGTAGACCGCCACTCCCTAACGAATTCGACGGAGATTTTGCCTGTCCGGCCAGGTTTTGGCCCGATTCGCGCCTTCTCGGCAAAATCTCCGTCGAATTCGCCGGCCGGCAGGTCAGGCAGGTCAGGCGGCGGGGGCGAGGAGCCCCGGCCACCAGGTGAGGGCGAGCGGGTACCCGACGAAGGAGACGATGTCGAGGATCCAGTGCGCAATCACGAGCGGCATCGTGCGTCCCCAACGCAGATAGCACCAGCCGAACAGCACCCCCATGGCCGCATTGCCGAAGAACGGCCCAATGCCCTGATATAGATGGTAGCTGCCGCGCAGAAGCGCCGAGGACACGATGATGGTCCAGGTGGACCAACCCAGCTCGCGCAGCCGGGTGAACAGGTAGCCGACCACGATCAGCTCCTCGACCAGCGCCGAGCGCAGTGCCGAGAGCACCAGGATCGGGATCGTCCACCAGAACGTGTCGAGCGGCGACGGCACGATCGCCACGGTGAAGCCGAGGGACCGCCCGGCGAGGTAGAGCCCCAGCCCGGGGATACCGATCACGAGCACCAGCCCGAAGCCGCGCAGCAGGTCGTGCCCCGGCTCCGTGAAATCGAAGCCCAGCCGCCGGAACGGACTCTGCCCCGGCAGCCACAGCAGGTAGAGCACCAGGGCCACGGCGAACAGGGCGAAGAAGATGCCCAGGAACTGATAGCTGAAGTCGAGCCATTCCCGCGGCGACTGCGACCCGTTCAGGGTCGCCGACTGCTCCGAGAGCGGCCGGGTGTCGGTCAGCCGGGCGATGATCGAAATGATCGAGTAGAGAGCGGATGCCCCGAGCGACATTCCGAGGACGATCCCCACCTCCCAGCGGAGCCCGGTTCGATTGCCGCGCGGAGTCACGCGCCCGGCTTCATCCGGCAGGCCGGTGTTCCCCCGGGCAGCCGGTGGCGGTACCGCGCCACGAGCCGGTAGCCCACTTCGGCCGCCCACGACCACGGCGGCACGGTGCCGAGCCAGCCCAAGAAGCGCATGAGCGCATTCGGCTGGTGCCGAAGCAGGGCGGCCACGGCCGCGGCGCCGCCGAAGCGGTGGTCGTCGACGACCAGCCACACCCGGGACTGGGCATCCTTCGTCGTCAGAGCATAGGACGTCAGGTCGGTCCACTGGTAGGGAGCGGAAGCCGGCATGCCGGGAATCAGACGCTTCATGGTGTTCACGGAGGTCGTGCAGAACGCGCAGTCGCCGTCGAAGATCAAGAGCGGAGGGCGTGCGTGGGCGGTCACGATCATCCTCCCATCTTCCCACTGCCCGGAACGTGCAGGTTGCTGAATTCGGTGGAGGGATTGCGCGCAAGAACCTGCTGTGGCGCAACTATCCTGCGCAGTTTGTTTCGCATCTGTAACGTTTCCCCAATAGATTATGCGAAGTCCGCGCCCACTCTTTAAGGTCGGTATATCCGAGATGTCTGCTCGCCCGAGGGTCACGCGGCATTTCCCTGCGCACTGGAGGAAAATTGAAAATCAGGAGACTGGGCATACCTGCCATCGCCTTGGCTGCCGCGGGAGCCCTCGTGCTCTCCGGTTGCGCCAGCGGAGACGCCCCGGCAGAGAGTGACACCGCGGCGATCATCACCACGAACGGATCTGAGCCGCAGAACCCGCTGATCCCGACGAACACCACCGAGACCGGAGGCGGCAAGATCGCCACCTCGATCTTCGCCGGGCTCGTCTCGTACAACGCCAAAGGCGAGATCGAGAACGAGGTCGCCAAGTCGATCGAGTCCGACGACGCCCAGAACTGGACCGTCACGCTCAACGACGGCTGGGAGTTCACCGACGGCGAGGCCGTCACGGCTGACTCCTTCGTGGACGCCTGGAACTTCGGAGCGAAGTTCAGCAACGCTCAGAGCGCCTCATACTTCTTTGACAACATCGCCGGCTTCAGCTACGACGCTGACGCCGAACTGACCGGTCTGAAGGTCGTCGACGAATCCACCTTCACGGTCGAGCTGGCCTCGCCCGAGGCCGACTTCCCGCTGCGCCTCGGCTACACGGCGTTCATGCCGCTGCCCTCCGCCGCGTATGAGGACATGGAAGCCTTCGGCGAGAACCCGATCGGCAACGGCCCGTACATGCTGGCCAAAGAGGGCGCCTGGGAGCACGAGGTCGGAATCGACCTCGTCACCAACCCCGAGTACGACGGCGTGCGCAAGCCCGCCAATGGTGGCCTGAACATCGTCTTCTACGCCTCGATGGACGCCGCGTACGCGGATGTCCAGGGTGGCAACCTCGACGTGCTCGACGCCGTCCCGGACGCCGCGTTCGAGTCCTACGAGTCGGACTTCCCGGACCGCTTCGTGAACCAGCCGGCCGCCATCTTCCAGGGCTTCAACATGCCGTACTACCTCGAGCACTGGAGTGGTGAGGAAGGCAAGCTGCGTCGCGCCGCCATCTCGATGTCGATCGACCGCAAGGAAATCACGGACGTCATCTTCCAGGGCACCCGCACCCCTGCGACCGACTTCACCTCGCCGGTCATCGACGGTTACTCCGATTCCCTCAAGGGTGCCGAAGTCCTCGAATACAACCCGAAAGAAGCCAAGGCCAAGTGGGCCGAAGCCGACGCGATCGCACCCTACACCGGCACGTTCGACCTCGCCTACAACTCCGACGGCGGCCATGCCGCCTGGGTCGACGCGGTGACCAACAGCATCAAGAACACGTTGGGCATCGAAGCCATCGGCAAGCCGTACCCGACGTTCGCTGCGGCGCTCGACGACCGTTCCGCCGACAAGCTGACCGGTGGAACCCGCGCCGGCTGGCAGGGTGACTACCCGTCGCTGTACAACTTCCTCGCTCCGCTGTACCAGACCGGTGCCGGCTCGAACTACGAGGACTACACCAGCGAAGAGTTCGACGCGCTGCTCAAGGAAGGCGCGGCCGCGTCCTCCGTCGAGGACGCCACCGCGAAGTACCAGGAAGCACAGGAAGTCCTCCTCGCCGACCTTCCGACGATTCCACTTTGGTACTCCAACGTCAGTGGCGTCTGGTCCGAGTCGGTCGAGAACGTCGTCTTCGGCTGGGACTCCGTGCCGATGTACACCGACATCACCAAGATCGAGTAGCTCTCATTCAACCAGCTCGTCAGCAGTAAACAGATAACACGTGTGGGGTTCGGGGCATACAGCCCCGGACCCCACACGTGACTAGACTCAACCAGTGATTGTGAATTTCATGTACATACGTTCCGGCTTGGGGACCTGATGATCTGGTATACCGGCAAACGCCTGCTCCAGATGATCCCGGTGTTTTTCGGTGCGACACTCCTGATCTACTTCATGGTGTTCTCTCTTCCCGGAGACCCCATCGCGGCCCTGTACGGCGATCGGCCCCCGGCTCCCGGAGTGATCGAGCAGATCCGCGCCCAGTACAACCTGGACAAGCCGTTCATCGTTCAGTACTTCATCTACATCGGCAACTTCTTCCAGGGTGACCTGGGCACCACCTACTCCGGTCGCCCGGTGAGCGACGTGATGGCGAAGGCTTTCCCGATCACCGCCCGCCTGGCTCTGCTCGCCCTCGCCATCGAAGCCTTCTTCGGCATCCTCGTCGGCCTCGTCGCGGGACTCCGCAAGGGAAAGCTCTTCGACAGCAGCGCCCTTGTCGTCAGCCTCCTGCTGATCAGCGTTCCCACGTTCGTGATCGGCTTCGTGCTGCAGTACGTATTCGCGGTGCAACTCGGCTGGGCCCGCACGACGGTGAGCAGCGAAGCTCCCCTCAGCGAACTCCTGCTGCCGGCCCTCGTGCTGGCCTCCGTCTCCTTCGCCTATATCGTGCGGCTCACGCGGGCGAGCGTCTCCGACAACCTCAACGCGGACTTCGTGCGCACCGCCACAGCCAAGGGGCTCTCCCGCCGCCGCGTCGTGGGCGTGCACGTGCTGCGCAACTCCCTGGTCCCGGTCGTCACCTTTCTCGGAGTCGACCTCGGCTCCCTGATGGTCGGTGCCATCGTCACCGAGGGCATCTTCAATATCAACGGCGTCGGCGGCACCGTCTACAAGGCGATCAAGCTCGGCGAGGGACCCACCGTGGTGTCGTTCATCGCGGTGATGGTCGTGATCTTCGTGCTGGCCAACCTGCTCGTCGACCTCCTCTACGCAGCCCTGGACCCGAGGATTCGCTATGCCAAATAAGAACCCGAACGCGCAGACGCATTACGTCGCCGAGCTGGAAGAAACCCCGGTCGAAACCGTCGACCGCCTCGACGAATCTCAGAAGGCCCGCAGCACCTGGGCGGATGCCTGGGACGCCATGCGCGTGCGGCCCACCTTCTGGATCTCCTCGGCCCTGATCCTCCTGATTGTCATCGTCGCCCTGTTCCCAAGCCTGTTCGCCCAGGTCTCGCCCACCCAGTGCGACCTCGGCGACAGCCACGGCGGGCCGGGAGACGGACATCCGCTCGGCTTCACCCGGCAGGGCTGCGACATCTACGCCCGGATCATCTTCGGCACCCAGGCCTCGGTCACCGTCGGCCTGCTCGCCACGATCCTGGTCACCTTCACGGGGATCGTCGTCGGCTCTCTCGCGGGTTACTACGGCGGCCTGCTCGACGCGATCGTCTCCCGCATCGGCGACATCTTCTTCGCCGTCCCCACCGTTCTGGGCGCGATCGTGCTCATGTCGGTGCTGCCGGAGCGCACCCCGGTCACCATCGCGCTGGTGCTGTCACTCTTCGCGTGGCCGCAGATCGCGAGAATCATGCGCGGCGCCGTGCTCTCGGCCCGCAACTCGGACTACGTCACGGCATCCGTCGCCCTGGGCGTCAGCAAGTTCCGGATTCTGCTGCGCCACGTCATTCCGAACTCGATCGCCCCCGTGATCGTGATCGCCACCGTCTCGCTCGGCACGTTCATCGTGGCCGAGGCCACCCTGTCGTTCCTCGGCATCGGTCTCCCGCCGGGCATCATGTCCTGGGGTAACGACATCGACGCCGCCAAGAGTTCGCTCCGCACCAACCCGCAGGTGCTGCTCTACCCCGCGGCGGCCCTGTCCGTGACAGTTCTCGCGTTCCTCATGCTGGGCGACGTCGTGCGCGACGCCCTTGACCCCGAAGCGAGGGCCCGCCGATGAGCCAGACCGTCATCGAACCCGTTAGCGAGAGCGCCGACGCCTCTAACGAGCCTTTGCTCCAGATCCGCGACCTCGAGGTCGGATTCCAGACCCAGCACGGCCTCGTCCCGGCGGTGCGCGGGGTCAGTCTGAGTCTCTACGCGGGCCAGACACTGGCGATCGTGGGGGAGTCCGGCTCGGGCAAGACCACGACCGCGCAGGCCATCATCAAACTTCTCGCCGGCACCGGCAAGATCACGGCCGGGCAGATCCTGTTCGAGGGCCGCGACCTCGCGGGGCTGTCGGACAAGCAGATGCAGGATGTGCGCGGCCGCCTGATCGGCTACGTGCCGCAGGACCCGATGAGCAACCTGAACCCCGTCTGGAACATCGGTTTCCAGGTCGAGGAGGCCATCAAGGCCAACAATGTGGCCCAGGGCAAGGCTGCGCACGAGCGCACCATCCAGGTGCTGCAGGAGGCCGGCCTCAGCGACGCCGCAGACCGCCTCAAGCAGTTCCCGCACCAGTTCTCCGGCGGCATGCGCCAGCGCGTCCTGATCGGCATCGGCCTGACCGCTCGGCCGAAGCTCCTGATCGCGGACGAGCCCACCTCGGCGCTCGATGTCACGGTGCAGCGTCAGATCCTCGACCACCTCGGCACCCTCACCCGGGACTACGGCACGTCGGTGCTGTTCATCACCCACGACCTCGGCCTCGCGGCCGAGCGGGCCGAACAGCTCGTCGTGATGTACAAGGGCAAGGTCGTCGAGTCCGGGCCGTCGCAGGAGATCCTCGCCAACCCGCAGCATCCGTATACCCAGCGTCTCGTGGCTGCGGCTCCGAGCCTGGCGTCGCGTCGCATCCAGTCGGCCAAGAACGACGATTCGGACGGGGCTGAGATCTTCTCGGGTGGATCACTCGACACCACCCTCGTCGCCCGCGCCGCCGAGCGGGAGCCGGCGGCCGAGGCGAAAGACCTCATCAAGGTTCAGAACATCTCCAAGATGTACCGCATCCGCACCAAGGGTCTGAGGTACAACGAGCTGCTGGCCGTCAACGACGTCTCCTTCGCCATCAAGAAGGGCACCACCACGGCGCTCGTCGGCGAATCCGGGTCGGGCAAGTCGACGGTGGCCAAGCTCATCCTGCAGTTGGAGAGCATCACCAGCGGGCAGATTGAATTCGACGGCCAGGATGTCGCCGGCCTTAAGGGGGCGGCGCTGCTCAAGTTCCGGCGCCGCGTGCAGCCGGTCTTCCAGGACCCGTACGGCTCACTGGACCCGCAGTACAACGTGGGCAACACGATCGCGGAGCCGTTGCTGGCCCACAAGATCGGCAACGCCGCGGAACGTCAGGCCCGCGTGCGCGAGCTGCTTGACCAGGTCTCCCTGCCCTGGGCCACCCGGTACCGGTACCCGAGCGAACTGTCCGGTGGGCAGCGCCAGCGCATCGCCGTGGCGCGCGCCCTGGCCCTCAAGCCGGACGTGCTCGTGCTCGACGAGGCGGTCTCCGCCCTCGACGTGCTCGTGCAGGGACAGATCCTCAACCTGCTCACCGAGCTGCAGACTGAACTGGGCCTGACCTACCTGTTCATCACGCACGACCTCGCGGTCGTGCGGCTCGTCGCCGACAACGTCTGCGTCATGCAGAAGGGCAAGATCGTCGAGACCGCGTCCACGGACGAGGTCTTCGACAGGCCTCGCGAGGCCTACACCCAGGAGCTGCTCGCGGCCATCCCCGGCGGCAACTTCCAGTTTGGCCGCTGACCGGATTCCGGGGGGCGGGATGACCGTCCTCCGGTCACCGGCCTCGGTGGCGGTCTTCGCCGCCCTGGTTGTCCTCTGTGCCGCGCTGCTGGTCGACGCTGCCGTTCGCGGGCGCTGGGACACGGCGCTGGCCGCCGTGCCCGCCGTGGCGTTGATCGTCTGGGGCGCCTGGCTGATCTTCGCGCGGCCCTGCCTGGGACTGAACCACCACGGGCTGTCCATCGTCAACGTGCTGAGCACGACCGAGGTGCCCTGGGGTGAGGTGGACGACATCGTGCTTCGGCACCAGGTCGTCGTGGTGACCCGGTCGGGCGAGCGTCTGGTGTGCTGGGGTGCGCCGGCGACCTCCCGGGCGGCCGGACAAATACGGGAGTCCAGCGGGCGCATCAGCGGATCAGCCGCGCACCGGGCCATCCGCGGCTTCTGGTACCGGCACGAGGCTCCGCAGCGCGCCGGGGAGCGATTTGTGCGCCGCTGGCATCGACGGTCGTTCCTGGTCGGCGCCGTGCTCGTCCTCGGGCCGGCCGTTCAGCTGGCGTGGTCGGCGCTGGCCTGAATTCTCTGGTTGCGCCTGAGCTTTGCTCAATGACAGATCGTTTTCTTGCGCATTGTGCCCGCAAAGTTTCGAAACTGTTACATTTTCTGTCTGAAAGTGCCCCAGACTGGCATCTGGGGCAGAGTCGCTTCACGCAGGCATAGGCTCTCCCCTCAAGCACACGAGAACAGTTCCTTCCCCCGGTATCCCGGCGGGGGGAACGATGGGGGAGTTTTCATGGTTTGGAATTGTTGCACGCTGCTGGTCGCCGTTCCCGGCGCCCTGGTCTGATCCGCGGCCCCCATGGTCTTCTACATTTTCCGGCGCTTCGTCAACTATTTCTTCCTGTCGATGATCGCGACCTGCCTCGCGTACATCGTGTCCAGCCTGGCGCTCGACCCGGCGGCCAAGTATTACGGCCGCAACCCGCAGCCGTCGCAGCAGACCATCGACAACATCCTGAACGGTCTCGGCGTCAACCCCGATGTGCCGGTGCTGCAGCGGCTCTGGGACTGGCTCGTCAACATCGTCGTGCACGGTTCGCTGGGCGCCGGGGTCAACGGCGTCTCGATCGGCGACCAGATCATCTCCCGTGCCGGGGTCAGCCTGCGGTTGCTCCTGATCGGATCGCTGATCGGGGCCATCGTCGGGGTGACGCTCGGAGTCTGGGGTGCCGTGCGCCAGTACAAACTGAGCGACCAGGTCGTCACGTACGGCTCCTACCTGATCTTCGCCACCCCCACCTTCGTCATCGGCGTGCTGCTGATGATCGGTGCTACGGCGCTGAACGGCGCGGCGGGTATGCAGCTGATCACCTTCACCGGGGAATACTCGGCCGGGCTCACCGGCTCGTGGTGGGAACTCGCACTCGACCGCGGCATCCACCTGCTCCTGCCGACCATCGCCCTGGTGCTGATCGGGGCGGCGGGCTACTCGCGCTACCAGCGCAGCGTCATGCTCGACGTGCTGTCGGCCGACTTCATCCGCACCGCCCGGGCCAAGGGGCGGTCGCGCAATTCGGCCCTGGTGCGTCACGGGGTGCGCGTGGCCCTCATCCCCATGTCCACGTTCTTCGCCTACAGCTTCGGCACCCTGGTCTCGGGCTCGATCATGCTCGAGATCGTCTTCTCCTTTCATGGGATGGGGGAGTTCGCCCTCAACGCGATCAGCCAGAACGACATCAACGCGGTCGCCGGCACGACGCTGTTCGTGGCGATCCTGATCCTGTTCTCATCGACGCTCTCCGAGGTGCTCTACGCCGCGCTCGACCCGAGAGTGAGGAACTGAGATGTCCCTGGTCGAAGAAACCAACGCGGAACTGGGCACACCGCTCGTTCCGCTGCTGCCCGGTTCTCCCGCCGCTCTGGCGGCGCGGCCAGCCCGGCCGCGCTCCCGCGGCCGCCTCATCTGGCGCCGACTCACCCAAACCTCCCGCTTCTGGGGCGGGGCGATCGCGATCGCGTTCATCCTCGCCTGGGCGCTGCTCGGACCCGTGTTCTACCCGTTCGACGCCGTGCAGCGCGACCCGCTGAACATGGGCCTCGGGCCTACCCAGCTGCACTGGTTCGGAACCAACGGCATCGGCCAGGACCTCTACGCCCAGACCCTGGTCGGGTTGCAGAAATCGCTGGTCATCGGGCTCATCGCCGGCCCCCTCGGCACCATGATCGCCGCCGTCGTCGGCTCCGTCGCCGGCTACCTGGGAGGAGTAATCGACCGCGTGCTCGTCTGGTGCATCAACCTGCTTCTGGTGCTGCCGTCCTTCATCCTGCTCGTGATCCTGAGTCCGCTGTTCAAGGGGCTCTCCTGGGTGTTCCTCACCGTCTTCATCGCCGGCTTCAGCTGGATGATCATGGCGCAGGTGGTGCGGTCCCAGACCAGGTCGCTGCGTGACCGAGACTTCGTCAAGGCGTCCCGGTACATGGGTGTGCCCATGCGCAAGATCCTCGGCCGGCACATCATCCCGAACGTGGCGTCGCTGCTGATCATCGACGCGACCCTCGGCGTGGTGGCGGCAATCCTGGCCGAGACCAGCCTGAGCTACTTCGGCTTCGGCATCCGTGCTCCCGACGTATCCCTCGGCACGCTGCTGGCCGAGGGAACGAGCGCCGCCGTGACCCGGCCGTGGATGTTCGTCTTCCCGGCGGGTGTGCTCATCGTGACCCTGTTCGCCGTCAGCCTCATCGGCGACGCCCTGCGCGACGCCGTCGACCCAACCTCGGGAGTCAACCGTGACTAACCTTCTGACGAACGAGATCCCGGCCGACAAGTTTCGCACGGATGCCCCACTCCTGGAGGTCACGGACCTCTCGGTCACGTTTCCCCAGCGCGGCGGCCCGTCGGTCCAGGCGGTGCGCGGCATCAGCTACCAGGTGCACAGGGGCGAATTCCTCGGCATCGTGGGGGAGTCCGGCTCGGGGAAATCCGTCTCCTCGCTGGCGTTGATGGGGCTGCTGCCCAGTTCGGCGCAGGTCACCGGCAGCATCACGTTCGCCGGCCGGTCGCTGCTGGAGATGAATGACCGCCAGCTCTCCCGCATCCGTGGCCAGGAGATCTCGATGATTTTCCAGGATCCGCTGTCGGCGTTGACCCCGGTGTACACCGTGGGTGACCAGATCGCCGAAGCCCTGCTGCTGCACGATGCCGCGCTGAGCAAGCGCGCCGCCGCGGCCCGGGCGATCGAGCTGCTCCAGATCGTCGGCATCCCGGCGCCGGAACGGCGGGCCCGGGCCTTTCCGCACGAGTACTCCGGCGGCATGCGCCAGCGCGCCATGATCGCCATGGCCATCGCCAACGACCCGCTGCTGATCATCGCCGACGAGCCGACGACGGCCCTGGACGTCACCATCCAGGCGCAGATCCTCGATGTGCTCGAGAAAGCAAAGTCCCTGACCGGTGCCGCCGTCGTTCTCATCACCCATGACTTGGGGGTGGTGGCCGGCCATGCCGACCGCCTCGCGGTGATGTACGCGGGCAAGCTCGTGGAGAACGGCCTTACCGACGAAGTCTTCGCCTCCCCGCACATGCCCTACACGATCGGCCTGCTCCGCTCGGTGCCCAATATGCAGACGGCCGGCACCCAGCGGCTGGTCCCGCTCCAGGGCCGTCCGCCTTCGCTCACGGCGCTGCCGCGCGGCTGCCCGTTCGCGGCCCGGTGCCCGATCGCCGTCGACGCCTGCCTCGACACGGAACCGGTACTTCGCAACCACGCACAGGCCGCACCCGGTGCGCCCGTGGTCGGCCCGGGCGAGGCCACCCACGTCGCCGCCTGCCACCGCTCGGCCGAGATCGCGGCCGGTGCGCTGACCCGCCCCGACATATTTCCCCGGCCGGAACCGCTGGCCGTGGAGCACCAGGAGAAGAACCGCTCCGCCCAGCCGGTCCTGAGAGTCACCGGCCTGGTTCGCCATTTCCCGCTCACCAGAGGCGGGGTGTTCTCCCGGCAGATCGGTACCGTGCGTGCCGTCGACGGGGTGTCGTTCTCGGTCCAGCCCGGCCAGACCCTGGGTCTGGTCGGCGAGTCCGGTTGCGGCAAGACGACGACCATCCTCGAGATCCTCGAGATGACGAAGCCGCAGGCCGGTCAGATCCTGGTCGACGGCCAGGATGTCTCCACCCTGGGTCGCGCCGACCTGCTCCGGTTGCGGAAGGACGTACAGATCGTCTTCCAGGACCCGATGGCCGCCCTCGACCCGCGGATGCCGATCGGCGACATCATCGCCGAGCCGCTCACCGTTCACGGCGTGAAGCCCGGGGCCCGGCGCGCCCGGGTCGCCGAGCTGCTCGACCTGGTCGGGCTCGACCCGATGATGGCCGACCGCTACCCGCACGAGTTCTCCGGCGGCCAGCGGCAGCGGGTCGGGATCGCCCGCGCCCTCGCCACGAACCCCCGGCTCGTCGTGCTCGACGAACCGGTGTCCGCGCTCGACGTGTCCATCCAGGCCGGGGTCATCAACCTGCTCGAAGACCTCAAGGAACAGCTCAACCTCTCCTACCTGTTCGTGGCGCACGACCTGGCCATCGTGCGCCAGATCGCCGACACCGTCGCCGTCATGTACCTGGGCCGGATCGTCGAGTACGGGCCGGTGGCCGAGGTCTTCGCGCACCCGCGGCATCCGTACACCCAGGCGCTGATCTCGGCGGCCCCGATCCCGGACCCCGTGATCGAGCGCAGCCGAACGCGGATGCTGCTGGAGGGTGACCTGCCCAGCCCGACGGAGCAGATCGACGGCTGCAATTTCCGCAGCCGCTGCCCGCTCTACACCCTGCTCCCGCCGCAGAAGAAAGCGATCTGCGAGAGCATCGACCCGCTGCTCGCCCTGACCGGCACGGTGGAGACGGCCTGCCACCACGTGGAGCACAGCGCTCTCCTCCCCGCGGGCGTCCAGCCCCCAACCTCCCTGACCAGAAATAGTTCCCACCAAGAAAAGGAGAATCACCCATGAAACGGAAAAGTACTGTTTTTGCAGCACTCGCCGTTCTGAGTGCGTCCGCCCTGTTGCTCACGGCGTGCGCTCCCGGAAACACCGCAGAGGACTCGCCCGAAGCGAGCGAAAGCAAGGCCCTTCCCACCACGGCGTGGCAAGTCGTCGCCGCCGGGGACGTGCAGGATGGCGGAACGCTCAACCTCTCCATCGGGTCTCTACCCTCGAACTGGAACATCTACCAGGTCGACGGCAACGAGGCCGACACTGTCACCACCGTTGCACCGACCACCGGCGGCCCGATCCGGGTCGCGGCCGATGGAACCAGCACGGTCGACCCGAACTACGCCACCAGCGTCGAGGTCGTCAGCGACGATCCTCAGGTCATCGAGATCAAGCTCAACCCGGCCGCGGTCTGGGAAGACGGCACCCCGATCACGTACAAGGACTACGTGGCCACCTGGACGGCCATGAACGGCACCAACGAGGAGTATTCCCCGGCCTCCACGGCCATCTTCGACCAGATCAGCGCGATCGAATCCACCGGAACCGACTTCGATTTCACGGTCACGTTCGACTCGATCAACGCCGACTGGGCGTCGATCTTCACGAGCGTGCTGCCGGCCAGCGTCACGTCCACGCCTGAGGCCTTCAACACCGGCTACGTCACCACGCCGGTGCCTTCCTCCGGTCCGTTCGTCATCTCCAACATCGACGCCACCGGCCAGGTCGTCACGCTGACCCGCAACCCGCTGTGGTGGGGCGAGGCAGCCAAGCTCGAGACCATCATCGTCAAGGTCATCAGCGGCGCATCGGCAGCCACGTCGTTCGGCAACTCCGAAACCGACGTGCTCTACATCTCGTCGAACGCCGACGCCTACCAGACGGCTGAGAAGCGCGCGGATGCCGAGATCCAGGCATCCGGTGGCCTCACCTGGACCCACGTCACCATGAACGGCTCGAAGGGCCCGCTCGCGGACGTCGAACTGCGGCGCGCTATCGGCCACGCCATCAACCGCGGTCTCATCTCCGAGTCGGCCAACACGCCGGTCGGCACCGACGCCACCACCCAGGGCAGCTTCATCTTTATGCCGGGTCAGAAGGGATATGAAGACAACGTGGGCGACGCAATCGGCTACGACGTGGCCGCGGCCGAGAAACTCCTCGACGACGCCGGCTACAGCGCCGGGGACGACGGAATGCGCGAGAAAGACGGCACGGCTCTCGAGCTGTCCATCACCGTGCCGGCGGACACCCCCACGAACAAGCAGCGTGCCGTGCAGGTGCAGGCTGACCTCAAGGAGGTCGGCATCGCCGTCGAGCTGAACGAGGTTCCCGCCGCGAAGTACTTCTCCGACTACATCATCCCGGGCGATTTCGAGATGACCAGCTTCTCCTGGGTCGGCACTCCGTGGCCGATCTCCTCGAGCGAGGCGCTGTTCTCCCCGGTGGACTCCGAGTCGAACTTCACCGGAATCACTGACGAGAAGCTCTCCGCTCTCTTCGACGAGGCCAACACGGAGCTCGACACCGACAAGCGCATCGTCATCGCCAACGAGATCGACACGGTCCTCGCCGCGTATGTGCCCATCATCCCGATCGCGCCGCTGCCGAACGTGTACGCCGTGAAGTCCGGCCTCGTCAACTACGGGGCCACCCAGTTCGAAACGGTCGACTGGTCCATCGTCGGCTGGAAGAAGTAGGCGGACACACCCGCAACACAGCACGGAGGACGGGACGGGGACTTCAGCCCCGCCCCGTTTTTCGTGCCCCGAATCGGGATCCGAGGGACTCTCAGCCCTCGGACGCGGAGAGTGCGGTAGGATTGTCCGTTGGGTCGGACTTTGACCACACACATCCATTCTTCGTCGCATGCGGTACTTTGCGGCATCCATTCTTCGTAAGGATTTACTTCATGGCGATTGCCACGCGCGATAACCTCCGAAATGTCGCGATCGTAGCCCACGTTGACCACGGCAAGACCACGCTGGTCGACGCGATGCTCCAGCAGACCAACTCGTTCGCCGAGCACTCACACACCGAAGAGCGCGCCATGGACTCGAACGAACTCGAGCGCGAAAAAGGCATCACCATCCTCGCCAAGAACACGGCGATCTCCTACAAGGGCATCCACGCCAAGGATGGCCCCATCACCATCAACGTGATCGACACCCCCGGCCACGCCGACTTCGGCGGTGAGGTCGAGCGCGGCCTCTCCATGGTCGACGGTGTTGTGCTTCTCGTCGACGCCAGTGAGGGTCCGCTGCCGCAGACCCGCTTCGTGCTGCGCAAGGCGCTTGAGGCCCACCTGCCCGTCATTCTCCTGGTGAACAAGACTGACCGTCCCGATGCTCGCATCGACGAGGTCGTCGAGGAAAGCCAGGACCTGCTCCTCGGCCTCGCCAGCGACATGGCCGACGATGTGCCCGACCTCGACCTCGACCTGGTTCTCAACGTGCCCGTCGTCTACGCGTCCGGCCGTAACGGGTCCGCCAGCCTCAACCGTCCCGAGAACGGCCAGCTGCCCGACAACGAAGACCTCGAGCCGCTCTTCGCAGCGATCCTCGAGCACATTCCGGCGCCGGTCTACGACGACCAGCACCCGCTGCAGGCCTGGGTAACCAACCTCGACTCCTCGCCGTTCCTCGGCCGTCTCGCACTGTTGCGCATCTTCCAGGGCACCATCAAGAAGGGCCAGACGGTCGCCTGGATCAAGCACGACGGCACTATCGCAAATGTGCGTGTCACCGAGCTCATGATCACCAAGGCGCTCGACCGCTACCCAACCGAGAGCGCCGGCCCCGGCGACATCGTCGCCGTCGCCGGATTCGCCGACATCACCATCGGTGAGACCCTGGCCGACCCAGAGGACCCGCGCCCGCTGCCGACCATCACGGTCGACGACCCGGCCATCTCGATGACGATCGGCACCAACACCTCGCCGCTCATCGGCAAGGTCAAGGGCCATAAGCTCACCGCGCGCATGGTCAAGGACCGTCTCGACAAGGAGCTCGTCGGCAACGTCTCGCTCCGCGTTATCGACATCGGACGCCCGGATGCCTGGGAAGTCCAGGGCCGAGGCGAACTCGCCCTCGCCATCCTGGTGGAGCAGATGCGACGCGAAGGCTTCGAGCTCACCGTCGGCAAGCCGCAGGTCGTCGTCAAGCGCGTCGACGGCAAGATTCACGAGCCGTACGAGCACCTCACTATCGACTCGCCGGAAGAGTACCTCGGCGCGATCACCCAGCTGCTCGCCGCCCGCAAGGGACGCATGGAGAACATGGCGAACCACGGCACCGGCTGGGTCCGCATGGAATTCATCGTTCCGTCGCGTGGCCTGATCGGATTCCGCACCGAGTTCCTCACGGACACCCGCGGCACCGGTATCGCCAACGCCATCTTCCACGGCTACGAGGCCTGGGCCGGCACGATCACCACTCGTACCAACGGCTCGATCGTCGCCGACCGGTCCGGCGTGGTCACGCCGTTCGCGATCATCGCTCTGCAGGAGCGCATGTCGTTCTTTGTCAACCCGACCGAAGAGGTCTATGAGGGCATGGTCATCGGCGAGAACTCGCGCGCCGACGACATGGACGTGAACATCACCAAGGAGAAGAAACTGACCAATATGCGTCAGTCCACCTCCGACACGTTCGAGTCGATGACCCCGTCCAAGCAGCTCACGCTCGAGCAGTGCCTCGAGTTCGCCCGTGAAGACGAATGCGTCGAGGTCACCCCGGCCGTCGTGCGCATCCGCAAGGTCGAGTTGGCCGCCTCGGCACGTCAGCGCAACGTCTCGCGTCTGAAAAAGCAGGACGCGAACTAACCGTCGCCACCGTGCGGTTGAGCAGCCGCGACGAGCGAAACCGTAGGGGTGTGATTATGGTTTTCCATAGTGCTGCCCCTGCGGTTTTGCGCTTTTAAGCACGGGAACGATCGAACCGAAGGATGGGATCCCTGATGCAGTTGAACCGAGTACGTGTGCTGGCCGTGACCTTGGCCGTTGCGGGCGTGGCCCTGCTGTCCGGATGCTCCGGCGAGGCCGTCGGCTCCGCGGTCGACGGCGCGGTGAACGAGGCAACCGGAGGCGATGTCAGCCTGGGCGGGCAGCTGCCCGAGGGCTGGCCGGAGGAGATCCCCGTGATTGACGGGGATCTCGGTTTCGGGGCAGCGAACACCGCGGACGCCGGCCGGGGCTGGGTCGTCACCGTCACCACCAGCGCCGCGGACCCGCTGGCCGACGCCACGGCGATGCTCGAGGCTGCCGGTTTCAGCGCCGACAACGCCGCCACCGCGAACGTCGGCGATGCCGGCGTCGCGGCCCTGACGAACGAGACCTGGTCGGTGGTCGTCGCCGGCACTCCCGAGGGTGTGCTCTACACGGTGTCCCCGGCCGCCTAGCTGAGAACCAATTCGACGGAGATTCTTTCGAAAAACGACTGTTTCGTTGTGTTCGGGCGCGGTTTGGGCAAAATCTCCGTCGAATTCTTTCGGGCCGGAGTTGCTGCACCGGGTCAGGCCGACCGAAAGGCAGGCTCACTCAGCCGCGGGGGATCAGGCGAAGAGGGCCGACCCGACGTGGCGGATGTACTCGTTCGGAGCGTCGTGCCGGGCCAGGCGCACGTGCGCTGCTGCGCCGATCAGCGGCAGGTCTGCCCGGTCGGTGAGGGTGAAGTCCGGAGCGGTGAACTCCGTGCGGCCCGACAACGGGGCACCCTCGCCCTTCTTGCGGCCGAACACGGCCTCCTGCTCGCGCAGGATGGTGCGGTCCCAGGAGTCGATGGTCATCCGGATGCGCCGGGCCACCAGATAGGAGCCGCCGGCCAGCCAGGCGGGCCCGTCTCCGGCGCCGACCCAGACATGGTCGGCGGCGGCATCCGGCTCCTCTGCCGTGATAGTGGATGTGCCGTCCTTGAAACCGAAGAGGTTGCGCGGCGTGGCCTGCGCCGTACTCGTCGAGGAAGTGGGTCCGAACCCCAATTGAGTCCAGCGGAAGGCCGCGCGCCCGAAGGCGATGCGGGAGAGGTTGCGGCTGGCGTGCACGGCCACCTGCGGGTCGTCCGCGCAGGCCTGGATGCAGAGGTCGCCGCCACTCCGTCCCGGCTCGAGCCTGTCCCCGGGGAAGTGCGGCATTCGACCAGCTCGACCGGGCTCCGACTCCCGATGCCGAAACGGTCGGGGCCGTCGATGCTCTCGAACAGGCTCGGGCCGAACCCGAACGTGATCGTCAGCCCGGAGGCCGGCAGGCCGAGCGCCTCGCCGGTGTCCTCCGGGGTGCGTCGTAAGGGCCGCTGACGGCCCCGAAATCGCCGATGTCACGCCCCATAGCCATGGCGGCGGCGGCATCGGTCCGGTCGCGGAGCAGCTCGATCAACCCGGACCTGGTGGTGCCCGCGGAAACGCCGAACGCCGAGGCCGAGCAGCCCGCGGCGTGACAGGCCGCGCGACTGCTGTTGCCCGGTCACCTAGAGCACCAGGGTTGCGGTCCGCTGGTTGAGCGGTTCGCCGAGGGTGTTCACCTGACGGGCGAGGGCCTTGATCTCGGCCTCGCTCAGCTCGGTGTACAGGGTGAAGCCGTCGCCGACGCGCTGGGCGTCCAGCAGTGTCTGCAGCGCGGCGAACTCGGTGTCGAGGCTATCGGCGCGGGCGGCATCCTTGTCGACCAGGATGTCCCGCACGCCGGCGTAGAGCACCGCGGCACCGTCGACGTTGGCCTGGAAGTCCCAGAGGTCGGTGTGCGACCAGAACTCCTCCTCGCCGGTGACCTTGCCGGTGGCGACCTCGTCGAGAAGGCCGATCGCGCCGTTGGTCTGCTGCGACAGCGTGAAGGAGAGGGTCTGCACTTCCTCGTTCAGGGTCGCGGTGTCCTGCATCAGGCGGTCGGCGAGGCGTCGGCGCTCCGCGGCCGGATAGGCGAGAAAACCGGCCTCGGCGTCGGCCGGCCAGAGGTCCTTCTCGATTGCGTGCCAGTCGGTGCCGGTGACCAGCTGGGCCACCTGATCGCGCACAGAGGAGGCGTCGTTGACGTTGGCGGTCTCGATCTGCGCCTCGAGGTCGTCGTCGACCGCGACGACCTGGTCGGAGGCGGTGACGATGAAGCCGGCCTTGCCGATCCGGTCACCGGTCATGCCGGGCTTGCAGGCGGTGACGTATTCGCCGGCGGCCAGCTGCACGACCAGGTCGCGGGTGAGTCCCTGACCGATGTTCTCGGCCTCGCCGTCGATGTGCAGGCCGTCATCGGCGAGCAGGTAGAACTCCGTGACCTGGTCGCCCGAGTTGGTGATGCTGAAGCTGAGGTTGCCGGCGGGGGCTTCCTCGGCCGAGACGGTGCAGGCATCCGCGCTGCTGTCGACCGTGAGGGACGCCCCGGCGGAACCGGCCGGGGCGTGGGCGACGCAGCCGGTGAGGACGAGCAGGCCGAACGCGGAAACTGCGGCGAGGGGAACGAGGCGGGCGTTCATAGGAGTCCCTAGCACAAGGTTCGGGAAGGGGCTGGGTCAGCGGGGAGCGCCGCGGTCTCGGCGGCGTGCTCGGACGCGGGGCTGGTGCTGGGGGTGCCAACGGTGCCGGTGCGGCCGGCCACTGCGGGGTGGTCCCGCCGGCTCGTCAGGATGAAGAGGGTCAGCGCGGGCACCAGATAGGCGAGCCAGACGGCCAGTTCGAGCTAGGTGGTGCCCGGCGAGAAGTTGACGAAGGCGACGACCACGAGGCCGAGCCCCGAGCCCACAAGGGACCGGTCGATGCCGCACCGGAGTTGGCCGGACAGGGTGCGGGCTCGCGCCAGCATCCAGAACACCATCCAGGTCACGCGGCCCGTCGCCACGATCGACAGCACGCCGCCGATGGCCTCCTGGGACGTGAACGACAGGCCGTAGGTGCCGTAGGTGAGCTGCGCGCCGATGCCGAGCGCCAGCAGCACGGCGAGGCTGCATCCGGTCCGGATACGCCGGAGCACGTCTCGGCGGCCGACCTTCCCGACGTAGGCCACGAGGATGGTCACGATGAGGGCGACTTCGAGGCCTTCACGGAGGCCGATCACGTAATTGTGCGAGCACAAGGCTTCCTGGGTTTGAGGAAGAAGTTTGGTAAGGCTAACCTTAGTGTCTTGACTCCAGCTTCGGTTCTGCGATCGTGTCCAGCTATCATTCATGCGCGGGTGTCCGCCCGTCCCAACTCCGTGGAGCTCAGCAATGGTCATGTCCGGCAGCGCAGAACGAGTCGTGTTCGTGCACGACCGGCCCGGTCAGGAATCCCTTCTGACCGGCGGAACCATCGCCCGGCTGCGGTCAGACGACGCCGAGGTCGTCGTTCTGTTCGGCTCCACGGACTCCCACTTCGCGGACGACTCCGACGTGCGCGCAGCCATGGCGGCGCTCGACGTAAGCGACTGGCGGATGCTGCCCGCTGCATCCGGGGCGCAGTCACTGGCCGAGGCCGTCGCCGACGTGCTCGCGGACGTGCACGCCACCGCGGTCGTGATCGGCGCCGACGACGACACCCTCCGCCGAGCGGCCGCCGGGGCCGCCGACAGCCTGAATGTGCCGGTCTTCGAGCACCGCCAGGTGACGGATGCCGTCGGCCAGCGGCTGGTCGCGATCGATGTGAGCGGCCAGGTAGACCAGAAGCTGCGCGCCCTCGCCGCGTACGCGCGCCGCTGGAGCGTCACCGACTACACCGTCGTGCCGGTCGAGTCGGTGGCCGCGTCCGACCCGGCCGACCCGGCGGACCGCCCGGTCACGATCGGTGGCACCGAGACCTTCCTGCGGCTGCCCCCGGCGCACGCTCCCGACCCGGACGCGACCCCCGGGCTGCTCAGCCGCGGCCTGGCCGCGGTCGTCGCCCTCCTGACCGGGGCCGCCTTCGGCGTGCTCGGCACGATCGCGCACCAGGCCACCCTCCCAATCGGGCCCGTGACGATCCCGATCGGGCTGATCCTGGCCCTGGCCGGAATCGTGACGCTCCTGGCAGGTCTCCGTCTGATGCTGGGGGACCGCCTGGTCGTCTTTTCCTGCGCGATCGGCCTCCTCGGCACGATCTTCATCCTGTCTCTGCGCAGCACCGGCGGCTCTGTCCTGGTCCCCCAGGGGATTCCGGGTTTGCTCTGGACCGTCGTGCCGACCCTGGTGGCCACGATCGTGCTGGCCTGGCCACGAATCCCGGCCCGTCCGCGTTCGGCATAGACTGGATATTCGCTCGTGAAGGGAGCCCTCCAACGTGACATACGTCATTGCTCTGCCGTGCGTCGACGTGAAGGACCGCGCTTGCGTCGACGAGTGCCCGGTCGACTGCATCTACGAGGGTGACCGCTCGCTCTACATCCACCCCGACGAGTGCGTCGACTGCGGTGCCTGCGAACCGGTCTGCCCGGTCGAGGCCATCTACTACGAGGACGATGTGCCCGAGCAGTGGGCCGAGTACTACAAAGCCAACGTCGAGTTCTTCGACGACATCGGCTCGCCCGGCGGGGCGGCCAAGGTCGGCGTGATCCATAAGGACCACCCCATCATTGCCGTGCTGCCTCCCCAGGTCTGATTCAGCCGTGCTGAAGCCGCTCCCCGACTACCCGTGGGACCAGATGGTCCCCTTCGCCGCCCGGGCCCGGGCCCATGCGGGCGGCATCGTCGATCTGTCGATCGGTTCGCCGGTGGACCCGACGCCCGAGGTCATCCGCCGAGCGCTGGCCCAGGCCACCGACGCCCACTCTTACCCGCAGACCGCCGGCACGCCGGAGCTGCGGCGGGCGATCATCGACTGGTACGAGCGCCGGCGCGGCGTCACCGGCCTCACCGAGAAGAACGTGCTGCCGACCATCGGGTCGAAGGAGATAGTGGCCCTGCTGCCCTTCATGCTCGGGTTCGGCGAGGGTGACACCATTGTGCATCCGCTTGCCGCGTACCCGACGTACAGCATCGGCGCGGCCATGGCCGGAGCGGACGCCCTCGCCGCCGACGACCCCGCCGACTGGCCCGAGACGACGAAGCTGGTGTGGCTGAACAGCCCGGGCAACCCGGATGGCCGGGTTCTCTCGGTCGACGCGCTGCGCACGGCCGTCGCGCGCGCCCGGGAACTCGGCGCGGTGATCGTCTCCGACGAGTGCTACGCCGAGCTCGGCTGGACCGACGGGTGGGATGCCCGGCCGACCCCGAGCATCCTGGACCCCCGCGTCCTCGGGCAGGACCGGCACGATGTGCTCGCGCTCTACTCCCTGAGCAAGCAGTCGAACATGGCCGGCTACCGCGGCGCGTTCGCGGCCGGCTGCGCGGACCTGCTTGCCCGGGTGCTGACCGTGCGCAAGCACGCCGGCCTCATGCTTCCCGCGCCGCTGCAAGCCGCCATGGTGGCCGCGCTCGGCGACGACGAACACGTCATCGTGCAGCGTCGGCGCTACCAGGCGCGCCGCGAGGTGCTGCTGCCCGCACTGGTGGCGGCGGGCTTCCGCATCACCCGCAGTGAGGCCGGGCTTTACCTCTGGGCGACCGAGGGGCGCCCCGCCTGGGAATCGATCGGGCGGCTCGCCGAGCGGGGTATCCTCGCCGGACCCGGTCCGTTCTACGGCGACGGCTACCCGAGACACGTGCGCTTCTCCCTCACCGCCACGGACGAACGCATCGCGGCGGCTGCGACTCGGTTGCACGCTGGCTAATGCCCCATTTTCGGGAAATGTCAACTCTCACCAATGAAGAGTGGACATTCTTGGTGGATGCAACAGTAGGCGGTTGCGGCCATTAGGCTGTATCCGCGTTGACGTCTCCAGACACATCGGTGTGCTGTGGCCCATCGCCACAGACGGTCAGCCACCAGACGGTTAGGTAGTGATATCCAGTGACACTCAGTCAGACCCAGGGAGCCGCCGTGAGCGACATCGCCGAGCGAACGCCATCCATCGAACCCAAGCAGGCGACACTGTCGTTCCCCGGCGGATCCGCCGAGTTCCCGATCGTGCGCGGCACGGCCGGCGCCTCCGGCATCGATATCTCGACGCTGACCCGCAAATCGGGTCTGATCACCCTCGACTCCGGGTTTGTGAATACCGCCGCCACGCGGTCGGCGATCACGTTCATCGACGGCGAGAAGGGCATCCTGCGCTATCGGGGCTATCCGATCGAGCAGATCGCCCAGAACTCCAACTTCCTCGAGACCGCCTGGCTGTTGATTTACGGTTCCCTTCCTAGCGCGAGCGAACTCGAGGCCTTCGGCACGCGCATCCGTCGGCACACCCTGCTGCACGAAGACCTGCGCCGCCTCTTCGACGTGCTGCCGTACAACGCGCACCCGATGGCCGTGCTCTCCGCCGGCACCTCGGCGCTGGCCGCGTACTACCAGGATGCGCTCGAGCCCAACGACCCGGAGCAGGTCGAGCTGGCCACCGTGCACCTGCTCGCCAAGCTGCCCGTGATGGCGGCGTACGCCTACAAGAAGAGCATCGGCCAGGCATTCCTGTATCCCGACAACTCGCTCGGCTACGTGGACAACTTCCTGCGGCTGATCTTCGGCACACTCGCCGAGCCCTACGAGGTGAACCCGGTCGTCAGTAAGGCCCTCGAGCGCCTGCTGATGCTACACGAGGACCACGAGCAGAACGCGTCGACCTCGACCGTTCGCCTGGTCGGCTCCACTGAGGCGAACCTGTTCGCGTCGGTCTCCGCGGGCATAAACGCGCTTTCCGGGCCGCTGCACGGCGGCGCCAATGAGGCCGTGCTCAAGATGCTGGGCGAGATCAAAGCATCCGGCGAAGGCGTCGAGAAGTTCGTTGAACGGGTCAAGAACAAAGAACAGGGCGTTCGCCTGATGGGCTTCGGCCACCGGGTGTACAAGAACTACGACCCGCGGGCGACCTTGGTCAAGGAGAGCGCCGACGAGGTGCTCGCCGCACTGGGCGTCAAGGACGACCTGCTGGACATCGCCAAGGAACTCGAACACATCGCGCTCAACGACGACTACTTCCGGGAGCGCAAGCTCTACCCGAACGTGGACTTCTACACCGGCGTCATTTACAAGGCGATGGGCTTCCCGACCAGCATGTTCACGGTACTCTTCGCGATCGGCCGGTTGCCCGGCTGGGTGGCGCACTGGCGCGAGATGAACGAGGACCCCACGACCAAGATCGGTCGCCCGCAACAGCTCTACATCGGGTCGCCGGCCCGCGATTTCCCGCGCCGCTAGCCGCCGCGAGGCATCGCGCGCCCCCGCTGCCGGGATCGAACCAATTCGACGGAGATTCTGCCGAAAATGCCGGTTTCCGACCTGTTTAGGGCGATTTCGAGCAGAATCTCCGTCGAATTCGTCAGGGACCTGGGGCTGTAGTCAGGCGGCGCCTCGGCGATGATGGTCGGGTGCGTCGGTTCCCCTGCCACTCCCTTGCGACTGGCAGCGTACTCAGCGGAGGCGCCGCCGTGCGGGTTGTTTCGGTCGCGCTCGAGCGTCGGACCGGCCGCCCGGCGTCAGGCGTGCAGCTGGGCGTTCAGCACGATGCCGGTGCCGGTGCGCGCCAGCACCTCGACCGCGCCCGAGACCGAGTTGCGGCGGAAAAGCAGGTTCGCGACCCCGGAGAGTTCGACGGCCTTCACCGACGGCGTCGTGCCGTCGGCAGTGCGCGGCTGGCCCGGCAGCAGCACCTTGGTGCCGGCGGTCACATAGAGCCCCGCCTCGACGACGCTGTCGGCGCCGATCGAGATGCCCACCCCGGAATTGGCCCCGAGCAGGGCCCGTTCGCCGATGGACACCCGTTCGGTACCGCCGCCGGAGAGCGTGCCCATGATGGAGGCACCGCCGCCGATGTCGGCGCCGTCACCCACGACGACACCCTGAGAGATCCTGCCCTCGACCATCGAGGTGCCGAGGGTACCGGCGTTGAAGTTGACGAAACCCTCGTGCATCACCGTGGTGCCGGGGGAGAGGTACGCCCCGAGACGCACCCGGGACGCGTCCGCGATCCGCACCCGGTCGGGCGTGACGTAGTTCAGTAGCGGCGGGAACTTGTCGATTCCGGTCGTCTGGATGCCGTGGCGCTGCAGGGCAGGCCGCAGTCGGGTGAAGTCGGCGGGTAGCATCGGACCGGCATTCGTCCAGACCACGGCGGGCAGGTAGCCGAAGATGCCGTCGAGGTTGAGGGTGTTCGGGCGCACCAGCAGGTGCGACAGCAGGTGCAGGCGCAGGTAGGCATCCGACGTTCCGGCAGGCGCAGCGGTGAGGTCGATCTCGATCGTCACGGCCTCGATCCGCACCATTCGCCTCTGGTCCACCCCGGCGAATTCCTCGAGTTCAGACGGCACGATCCAGCGGTCGCGGCTGGCCGGCAGGGTTCCGAGCCGAGGTTCGGGGAACCAGGTGTCCAGCACCGTGCCGTCGCCGGCGACGGTGGCGAGGCCGTAGCCCCACGCGTTCGAGGGGGAAACGGATGTCGGGGGCACGGCGGAGGTCATGGCTCTAGGTTAGTAGAGTGCCCCAAAACACCGTGAACCTGGACCTGTCCGCGACCTCGATCGAGCTCACCCGGGCGCTCTGCGACCTCGAGTCGGTGTCCGGTAACGAGGCCGTCATCGCAGACGCGGTGGAACGCGCGCTGGCCGGGTACCCGCACCTCGACATCATCCGCGACGGCGACACCGTCGTCGCCCGCACCAACCTGGGTCGGGCCCAGCGCGTGATCATTGCCGGCCATCTCGACACGGTCCCGCTGAACGACAACCTGCCGACCCGGTTCGAGACCATCGATGGCGTCGACTATCTCTGGGGCCGCGGCACCGTCGACATGAAGGCCGGCGTGGCCGTGCAGCTGAAGCTGGCCGCCGAACTGACCGCGTCCAGCGTCGACGTAACGTGGATGTGGTACGACCACGAGGAGGTTTCCGACGACCTCAACGGCCTCGGCCGCCTCGCCCTCAACCGGCCCGACCTCTTCGCGGGCGACTTCGCCATCCTCGGTGAGCCCACAAACAGTCAGATCGAGGGTGGCTGCAACGGCAACGTGCGCGTGGAGATCCGCACCTTCGGGCTGCGCGCCCACTCCGCCCGCAGCTGGGTCGGAGACAATGCCATCCACAAGATCGGGCCCGTCATCGACATCCTGGCGGCCTACGAGCCGCGGCAGGTCGAGGTCGAAGGCCTCGTCTACCGCGAAGGCCTCAACGCCGTCGGCATCGGCGGCGGCATCGCCGGCAACGTCATCCCCGACGAGTGCATGGTGCACATCAATTATCGGTTCGCCCCCAGCCGTACCTCGGCGGAGGCCATCGTGCACCTGGAGGAGCTCTTCGCGGGCTACGAGATCACCGTCGTCGACCGGGCCGAGGGTGCCCGGCCGGGCCTGGACGCCCCGCTGGCCCTGCAGTTCCTGACCGCGGTCGGCGGCGAGGCCAAGCCCAAGTACGGCTGGACGGATGTCGCCCGCTTCTCCGCCCTGGGCATTCCCGCCGTCAACTACGGCCCCGGCGACCCGCTGAAGGCCCACGCCGACGACGAACGCGTCGCCCTGGCGCAGATCACGGACTGCGAGGACGGCCTTCGCGCGTGGCTGACCACAAGCGTCGGGTAGCCGTGGCGTCGTCCGGCTGGAAGGCCGGCTACCGGCTCACGCCGTGGTGGGCCCTGGTCGCCCTGATCTGGGCCGCGTCCCGGCTCGTCACGACCACCCTGGTGCTACTGCTCGCGAATGTGCAGGGCGCCAACCCGTGGACGGGCGCGTCACCCGGCTACGCGGAGTTCGCGAACATGTGGGACGCCCGCTGGTACAACATCGTCGCCGTCGCGGGCTACCCGTCGACACTGCCGCTCACCGCCGGCGGGGAGATCGCGGAGAACGCCTGGGCCTTCATGCCCGGCTACCCGGTGGTCGTGCGCCTGCTGATGGTGCTCCTCGGGCAGCCGTGGGCACCTGTGGCCGTATTCGTGTCCCTGGCCGCCAGCCTCGGCGCCGCCCTGCTGTTCTACCGGCTAATGCGCACTGTACAGGCCTCCGGGACGGCGTTGTTCGCGGTGGTGCTGTTCTGTGTGGCCCCGATGTCGCCCGTGCTGCAGTTCGGTTATGCCGAGTCGCTGTACCTCTTCCTGCTCACGTTGGCTCTTCTCCTGCTGCTCGAGCGGCGGTATGTGCTGCTGTTCCCGGTGATCGCCGTGATGGCGCTGACCCGGCCCAGCGGCCTGGCCTTCGCGCTCGCCCTGGGGCTGCACGTCGTGCACCGCTGGCTTGCCCGGAAACAAGACCCGTTTTCGGTGCGCGAACGGTTGCTGGCGTCTTCCGTTGCCGTGTTCAGCGGCATTTCCGGCCTGGCCTGGCCGGCCATCGCCTGGGTCGCCACGGGGTCGATCACGGCCTACACCGACACCGAGCTGGCCTGGCGGTCGGCCTACATCGGCTACCAGGAGCTCGTTCCGTTCACCGCCTGGTTCCAGGGCGGTGTCTGGTGGCTCGGGATGCCGCTGGGCATCATCGTTGTCTCGGGGCTCATCCTGGCGTTCGGCCTGACCCTGTTGCTGCCGGCGGTGCGCCGACTGGGCACGGACCTGCGGTTCTGGCTCGCCAGCTACGGCCTCTACCTGCTGGCGGTGTTTTTCCCGCAGTCGAGCACCTTCCGCCTGCTGATGCCGATGTTTCCGTTGTTGGGTGCCGTGGCGCAGCCGCGGAGCGCCGTGTACCGGGTGGGCATCGTGCTGCTGTTCATCGCCGGACAGTGGGGCTGGCTCCTGCTGTGCTGGGGGGTCGACGGAGCGGACTGGACACCTCCCTAATTACAGTCTCAGCCCGTAATGGCAGATAATGGAAGTTCAGACGAATGAATGGAAGGGGAGTTCATGGCGGCCATGAAGCCAAGGACCGGAGACGGGCCAATGGAGGCTGTAAAAGAGGGGCGCCTTATCATCGTGCGTGTTCCGCTCGAAGGTGGAGGCCGACTTGTCGTCTCTGTGAACGACGCTGAAGCCAAAGAGCTTCACGATGCCCTCGCCGGTGTAGTCCAGCCGACCGTATAGTTCCAGGATCGGCCGCGCAGCTCAGGCTGTGCGGCCGATCTTTTTTGCCGACCTGGAGCGGATGAGTTTCCCGCGGACAGCCGTCGCACCGCCCGTAGGAGGTACCCGTCACCAGGCCCGCCACTCGCATCCGTCGGCACGTAAATGCGGAGAATTTTAGGAAACGCCGGTTTGGGCGCCATCAGTCCCGGCGTGTCGCGTATTTCTCCGAGTTAACGTCACAACGGATGCCCCGGGCTGGCTGCGCCCGCCGCCGGTGGTTGAGCGTGCCGAAACCCGGCGGTCCAGCCTGCAAACCCGCGCCGCACCATCCGTGCCCCGCGTCGCCACCCCCCTGTCACCGAATTGATTAGAACAGGAAGACTAAACTCAACAGTTATCTTTCCTCATCTATTGACTCCAACTTAGAACGTGTCTACGATGTAGGCATGGCTGGAGCCCCCACTCCGCACCACCCCACCGCCTCACCGCAGGCGGTGCCTTCCCTCGCGCAGGCACCCCTCGCGCAGGCACCCCGTGCACACCTCGTGCAGCAGCTCCAGCAGGCCCGTGACCTGGCCGCGGCCGTGCTGGACTCGGTGTCCTTCTCCCTCCTGGGCGAGGCGNCTCGGTGTCCTTCTCCCTCCTGGGCGAGGCGGACGCGATGATGGTGCTCGGCACGGTCGAAGACCTCGGCCGCCGGGTCGATGCCGCCAGGGTGGCCTCTGCCGCTGACATTGCGGTGCGGTGCCGCCGTATCCTGGGCCATGAGTCCCTGGCGGATAAGAACGGGGCCAGTAGCGGCATCGACCTGATCACTCGTCTGACTCGCGTCTCTTCTCGTGAGGCGAACCGGCGGGTGCGCCTGGGCGAGAACGTCACCGCCCGCCGGGCGGGCACCAGCATGTTGCCGCCCTACTACCCGGCCGTGGCCGATGCCCTCACCGCCGGGGACCTCGGCGTCGACGCGGCCGAGAACATCGTCACGGCCCTCGACCAGGTTNCCGCTGACATTTCGGTGCGGTGCCGGCGCATCCTGGGCCATGAGTCCCTGGCGGATAAGAACGGGGCCAGTAGCGGCATCGATCTGATCACTCGTCTGACCCTCGTCTCTTCTCGTGAGGCGAACCGGCGGGTGCGCCTGGGCGAGAACGTGACCGCCCGCCGGGCGGGCACCAGCATGCTGCCGCCCTACTACCCGGCCGTGGCCGATGCCCTCACCGCCGGGGACCTCGGCGTCGACGCGGCCGAGAACATCGTCACCGCCCTCGACCAGGTCGCGGCCCGGGTCGCGCCCGACGACCTCGGCACCGCCGAGCGCGCCCTGGTCGCCAGCGCGACCGGCGCCGTCACCGAGGAAACGGTCGGCCTCCCGGGTGAGGGGTTCGCGTTTCCTGCGGACCTGGTGCGGGGTATGGCGGGGCAGTGGCAGGCTCGCCTCGATCCCGACGGCACCGCCCCGAACGAGCCCGTCGCCGAAGCCCGCAGCACTGTGGGCTTCGGGCTCTTCCGCGACGGCCTCTACCCGCTTCGCGGCGGCGTCACGTCGGAGCTCCGCGGCATCATGAACGCCATCTTCGACACGTATCTCTCCGCTCACGCGGCGCCGGCATTCCCCACGGCCGAGGAACAGGCGCGCATGGCGGCCGGGCAGCTGATCCCGGGCGCCGAGGCCGCGGCCCTCAGTGACGACCGTAACGGTGGTCAGAAGCGCGCCGACATCCTCCGCGGTGTGTTCGAGGCCGCCACCCGTGACGCGGGAACCCCGACCATGGGCGGCGCCGCCCCCACCGTCATGATCCACGTCAACCAGGCCGACCTGGCCGCCGACCGCGGGGTGGGCTGGATCGACGGCGTCGAAGCCCCGATCTCGCTGACAAGTGTGAAGCAGGCGCTCTGCGCCGGCGGATTTCAGGAGATCGTGTTCGGCCTGAGGAACGAGGTCCTCAGCCTCAGCACCGAGAATCGTTTCTTCAACCGGGCCCAGCGCCGCGCCATCGCCGCCCGCGACGGCGGCTGCACCATCCCCGGCTGCACCGTGCCCGCAGCCTGGTGCGAAGTACACCACGTGATCCCCTGGCACCGCGGCGGCAAAACCGAGATCACCAACGGGGTACTCCTCTGCTGGTACCACCACCACAGCATCGACACCTCGGGCTGGAACATCCGCATGATCCGGGGCACACCCCAAGTCCGGGCACCCTACTGCTACGACCCCACCCGCACCTGGCGGCCCGCCGGGGAACACCGGGCAGGGGCTCCGGCAGGGCCTGGATCTCGGGCCGGATCTCGGGCAGGCTCTCGGGCACGCTGACCAACGTCAACGACAGCCACTATGGCCGAGTAACCACCAGCAGTCGGTGGTTGACGTGGTGCAATGCGGCGGGCCCCGTACCGGGATCTCGACAGGCTCGACCAGCGTCAACGCGCGTCACCGGCACGATGGAATCGCTCCACCGGCCTTCCCACAGCGGCTCGACCACAGCGGCTCGACCACGGTGGNCGCCGCCCGCGACGGCGGCTGCACCATCCCCGGCTGCACCGTGCCCGCCGCCTGGTGCGAAGTACACCACGTGATCCCCTGGCACCGCGGCGGCAAAACCGAGATCACCAACGGGGTACTCCTCTGCTGGTACCACCACCACAGCATCGACACGTCGGGCTGGAACATCCGCATGATCCGGGGCACACCCCAAGTCCGGGCACCCTACTGCTACGACCCCACCCGCACCTGGCGGCCTGGGGGAGGGAACCCGGCCAACCGGGCACGGCCTCGGCCTTGGCAGGCTCGACCAACGTCAGGGTAAGTCCCCCGGATCGGGTCACCGGTCTCGGCAGGCACGACCGACGTCAGCTTAAGTCCCCGGCCGCGAGCGACCTGAGCCCGGTGGTCGAGGTCGTCGAAACCAGGCGGGCCATCTTCCGAACCCGGCCCGGGCATCCGTTAGCGCGGGTGGCGACAACGGATGCCGGTGTGGGGGCCTCCGAGGCCGGCGCACCGGGTCTCGACAGGCTCGACCACCGACAGGCTCGACCACCGATCGGCTCGACCACCGGAGGGTGTGCTCGACCGTCTAGGCGCGGAGCTTGGTGATCTGCAGCAGGCCGTCGCCCACAGGGGAGAGGGCACTGATGACTGCGGTGGACGAGGCGATGACGGTCAACAGGGTGCGGAAGCCGGTCGCCACATCGTCGCGCTGGGCCGGGTTGGCCACGCGGCCGCGCCAGAGCGCGTGGGCCACGAGCACGGTTCCGCCCGGGCGGGCCAGGCGCAGGGCATGCTCGACGTACTCGATCACGCACTGCGGATCGGCGTCGACGAACACAATGTCGTAGGAGTTCTCGTTCATGCGCGGCAGTACGTCCGCTGCCCGGCCCGTGATCAGGCGTACCCGGTTCGCGGGGATGCCGGCTTCGGCGAAGTTGGCTTTGGCGTGCTGCTGGTGGTCGACCTCGGTGTCGATCGAGGTGAGGGTGGCGCCGGGGGCGCCGGTGAGCAGCCAGATGCCGGAGACGCCGGCACCGGTGCCGACCTCGAGAATGCTCCGGGCCCCGGTGGCGGCCGCGATCACGGCCGATTGAGCGCCGACCGCCGGAGAAATCGCGTCGATTCCGAGTTCGAGGGACTGCTGTCTGGCCCGCGCCACAGCGTCGGACTCCACGACTGAGTCGTCGGAGAATTTCCAGTTCAGATCTTTGTCAGACACAGCGCAACTCCAGTAGGTGAATGGGTCAAGCCTAAGGGGGGCCGGGCATGGTCCGGGGAGGCCTCGCCGGGGGTTATTCTGGGGGAATGTTCGGTTTGACCTTCGAGAAGATATTACTGATCGGGATTGTCGCCGTCTTCCTGCTCGGACCCGAACGGCTTCCCCACTATGCCGCCCAGCTCGCCCGCCTCGTGAAGCAGCTCCGGAACCTGGCCAACGGAGCCAAAGACCGGATGCGGGACGAGATGGGCCCGGATTTCGACGACGTCGACTGGAAGAAACTCGACCCGCGTCAGTATGACCCGCGCCGCATCATCCGTGAAGCTCTCACCGACGAAGACGAGCTGAAAGGCCAATCGGCGACCGTGTCGCGGGCGGTGCCGAATCCCGACGGCGCCTATCTGCAACGCAAGCGCGCCAGGGAGGCCGCCACGCTGCCGGCGCCCTTCGACTCCGAAGCCACGTAGCCACGTAGCCACGCAGCCACGTGGCCAAACGAACTAGGTGACGAGCACACCGGACGCGGCGTATTCGAGCTGGCGGACGTCGGGAACGGGTACGTTGGGCAGGTTGGGCAGGTTGGGCAGGTCGGGCACGTAGACCCGCGACACGGGCTGAGTGCGCTCGGATCGTGTTCCCGACCGCTGCGATGACCTCGCCGGACAGCCCGAATCACGAGAAGTCGTCGTCGACTACGATCAGGCGCCCGGCCGGAAAGAGCGATGCGCGGAAGGTCCCCTGGTTGGCCGCACCCTCGCCGGTGTCCGCCACGGCCACTCGGTCGTTGCCCAGCCGGGAAGGGGCGACGGCCTGTCCGACGGCGGGCGATAGATCGTCGGCGATGATTCTCGAGCAGGAGAAATGCGTGCCGGGGTCGAACAGGTGTATGTGCCACCCGAGGCTGAGGCCGAGGGCCGGGCGGTGAGCGGGCGGTGAGCGGCGCAGTGCGCACCAGAATATGCAGGCCGGGCCATACGGGCGATGCGTGCACGCTACGCTGAACCCACGTATCTGAGGAGTGTGACCGTGTCGAAGCCGTCGAACACCCACGCGAAGCCCAAGCGGGTGCCGCTGCCCGTCTACTCCGCCGAGTTGCGCAATCTGCAGACCGAGTTGGTCGCCATGCAGGAATGGGTCAAGGAGTCCGGGGCCCGCATCGTCGTGATCTTCGAGGGCCGGGACGCGGCCGGCAAGGGGTCCGCGATCAAGCGGGTCAGCGAGTTCCTCAATCCCCGCGTCGCCCGGATCGTCGCCCTGCCGGTGCCGACCGAGCGCGAGCGCGGCCAGTGGTACTTCCAGCGGTACATCGAACACCTGCCCTCCACGGGTGAGATCGTGCTGATGGACCGCTCCTGGTACAATCGCGCCGGCGTCGAACACGTGATGGGGTACTGCACCCCCGACGAGTACCGCCGGTTCCTGCACCAGGCGCCCCTCTTCGAACGGATGCTGGTCGAAGACGGCATTCTGCTCGTCAAGTACTGGTTCTCGGTGTCCGACACCGAGCAGGAGAGGCGGTTCCGGTCACGGCTGAACGACCCGATGCGCCGCTGGAAGCTGTCTGGGACCGACCTTTTCTCGATCACGAAGTGGGTCGATTATTCCCGCGCCAAAGACGAGATGTTCGTGCACACCGATCTGCCGGAGGCCCCATGGTGGGTCGTCGAGAGCGAGGACAAGCGGGCCGCGCGCCTCAACATGATCAGCCACCTGCTGTCGATCGTCCCCTACACTCATCGCGAGCCGCCCCAGGTGACCATTCCGACTCGCCCCGCCGGCTCGGAGTACGAGCGCCCGCCGCGCGAGCTGAACCGGCCAGTGCCGGACATCACGACCACGCTGGGAAAGCCCACGGCGAAGCCGAAGGGCAAGGCCAAGATCAAGAAGAACGCGAAGAAGGCGACCAAGGCGGAGGCGGCGAAGCTGGCGCCGGAGAAGGCGGCCCAGCAGGCGGCCCAGCAGGCGGCGGCGTCGGCCAAGCTGACCGTCTGAGCCGGGTTCGCGGAGCCGGGTCACGGCTCTGCTGCCCGGGGTCAGCGGCGGCGGATGCCCTTCAGCACGGCCGCCAGCAGCAGCATCGGCCCGGCCAGCCGCTCGAAGTCGTGGCCGGTGCGCGGCAGCTGCACGAGACCCGTCGGGCGCGCGATGGTGACGGCGTCCACGAACCTGAGCAGTCCCTCCGGGCCGTTGCGTCGGCCGAGACCGGACTGCTTCAGGCCGCCCATCGGGGCCGCCACCGAGGAGAACGAGCCGCGATAGCCCTCGTTGATGTTCACGCTGCCTGCCTCGAGGGCCCCGCCCACGCGCAGAGCCCGCCGCACGGAACCGGAGAACACCGACGCGTTCAGCCCGTAGTCGCTGTCGTTGGCGGCCAGGATGGCGTCCTGCTCCGAGTCGATCACGGTGACCGCAACCACAGGGCCGAACGTCTCGCCGGCGAAGCACTCCATCGCCGGGGTGACCCCGGTCAGCACGGTGGGTTCATAGAAGAACGGTCCCAGGTCGGGGCGGGCACGGCCCCCGACCTCGACCGTGGCGCCGTGGGCGACCGCGTCGGCCACCTGCGCGCTCACCCGGTCCAGCTGGGCCTGCGAGGTGAGGGAACCGACGTCCGTCGTGTAGTCGTAGTCGGCGCCGAGCCGGAGCGACCGGGTGACGGCCACGAATTCGTGCAGGAACGCGTCGGCCACACCTCGCTGCACGAAGATGCGCTCAATCGACACGCAGAGCTGGCCCATCGCCGTGAAGCAGGCCGGGGCCGCGTCGGCGGCCGCGCGGGCCGGGTCGGCGTCGTCAAGCACGATCAGCGGGTTCTTGCCGCCCAGCTCGAGCGAGACGCCGGTGAGGTTGCCGGCCGCCTGCGCCGCCACCCGCTTGCCCGTCGCGGTCGACCCGGTGAAGCAGACGTAGTCGGCCTCCGCGGTGACCGCCCCGCCGATCTCCGCGCCGTCGCCGACGACCACGGCCCAGAGCTGCTCGGGCACGCCGGCGTCGATGAATGCCTGACGCAACGACAGGATGCTCAGCGCACCCTGGTCGTCGGCCTTCTGCACCACACCGCAGCCGGCGGCGAGGGCCGGCACGACATCCATGGCGGCGAGGCTGAGCGGGTAGTTCCACGGGGTGATCACGCCCGCGATGCCCTTGGGCCGGTAGCGCACAGTGGCCGTGATGACGAGCGGGATCGCGGAGTGGCGGCGCCCGCCGCGCAGCACGCGCGGCGCGGCGAGGGCATTGAAGCGGGTGACGCCGGCGGCCTGGAAGACCTCCTCGAAGGCCTGGCCGCGGGTCTTGCCGGTCTCCGCCTGCACGGTGTCCTGCAGCAGCCCGCGGCGCTCGAGGATCAGGTCGTGCGCGCGCAACAGGATCGCCCGGCGCCGTGCGAACCCGGCCCGCGCCCAGGCCAGCTGGGCCAGGCGTGCCTGCGCGTAGGCCGCCTGCACGTCGGGCAGCCCGCTGACGGGCAGCTCGTGCAGCACCTCCCCGGTGAAGGGCGCGATCACGGTGACCGTGGCCCCCGTCGTGGAACGTATGGAGCGGGTGAGAGTCGTGATCCCGGCAGGGTCGAGGGGGGAGGCAGGCATGCCGAAAGTCTAGGTGGGGGCGGCGCATGCGCTCCGCCGCGGCGCCGGTGCGGCGACGCTACTTTGGGGTGATGCCGAGGCTCAATCCGGAGAGGCCGCGCGCCCGGGTGGCGAGGCGGTCGGCAACCAAACGGATAGCCACGGCCGCGGGGTCGGTCGGGTCGCCGTGCACCACGGGCACCCCGGTGTCTCCGCCGCTGCGGAGCGGCACGCTGAGGGGAACCTGGGCGAGCAACGGTACGGGGAACTCGTGCCCGGCGCCGAGCCGGCGCGCGACCTCGGCGCCGCCCCCGGAACCGAACAGCTCCAGCACCGTGCCGTCGGGCTGCACGATCCCGGCCATGTTCTCGATCACGCCGTAGATGGTCTGGCCGGTCTGCCGGGCCACGACACCGCTGCGTTCGGCGATGTCGGCGGCGGCCGGTTGCGGGGTGGTGACGACGATGACCTCGGCCTGGGGCAGCAGCTGCCCGACCGAGATGGCCACGTCGCCGGTGCCCGGAGGCAGGTCCAGCAGCAGGATGTCCAGGTCGCCGAAGTAGACGTCGGTGAGGAACTGGGTGATCGTGCGGTGCAGCATCGGCCCGCGCCAGGCGACCGCGACGGAGCCGTCCTCCACGAACATGCCGATCGAGATGACCTTCACGTCGAAGGCGATCGGCGGCAGGATCATCTCGCCAACCTGGGTCGGCTTGACCGCGGCGGACTTGCCTGTCTCGGGGGAAGGCGGGGTGACCAGGCCGAGGAGTCCGGGGATGGAGAACCCGTAGACATCCGCGTCGACGATGCCGACCCGCAGGCCGCGCTCGGCCAGGGCCACGGCCAGGTTCGCGGTGATTGTGGACTTGCCGACCCCGCCCTTGCCGCTGGTGATGGCGTAGACCCGGGTGAGCGAGTCCGGGCCGAATTGGTTGCTGCGGGCTTCCTTGCCGCCGCGCAGCTTCTCCGTCATCGCACGGCGCTGCTCGCGCGTCATCACGCTCACATCCACGGTCACGTTGCCGGGGCCGGCCACGGACTCCACGGCGCGCAACACATCGCGCTCGATCTGCCGGGCCGCCGGGCAGCCGGCGATGGTGAGACGGATCCCCACGAGGGCGCGGCCGTCGACGATCCGCACCCCGGCGACCATGTCGAGGTCGGTGATCGGCTTGCGGATCTCCGGGTCGATCACCCGGGCCAGGGCGGTGAGCACCTGGTCGGCGGAAAAGAGGGGCTCAGGCACTGGGCGATCGCTCCTCGCGGTCGCGGTCTCGCTCGCGGTCGCCCTTGCGGAGGCGTTTCCGGGTCTGTTTGTCCGGGTCTTCGCGCTCTTCCAGGTTGTCGAGAAGGGCGCGCAGCTCGGAGCGGAGGAAATCGCGGGAGGCGAGGTCCTTCATGCCGAGGCGCAGCGCCACCACCTCCCGGGCGAGGTATTCGGTGTCGGCCAGGTTGCGTTCGGCGCGCTGCCGGTCCTGTTCGAACTGCACCCGGTCTCGGTCGTCCTGGCGGTTCTGCGCCAGCAGGATCATCGGGGCCGCGTAGGAGGCCTGCATCGACAAGACCAGGGTCAGTGCGATGAAGCCGAGCGACACGGAGTCGAAGCGCCACTGCACCGGTGCGAGCGTGTTCCAGGCGATCCAGCTGACGGCGAAGAACGTCAGCCCGAGCAGGAACCACGGCGTGCCCATGCCGCGGGCGATGGCCTCGGTGAACCGGCCGAAGCGGTCGCGGCTGGGGCGGTCGCGGCTACGCCGGCGCTTGCGGCCGAGGGCGGGCGTGCGCACACCCTTGGGGGAGTCGAGGCGGAGATCCGCTCGGTTAGCTCGGGCCATTGCCGGTCCTCCGTCCGTGGTGCAGCGGGATGCTTCCCGTGGTCAGTTCGGTGCGGGCCTCGGCCCGGCGGCGCACGTCGTCGTTGCCATCGTGGCTGCGCCAGTCGTCGGGCAGCAGATAGTCGAGGACGTCGTCAATCGTCACCACCCCGACGAGTCGGTGGTTCTCGTCGACCACGGGCACGGAGACGAGGTCATAGCTGGCGAGGATGCGGGTGACCTCTGCGGCCGAGGTGTCGGCGGTGACGGGATCGAGACCCTGGTCGAGCAGTGTGCCGAGGCGTTCGTGGGGCGGGTAGCGCAGCATCCGTTGGAAATGCACCATGCCGAGGAAGCGGCCGGTGGGCGGCTCGTAGGGCGGGAGGGTGACGCAGATGGCCGCGCCGAGGGCCGGCGCCAGGTCGTGGCGACGGATGAGCGCGAGCCCCTCAGCGACCGTGGCATCGGCCGAGACGATGATCGGTTCGGTCGTCATCAGGCCGCCGGCGGTGTCGGGGGCGTAGGTGAGCAGGAAACGCACGTCGTCCGCTTCCTCCGGCTCCATCAGGTCGAGCAGCTGTTCGCCGAGCTCTTCCGGCAGCTGCGCGATCAGGTCGGCGGCGTCGTCGGGCTGCATGTGGTCGAGCACGTCGGCGGCGCGGGCGTCGCCGAGCCGGGTCAGGATGCTGACCTGCTCACTTTCCGGCATCTCCTCGAGGGCGTCGGCGAGGCGGCCGTCCGGCAGCTCGCCGGCAACCTCGTGCATGCGCTCCGGTGGGAGGTCGAGCAGGGTATTCGCGAGGTCGGCGGGCTTGAGGTCGGAGTAGGTGGCGATGAGCTGCTCGGCCGACTGGGCCTGGCCCTCGGTGGTCTGCTCGCGCACCTCGGCCCAGTCCGTGAAGGTCGTGGCGCCCTTCGCGAAGAGGGACAGGCTGGTCTTGGGGCGGCGCACGAAGAGCTGGCTGATCGCCCAACCGCCCTGGGGGAGCTCCTCGATCGAGACGTCTTCGATGGTCGCCTCACCGGAACCGTCGTTGAAGACCACCGTGCGCCCAAGCATCTCGGCAATGACGCGCACCTCTCCGCCGCGCTGCTCGAAGCGGCGCACGTTGATCAGGCCGGTGGTGATGATCTGACCCGAACCGATGCTGGTGACGCGCCCGATGGACACGAAAACGCGGCGTTTGCCCGGGATCTCCACGATCAGGCCGACGACGAGGGGCGGGTCGTTTTTTCGGTAGACCACCAGCACGTCCCTGACCTTGCCCACACGGTCTCCCGCGGGGTCGAAAACGGTACACCCGGCCAAACGGGCAACGAAGACTCTGGTGGCAGACACAGATCAAATCTAGGCCACCTTCAGGGCAGATCGGTCCTGTGAAAGAATGGACTCATGAGCAATCAGAACCCCTTCGGCGGGCGCAGGGCCGCATTGTTCCCCGTTTTACCCAAGGGGGAGGTGCTCGCGACATACGCCACCTATGGCGAGGCTCAGGAAGCTGTGGACACTCTGGCGAAGTCCGACTTCCCGGTGAAGCAGGTCTCCATCCTCGGCAGCGACCTCAAAACCGTCGAGCGGGTCACCGGCAAACTCACCTGGGGGCGCGTCGCTCTCGCCGGTGCGGCCTCCGGCGCCTGGCTGGGCGTGTTCTTCGGGCTGCTGTTCTTCATTTTCTCGCCGGATGGCGCGGGCCTGCCGTTCGTATTCGCCGCGGTGATGATCGGCGCCGGGTTCGGCATGCTGTTCGGGGTCGTCAGTGCCGCGCTCAATCGCCGTCGCCGCGACTTCACATCGACCATGCAGGTGATTGCCAGCACCTATCAGGTGATCGTCGACGGCGCCCTGGTCAATCGGGCCCGGAACCTGCTCGCCGGGCACGCTGAGGCCGAGCAGGCGGTGCCGGCCCCGCCGCATCCGTCGGAGCCCCCTCGCGTCGAAGAGCCGCCCGCGGCTCCGCAGCATCCGCTGCCCTGACAGTCCGCGGCCAGGTTTAGGTGGTGAGGGCGGCGATCCAGGCCTCGACCTCCTCGACGGTGCGGGGGATGCCGGCCGACAGGTTCTCCGGGCCGTCCGCGGTGACCAGGATGTCGTCTTCGATCCGCACGCCGATGCCGCGGTACTCCGCAGGCACCGTCAGGTCGTCGGGCTGAAAGTAGAGGCCGGGTTCGATCGTGAACACCATTCCGGGCTCGATCACGCCGTCCATGTACATCTCGCGGCGCGCCTGCGCGCAGTCGTGCACGTCGAGGCCGAGGTGGTGGCTGGTGCCGTGCACCATATAGCGGCGGTGGTGGCCGTTGTCGGGCAGCAGGGCCTCCTCGGCGGTGACCGGCAGCATGCCCCATTCGGCCGTGCGACGCGCGATGACCGCCATCGCCGCGGCGTGCACGTCGCGGAACACGGCGCCGGGACGCGCCATGGCGAACGCGGCATCCGCTGCCTCGCGCACGGCGTCGTAGACGCGGCGCTGCACGTCGGTGAAGGTGCCGTTCACCGGGAGGGTGCGGGTGATGTCGGCGGTGTAGTAGCTGTCGACCTCGACGCCGGCGTCGATCAGGATCAGGTCGCCGGGCACGACGGCGCCATCGTTGCGGGTCCAGTGCAGGATGCAGGCGTGAGGGCCGGACGCGGCGATCGTATCGTAGCCGACCGCGTTGCCGTCGGACCGGGCCCGGGTGTTGAACACGCCCTCAACGAGCCGTTCGCCGCGGTGGTGGGTGCTCGAGCGGGGCAGGTCCCGGATAACGTCCTCGAAGCCGCGGGCCGTGGCGGCGACGGCGAGGCGCATCTGGGCGATCTCGTAGGAGTCCTTGACCAGGCGCAGCTCCGACAGGCCCCGGGCGAACTGCTCGTCGGCGGCGTGGTCGCCGTTGATCTCGAGGCTGAACGGCGAGTCGGAGGCGTCGGTCGTGAGCACCTTCTCCGCCGCGAATCGGAGGCGGGCCTCGTCGATCTCGGTGGTGAAGAGCGGGTCGGCCTCCCGCAGCACGAGGCTCTCGGTGTCGATCGTGTTCATGACCAGGGCCAGGTCGGCGATGCCGCGCACCGGCACGCCGAGGTCGGCGGCAACCTGGGCGACCCCGGGGCGTGGGCCGATCCAGAATTCGCCGATATCGGGGTTCGCGTAGAACTCGTCCGAGTCGCGGCCGGCCCGCTCTCGGAAGTAGAGGGTGGCGTCGTGGCCGGTCGCTGTGGGTTCGAGCACCAGCACGGCGCCGGGCTCGGCGTCGCTGCCCCAGCCGGTGAGGTGCGCAAAGGCCGAGTGCGCGCGGAACGCGTAGTCGGTGTCGTTGGAGCGTTGCTTGAGACGGCCGGCGGGGATGATCAGACGCTGTCCGGGGTGCATTGCGGAAAGGAGTTCGCGGCGGGCGGCCGCGAAGCGCGCCTGCTCGCGGGCGAGCGGTAGCTCTTCGGTGCGCTCGGCCCAGTCGCTGGAGATGTACGCCTTGAACCCGGCCGAACCGGGGGTGGTGGAGCGGTTCTCGTTCGATCGGGGAGCAGGGGTGATCGCGGTTTCGCTGGAAGTGGCCATGGCCCATTGTCCCATTGAGCTAGGAGGTCGGGGCGAGGGTGGCCACGATCGGGCGGTGGTCGCTGCCAGCGCCGTCTTCCGCCTCGATCACGCGCAGGCCCTGCACCTGCCAGTTTGCGGTGGCCAACACGTGGTCGATCGGCAAGCCGAGCAGGGCCGGCGCGAAAGTTGGCCAGGTGCCGACGGCGCCCGCACCGGTCGCCGGTCCGGCGTCCCGGCAGTCGCCGAGGACGGCGCCGGCCGATGTCTCGTGGCCGCTCAGGTGGTCGACCGTCGCGTTGAAATCACCGGCCATGATCACGTTCGGTTCAACGCACTGTTCGGCGAGCCAGTCCAGGTCGGAACGCCGGTTCGACATCTCGAATCGAATGGGTGCGACGGCGTGCACCGCGATGATGGTGGGCCCGACGTCGTCGGCGGGCGTGGCGACGACGGTCGGCAGCACGTTGGTGTTGCCGGGAGGCCCGGAGCCGGCCTCGTTGCTGACCGTGTAGTCGCCCAAGTCGGGGTGATCAGCAGGGTCGTGGAGCGGGCCTTGGAGATCTGGTCGAAGGCGATGGTGTGCACCCACATCGGACGTCCGCCCTCGCGCATGGCTTCGGCGACGGCCTCACCGGTGGCCTCGGTGGTTTCCGGCAGGGTGACGATGTCGGCGTTCTGGCCGAGGGCGAGTCGGGCGATGGCGGCGGCTGGGAACCCCGCGGGACGGTCCGGGTCCGCCGCACAACTAGCATGGGGGAATGCTTGGTGCTCGACGATTCCGTGGTCCGATCGATCTGCACACGCATTCGAGCGTGTCGGATGGCACGGAGACCCCGTCGCAGCTCGTGCGGGCCGCCGCCGCGGCCGGCCTGGGCACGGTCGCACTGACCGACCACGATTCGACCGCCGGCTGGGCCGAGGCCGGTGTTGCCGCCCGCACCGCCGGACTCACACTCATCCCCGGCATGGAATTCAGCACCCGGGTGGGCTTTTCCAGCGTGCACCTGCTCGCGTACCTGTTCGACCCGTCCAACGCCGGCATCGTGGCCGAAACCGCCCGGGTGCGGCAGGCCCGGCTGGTGCGCGCCGAGCAGATGGTGGAGCGCATCGGCGTCGACTACGCCCTGACCTGGCAAGACGTGCTCGCACAGACCACGCCGGATGCGACGGTCGGCCGCCCGCATATCGCCGACGCACTGGTGGCCCGCGGGTTCGCGCTCACCCGGAGCGAGGCCTTCGCGGGAATCTTGCACTGGGAGGCCGGCTACTACCAGCCCCACTACGCGCCGGACCCGCTGCGGGCCATCACCCTCGTGCGCGCGGCCGGTGGGGTGCCGGTCATCGCACACCCGGCGACGCGCGGGGCGGTCGACGTCATCCCTGAAGCGAAACTGGCCCGGTTGGCCGAGGCCGGCCTTTTCGGGCTCGAACTCGAGCACCGTGAGAACAGGCCCGAGGCGAAGGCCCACCTCTACGCGCTCGCCGAGAAGTACGGACTCTTCGTCACCGGGTCCAGCGATTACCACGGCGAGGGCAAGCCGAACCGCCTGGGCGAGAACACGACGGCGCCCGAGGTGCTCGAGCGCATCATCGGACAGGGAACGGGCTCGCCGCCCGTCTACGGCTGACGCCGCCCACCCTAGGGAACAGGGCGCGCGGTCTACCATGCGCCGCGAGCCCTCACGTGAGCCGCCGCGGAGGCAAACGAAAAGCGCCCCCGCCGAAGCGGAGGCGCTTACGGCCGGAACTGCCGTGCCGGAACTGCCGTGCAGGAACTGCCGTGCAGGGGGTGCCTAGCTGGGGGTGCCGGCCTGCGGTGCGTGGCGACGCGAGCGGCTCCGACGCCGCGGGGCGCTGTTGCCGTCGTGGTGCTCGGCGCCGCCGCCGTCGTGAGTGCCGGCGGCCGGGGTGATGACCGGGGCATCCGGGTTGGTGGTCGCGCTGACCCGGGTGCGCGAGCGCGGCGGGCGGCTGCCGGCCAGTTCGCCGGAGTGGCTCGCGCCCGAGCGTGCGGCGTCGGTATGACCGGCGCCGGAGCGACCGGCGCCGGAGCGACCGGCGCCCGAGCGCGAGGAGTCGCCACCGGTGCGGCCCCCGCTGGAACGGCCCGAGTCGGAGCGGCCGGCGCCGCCGGTGCGGCCTGCGCCACCCGTGCGTGCAGCCGAGGCGGCGGTCTCTCGGTTGGGCGAGGCGCGGAGGCGCCCCTTCGACCCGGCCGGGATGTTCAGGTCGGCGTAGAGGTGCGGCGACGACGAGTAGGTCTCCATCGGAACCGGCGTGCCGAAGTCGAGCGCGTTGTTGATCAGCGTCCACTTGTGCATGTCGTCCCAGTCGACGAACGTGACCGCAATGCCGGTCTTGCCCGCACGGCCGGTGCGTCCCACGCGGTGCAGGTAGGCCTTCTCGTCCTCGGGGATGGTGTGGTTGATCACGTGAGTGACGTCGTCCACGTCGATGCCGCGCGCGGCGACATCCGTGGCGATCAGGATGTCCTTCTTGCCGGCCTTGAAGGAGGCCATGGCGCGTTCACGCTGTTCCTGGTTGAGGTCACCGTGCACGGCCGTGGCGTTGAAGCCGCGATCGCCGAGCTCCTCGACCAGCTTGGCGGCGGCGCGCTTGGTGCGGGTGAAGATCACGGTCTTGCCGCGGCCTTCGGCCATCAGGATGCGGCCGATCACCTCGTCCTTGTCCATGTTGTGTGCGCGGTAGACAAGGTGCTCGATGTTGGCCTGCATCAGGCCCTCGTCGGGGTCGGACGCACGGATGTGGATCGGTCGGTTCATGAACCGGCGCGCCAGGGCGACGATCGGGCCCGGCATCGTGGCCGAGAACAGCATCGTGTGGCGGGTGGACGGCGTCTGCGAGAACAGCTTCTCGATGTCGGCGAGAAAGCCGAGGTCGAGCATCTTGTCGGCCTCGTCGAGCACCATCTCGCTCACGTTGGCGAGGCTGAGCAGGCGCTGGCTGGCAAGATCGAGGAGCCGGCCGGGGGTGCCGACGACGATCTGCGCGCCGGCCTTGAGCGCCTCGATCTGACCTTCGTACGCCTTGCCGCCGTAGATGGAGACAACCTTGGTGTTGCGGTTGCTGGACGCCATCTCGAGGTCTTCGGAGACCTGCACGCACAGCTCGCGGGTCGGGACGACGACGAGTACCTGCACGCCGGGTGCGGGGTCGAGCCCGAGTCGCTGAATGATCGGAAGGCCGAAGCCGAGGGTCTTGCCGGTGCCGGTCTTGGCCTGACCGATGATGTCCTGGCCGCTCAGGGCGAGGGGGATGGTCTGCACCTGGATGGGGAAGGGCTCGATGATGCCTTGATCAGCGAGAGCCTGAACCATGTCCTGGTCGATGTTGAGTTCGGAGAAAGTCACGAATTATTGCCTTGTCATTAGCTGGAAGCGGGATGCGCCCGTCTTTTGCTTCGGGCACCTGGCCATCGATCCATGCCGATGGCGTGGTCCCAGCCTATCGGGCGGCCCTGTGAAGTCTCTTATACCGGACCTGGACGCATCGATTCGCCCAGCGTGGGCCGGAACCCGCGGTGGCGGCACGACACTGTCCTAAGCTGGGCCTGTGATCATGTGGACCGATGGGCGCAAGAAGCGCGTGGAGGCACCCCGGCAACCGGCGCGGCGGGCACGTCAGTCGACCACGAAAATGGACATCGCCGGTTTCACGCCGGAGTTGCTGCCCTACCTCGGCCAGGCGGCGTACTTCCAACTCGGCATGTTCGAGAACCTCGCCCTGGCCATCGCGATCGCTCCGGACCTCACCGCGAAGGAGGCGCTGAGCGTCGCCGCCGGCCGGGCCCTCGCCAAGCACCAGGGGCTCGTGGCCGAGATCCGTCGCCGCGGCGGTGAGCCGTCCGAGGTGATGGCCCCGTTCGCGCCCCACCTCGACGCGTTCCGCGAGCAGACGGCCGGCGCCGACTGGAACGAACTGCTGCTCAGCTGCTATCTCGCCGGGGGACTGCTCGACGACTTCTTCATCCGGCTGTCCGACGGGCTGCCCGGCGATGTGGGCCCGCGGGTGGCGCACCTGCTCGGCCAGGACGCCGGCACGGAGGTTCTCGTCACCCACCTGAAGGCCGCCATCGGCGCCGCCCCGGCGCTCGGGTCGCACCTGGCCCTGTGGGGACGACGCCTGGTCGGGGACACCCTGCTGGTCGCCCGCTCGGCTCTGCCGATGGAGGGCATCACCGCAGCCGAGTCCCGGATCGAACCCGTGTTCACCGAGCTCATCGCCACGCACACGCGGCGCATGGACGGGCTCGGCCTGACCGCCTGACCGCCGGCCGCACGGGGGAGCCTTCGTCACGCGCCGGCCGGGTGCCCGTCGCGCATCAGGGTGTGCAGCATCCGCTCGTCGCCGGCGGTGCGCGTGCGCACCAGGGCCAGGTCGGCTGCGACGGATGCCAGTGCGGTCACCCCGAGAGTGACCCACCAGATCCAGCCACCGTCCCAGGGCGCGCCGAGCCAGCTCAGCGCCACCCAGACGACGGACGCGACCATGGTGCCGATCGCCGGGACGAGGACAGCGCCGTGTGCGCGGCGCCCCGGAATGGCATACCGTGCGGCAATCCCCAGAACCGCACCGCCGAGGACGATGAAAAGCAGTTCCACGGTTGTTCAGGCGACGAAGCCGACGCGGCGGGACGCCTCGGAGCCCAGCTCAACGTACGCGAGCCCGACGGTCGGAACGATGTAGACCTTGCCCTTGCTGTCGGAGAGCTTCAGGTACCCGGTCTGCCCGGCGAGGGCGGCAGCGACCGTTTCCTCGACCTCGTTCGCGGGCTGTGAGGTCTCGAAGCCAATCTCACGGGGAGAATTGAAGATGCCAATGCGGATATCCACCAGATGCGCCTTTCGTTGCCTAAGCGCCCAGATTACGACAGAACCGCGCACCGGGCCGACATCGTTCACTGTCGGCGCAACCCGTTACGTTTGAAAACGTGACAACCCTGGGACTCCCGCTCCGTACCGAGCAAGAAACGGTCGTTCTCGACGACTCGCAACGCGCCGTTCTGGCGCTGGTAGCGCAGCCTGCCCTGCCCGTTGGTCGACGCCACATCCCGGGAGTCAGCGCCGCCGTGATCGGCGCACCCGGCACCGGCAAGACCACCACGCTGGTCGAACTCGTGGCCGAGTGCGTGCGGGGCCACGGGTATTCGCCCAGCGAGGTGCTTGTGCTGGTGCCCACTCGCACGGGGGCGACGGCCCTGCGTGACCGGCTTGCGCTGCGCCTCGGCGTGCCCACCAACGGCCCGCTGGCCCGCACCGCGAACTCGGTCGCGTTCCAGATCGTGCGGGATGCCGTGGCCCGGGCGGGAGGCGCGGCTCCCACCCTGCTCACCGGCGGCGAACAAGACCAGATCATCGCCGAGCTGCTTGAGGGGCACCGGCAGGACCACGCCGAAGCGCAGCAGGCCGAAGCGCAGGGCGGGTCGCAGCACATCGAGTCACACCCTGAGTCGCGGCACGCCGCACCGGACTGGCCCGACACCCTCGGCGCCGACGTGCGCAGCCTGCGCGGGTTCCGCACGCAGCTGCGCGACCTGATGATGCGCGCCGTCGAATACGGCGTCACCCCGGAGGCGCTCGCGGCTCTCGGCCGCAGCGAGCAGCGCCCGGAGTGGGTGGCCGCGGCCGAGTTCATCCGCGGCTACGACGACGTGAAAGACCAGTCCCGCCCTGGCCAGTACGACTCCACCGAACTGGCCCAGTTCGCCGCGGCCATCGTGGCCCGGGCCCCGGCCGGTTCCGCGGCGCTCGGCTCGCTCGGCAGCCTGCGCCTGATCCTGCTCGACGATGCGCAAGAACTTACCCAGGCCAACCTGACCCTCCTCGCCCAGTTCGCGGCGCGCGGCGTGGGCGTCATTGCGTTCGGCGACCCCGATATCAGCACCGGCTCCTTCCACGGCGCCCACCCGGATGCCCTCGGCCGGCTGGGCGCGTACCTGTCCGGCGCCGTGCTGCCGACCCTGGTTCTCAGCACGGTGTACCGGCACGACGCGGCCATCCGCGGGGTGGTGCGGGGTCTCACGCACCGCATCGGCGCAGCCTCGGCCGGCACTCAACGGTTCGCCGTCGGCGTGGCTGACCCGGCCGCGCAGGCAGTCCAGTCCGGAGGGCAGGCGGACCAGGCCGAGCCTGCCGGGGAGCCGAACCCCGTGCAGACCATGCTCGCGGACAGCCCCGCCGACCAGCTCGCCGTGATCGCCCGCCGGCTGCGGGAGCGGCACGTGCTCGGCGGCATTCCGTGGGGTCAGATGGCGGTCGTCGTGCGCAGCGGCTCGCTCGTGCCCGCCCTGTCCAAGGGGCTCGCCGCGCTCGAGGTGCCCACCCAGGTGTCGTCGGCGCAGACCGCGCTCCGCGACGATTACGCCGTGCGGGCCTTCATCCTCGCGCTCGAGGTGACCCTGGGCCGCACACCCCTGGGGCCCGAGGAGGCGACCCTGCTGCTCCGCGGCCCGCTCGGCGGCCTCGACCCGATCACCCTGCGGCGCCTGCGTGCCGCGCTGCGCCAACAGGAACTCAGCAGTGACCGGAACCGCTCCGCCGACGAGCTCCTGGTGGAGGCCCTCGGCGACCCCGGCCTGTTCGCCGCCATCGACAACCGCACGGCCCGCCGGGCCGCCAGCTGCGGGGAGAGCCTCCGGGCGGCCGCCGTGGAATACGCTGCCGGCGCCACGATCGAGGAACTGCTCTGGGGTCTCTGGCAACGAAGCGGCCTCGCCCGGGAGTGGAAGGACCAGTCCACCGGCACGGGCATCGTCGCCGACGAGGCCAACCACAACCTCGACGCCGTGGTGGAGCTCTTCTCCGCCGCGCAGCGCTACGTGGAGCGCACCCCGACCGCCCCGCCGGTTTTGTTCCTCGAACACCTTGTCGACACCGACGTGCCCGAAGACACCCTCGCCCCGCGCGCGCTGGGCGACGCGGTCATCGTGTCCACCCCGAGCGGCCTGATCGGCCGCGAATTCGACGTCGTCGTCATCGCCGGGGTGCAGGAGAACGTCTGGCCCGACCTGCGCATCCGTGGTTCGCTGCTCGGAGCCGGCGACCTGGCCACGCTCGCCGCCGGCCGGCGCCCGGAGGAGGCCGGCGCCCGCACCACCGTGCTGCACGACGAGCTGCGCATGTTCGCCCAGGCGGCCAGCCGCGCCCGCAGCGAACTGCTGGTGACTGCCATCGACAACGAGGAGAACCAGCCGTCGGTCTTTTTACGGCTGCTGCCGAAGCCCGCACCGCGCACGGCTCCGGAGCCCGGCGACATCAGCCGCTACCCGCTCTCCCTGCGCGGCCTGGTGGGCCGGCTCCGCCGGGATTTGACCCGGGGCACCGCGGCCCACGGCGACGAGGCCGCGAGCCGGGCCACGGATGCCGCAGCGACCCTGGCCCGGCTGGCCCGGGAGAACGTGGTCGGTGCCGCCCCCGACCAGTGGTACGGCCTGAACGAGCCCAGCACCGTGCGCCCGCTCAACGACCCGGAGGCCGGCGACGCCCCGGTGCGCGTCTCGCCGTCGCGGATGGCGGCCTTCGAGACCTGCCCGCTGCACTGGGTGATCGGGCAGGTCGGCGGCGGCACGTCCAACACCGCCGCGAACCTCGGCACGATCATCCACAAGGTGATGGAGGACTCCACCACTCATAGCCCCGACGCGCTCTGGAAGGGCGTCGAGGCGCGCTGGGGTGAGCTTCAGTTCGACGCCGACTGGCAGTCCCGGGTGCAGAAGGTAGAGGCGCGTGCGCTGACCGACCGGCTCGCCTCCTACCTGCTCGACTTCGAACACGGCGGTGGCAGCCTGCTCAGCGCGGAGGGCACCTTCCAGCTCGATGTCGACGGCGCCGTGCTGTCCGGCACGGTCGACCGGGTCGAGCGGCTCGGCGACGGGCGGGCGGTCATCGTCGACCTGAAGACGGGCCGCGGCGACCCGATCAGCGACGCCGGGGTGGCCCTGCATCCGCAGCTCGGCGCCTACCAGCTCGCGTTCAGCGAGGGTGCCATCGAGGGCATCCCCGCCGGAATGCCGCTCGCCGGCGCTCGCCTCCTGATCGTGTCCAGCGGCACAGTCAAGCAGAATTACCGCAATCCCACCCAGCCCACCTTCACCCCTGAGGAGCTTGCGGCCTTCCGCAGCCGGGTCGGTTGGGACGCCGCCGGCATGGGCGGCGCCACCTTCCTCGCCGAAATCAGTTCCCACTGCCTCGACCCGCGCTCGCACGGGTCCTGCCGAATCCACGTCATCAAGCAGGTCAGCTCATGAACCAGTCCGTCACCCCGCCGCCCATCTCGGCCCGCCAGATCGCTGCGACGCTGGGCATGTTCCCCCCCACGGATGAACAGCAGGCCGTGATCGAGGCGCCGTTGGCGCCCACCCTCGTGGTGGCCGGGGCCGGCAGCGGCAAGACCGAGACCATGGCCAACCGGGTGCTCTGGCTGCTCGCCAACGGGCACGCCCGGCCCGACCAGATCCTCGGCCTCACCTTCACCCGCAAGGCCGCCGGCGAACTGTCCGAGCGCATCCGCGACCGCATCGACCAGCTCGACGCGCAGGGGCTGCTGCCGAAGCCGCCGGCGCCCGCGGCGGGGGTGGTCACGATCGATTCCTCCGACATGTTCAACATGCCCACGGTGTCGACGTACAACTCGTTCGCCAGCCGCCTGTTCACCGACAACGCCCTGCTCCTCGGGCGCGAACCCGAGTCGGTGCTGCTCAGCGAGACCAGCGCCTGGCTGCTGGCCCGCCGGGTGGTGATCGAGCACGGCGACAGCCGGCTCGTACCCTTCGGCAAGAAGCTCGACGCGGTGACGGATGCCGTGCTCGCCTTCAGCCGTTCCCTCGCCGAGAACCCCCCGCCCGTTGTCCCGGGCGTTCCGGCCGCGCCGCACGACCTGACCGGCCTCTCCGCCGGCTTCGGCTATCTGCGAGACCTGCCCTACGGCAACCCGCGCAAGAAGATCCCGTATGCCTCGGTCGCCGAGTCGCTCGCGGCGGTGGAGCCGCTGCCGGTTCTGTTCGAGCTCGCCGAACGCTTCGCAGTGGAGAAGCGCCGGCTCGGGCTGATCGAGTTCTCCGACCAGGTGGCTCTCGCCCTGCAGGTCTGCCAGAAGGCCCTGCAGGTCGTCGCTCGCTACCGCGACCAGTACCGGGTGGTGCTGCTCGACGAATACCAGGACACCTCGGTGCTGCAGACCGAGCTGCTGCACACCCTCTTCAGCCGGCATCCGGTGATGGCCGTCGGTGACCCGCACCAGTCCATTTACGGCTGGCGCGGGGCCAGCTCGGCGAACCTGCTGGGTTTCTCGCAGAGCTTCGCCGGACTCTCCAACCGCCAGTCGCCGTCGATGAGCCTCTCCGTCACCTGGCGCAACCCGGTCACGGTGCTCGACACCGCGAACGCGCTGGTGGCGCCGCTGAGCGAGGCGCTCCGGGCCCGGCCCGACGGCATCCAGGTCGACACCCTCGCGGTGCCGGCCGGCAAGGCGAACGGGCGGGTCGAGGCGTCGATGCTGGAGACCATCGCCGACGAGGCCCGGGTCGTTGCGGACTGGTTCGCCACGCGCCTCTCCAGCGGCACCGACAAGTCCGGCGCGATGCTCTTCCGGGCCCGGCGCGAGATGGAGTTCTTCGCCGAGGTGCTACGGGAGCAAGGCGTCCGCGCCCACGTGCTCGGCCTCGGCGGCCTGCTCTCCACCCCGGAGGTCACCGACGTCATCTGCGTGCTGCGGGTCGTTCACGATCCCGCCGCCGGCAGCGAACTGGTGCGACTGCTCGCCAGCGGTCGCTACCGGGTCGGCCCCCGCGACCTGCAGCACCTCGCGGCCGTGGCGCGCTGGCTGGCGGCACACGACTGGGCCCAGCAGGCGGTGACGCAGGAACTCAAAGACAAGATGCGGGCATCCGTCGCCGTCGACGAGGGTGCGTCGCTCGTCGACGCCCTCGACTTCGTGGCTGCCGCCCCCGAGACCCACGGGCAGCTCGCGGGCTTCAGCGACACCGGCCGGGCCCGGGTGCGGGCCGCCGGCCGCCAGCTGGCCTGGCTGCGCGCGCGGGCCGGCCTGCCGCTGCTGGACTTCGTGCGGCTGATCGAGCAGGAGCTCCTGCTCGACGTGGAACTCGTCGCCAACGAGGCCAACGGCCTGGGCCTCGCGAACCTCTACGCTTTCCACGACACGGTCTCCGCCTTCCTTGCCAGCGACGAGGTCGGCAGCCTCGCCGGTTTCCTGCGCTGGCTGGGCAGGGCCGCCGCCTACGACGACCTGGGCCCGCGGATCGAGCCGGGCGAGAGCGGCACCGTGCAACTGCTCACCATCCACGGGGCCAAGGGGCTCGAGTGGGACTATGTGGCCATCCCCAACCTGACCGAGAAGAGCCTGCCGGCTCAGACCCGGGACGGGGCCGGCTGGCTGAAGTTCGGCGAGCTGCCCTACCCGTTCCGCGGCGACCGGGCCGAGCTGCCCGAGCTCGCCTGGCAGGAGCATGAGACCCAGCTGTCGTTCGACACGGAATTTCAAGCCTACAAAGAGCAGCTCGCCGCCCGCCACGACGACGAGGAGCGGCGCCTGATCTATGTGGCCACGACCCGCGCCCAGGAGGAGCTGCTGCTCACCGGATCGTACTGGGGCGGCGGCAGCACCGTGCGCGCCCCCAGTCGGTACCTCGAAGAGCTCGCCGAGGCCGGGCTGATCGCCGCGCTGCCGGAGGGCAGCGAGCACGACGAGAAACCCGACACCGGGGAGGGCGTCGACGAGCACTGGCCCTTCGACCCGCTCGGCACGCGGCGGCCCCTCGTCGAGGCCGCGGCCGCCCGGGTGCGCGCCGAAGCGCAGAGCGAACGCGACACCCGGTGGTCCCACGCGGTCACCCTGCTGCTCGAGGAACGGATGCTGCGCCTCGCCGGCGCGGGCGCCGTCCCGCTGCCCACGCGCATTCCGGCTTCCCGGTTCAAGGACTACATCGACGACCCGGTGGGGGTGGCCGCCGCCCTGCGCCGCCCCATGCCCGAGCGACCGTACCGGGCCACCCGGCTGGGCACCCTGTTCCACTCCTGGGTGGAACAGCGCGCCGGCGGGGCGTCGGGCGGCGACCTGATCGACGCGGACGAGAGCGAACTGGACCTCGGTGACCAGGGCCCCGACGCCTTCGACCTCGACCTCGATCAGAACCAGCCGCTGGAGCAGGCCCAGCTCGAACGGCTGCAGCGCACCTTCGAGCACTCGCCGTGGGCGTCGGTGCAGCCCGAAGAGGTCGAGATCGAGATCCACCACGTGCTGGCCGGGCAGGTCTTCGTGTGCAAGCTCGACGCGGTCTACCGCACCGAGACGGGCTACCAGGTCGTCGACTGGAAGACCGGCCGGTCGCCTTCGAGCGCCGCGGACCTCGAGCTCAAGCAGACCCAGCTGGCCCTGTACCGGCTCGCCTATGCGCGCTGGAAGGGCATCGACCCGGAGATCGTCGACGCGGTGTTCTACTTCGTCGCGGACGACACGATCGTCGCCCCGGACCGGCTCTACTCCGAGGAGGACCTGGTGCGGGCCTGGTCGTCCGTTCGACTGAAGGCGGTGTCGCCCACGGTGTCGATCGCGCCGGTGGTGGCATCGTCGGCCGATGACGATGACGATGACGATGACGATGACGACGAGCCTGGACCCGAACCGGAGCCGGTCTCATCGTCGTCCTCGAACTCGCCGCCGAACTCCGACAGGTTGTAGGCGTCGGTGTGCATGGAACCACCCAGGTCGCGGCGGGGGATGCCGCGCGGTGTGGACTTGAGCATGCTCTCCACCCCGGCAACATCGAGGATCGGGCCGGTGGCCGGTGACAACGGATGCGACGTAGCCTGGTGCACGTTGTCCACCAGACCGTCGAGCATGGCCACGGCGTCGTCGACGATCCCCTGGCTGCGCGTGTCCGTGCCGTGCAGCAGCCAGCGGGCCAGCTCCAGCTCGGCGTAGAGCATCGCGCGCTGCGTGATTCTCGGGTCGTTGCCCTGGCGGGCCGACGCGTACGACGCGACGGCTGTCTCGCCGGCCGCCCCGCGGGAGGCAAGCAGCCAGTGCAGGTCGCGGGCCGGGTCGCCCACGCTCAGGGCGGACCAGCCGAGAACCCCGGAGACGGAGTCGTCGGTGATCAGGAACGAGTCGGCCGACAACGACCCGTGCACCACGCAGGGCGCGAACTGCCAGAGCCCGTCGTCGTCGGTGGCCTGTTCCCAGCGGCGCAGGATCGCGGCGGGCAGGTAGCCGGTGGTGGCCGCCCGGTCGATCAAGGCGATGGTTCCGGTACGGCATTCCTGAGCGCTCTGCTGAGGCAACCCGGCGGTGCCGACGAAGGCCGTCGGCAGTGAGTGCACCGCGGCGATGGCGCGGCCGATCGAACCGGACACGCCCGCGTGGCCGGTGAGGGCATCCGCGTCGAAGGAATCGCCCTCCAAAAACTCGTAGACGACGGCCCGGGTGCCGCTGAGCGGCGCCTGGCCCACGAACTGCGGCACGTCGAAGGGGAGCCGGCTCCGGTTGCCGACGGTGAGCGCGCGCAGGGCTACCAGATCGGCGGACTGCTCGGTTTCGGCAGCCTGCGAGGCGGGGACCCGGATGATGAGGGCACGGTCGTCGCGGTCGATCAGCAGTGCGGATTCGAACGCGCCGCTGGCTCCTCGAGAACGCGCGACGGAGCCGTGCAGACGCACCTGGACGACGTCGAGACCGGGGACGGCGGCAGTGGCCAGCGCGGCTAGAGTGAGAGGGGATCTGACCATACCTTCTAGGTTAGGTCGACTTCCCCTCGGCGCGGTTGTTCGCCACGCCTCGACACAACTTCGGCAGTCTGTCCGAGACCGAGGAGCACCATGTCGTTTGCGTTCACCTCCCGTCTGCCGCTATCCCGTCACGCGGTCGACCGTGACGGCGAGGCGCGCGCCACCCCCGGTTTGCTCAACACGCTGCAGACGGATTCCGGCACGCGCCTGCTCGTGCTGTGGCGAGGCTCCGCGCTGATGGAGGCCGCCGCCCCCGCCCGACTGCGCCTGCTGGCTCCCGACCGAGTTCCCGCCGGCGAGTTCCGGCTCTACCTCGGCCGTTCCCTGGCCGAAGATGCGCCGGAGCCCGTGGGCACCCCGCTGGTCGCGGCCGTGCTGACCGACGAGGAGGCCCTGGCGCTCGAACCCGACGAGTCCCTCTGGGTGTCCCTGCGCCCTGTGGCGACCACCCTGTCCGACCGCGACGCGGGACTGTTCACCGAGACGCTCGGCGTCGTGAACTGGCACGACTCCCACGCCCACTGCCCGCGCTGCGGCACGGCCACCCTGGTCGAGAACGCCGGTTGGACGAGGCGCTGCCCCGACTGCGGCGGCCAGGTGTTCCCTCGCACCGACCCGGCCGTGATCGTGCTGATCACCGACGCCGACGACCGCATCCTGCTCGGCTCGAACGCCCTCTGGGAGGGCAACCGCTACTCGCTCCTGGCCGGTTTCGTCGAACCGGGCGAGTCGCTCGAGGCGGCCGTCATCCGGGAGATGTTCGAGGAATCCGGCCTGCGCGTGGCCGACCCGGTCTACCTCGGCTCCCAGCCGTGGCCGTTCCCGGCCTCGATCATGTTCGGCTTCACGGCCCGGCTCGCCGACGGCCAGGCTCCGGCGGCCCTGCTCCCCGACGGGGAGGAGATCCTCGACCTGCGCTGGTTCAGCCGCGACGAGCTACGGGCCTCCGGCGACGTCATCATCCTGCCCGGCCGTTCCTCGATCGCCCGGGCGATCATCGAGCACTGGCTCGGTGAACCCCTCGAATTCGGCCCCGACAAGGTGCACGGATGGCGCTGACCGCCGGTTCCCTGCTGGCCGGCCTCGACGACCAGCAGCGGGTGGCGGCCGAGGCGCTCGTGGGTCCGGTGTGCATGCTCGCCGGCGCCGGCACCGGCAAGACCCGGGCCATCACCCACCGCATCGCCTACGGCGTGATGACCGGCGCGTACTCGCCGAACCGGGTGATGGCCCTCACCTTCACGGCGCGCGCCGCCGCGGAGCTGCGCGGCCGGCTGCGCCAACTCGGCGCCGGGGGCGTCGCCGCCCGCACGTTCCACTCGGCGGCCCTGTCGCAGCTGAACTATTTCTGGCCGCACGTCGTCGGCGGCCAGGCGCCCCGCATCCTCGACGGCAAGGGCCGTCTGCTCGGGCACGCCGCCGAAACCCTGAAGCTCAAGCTGGACACGGCCACCCTGCGCGACCTGGCCGCGGAGATCGAGTGGCGAAAGACCTCCGGAATCGGCATTGAGGCGTATGGGGCCGGCATCGCCAAGCGCGGCCTGCCCGGCCGGCTCGACGTGGACCAGGTGCTGGCCATGATGGAGTCCTACGAGCGCCTCAAGGACGACCGCAAGCAGATCGACTTCGAGGATGTGCTCCTGGCGATGGCCGGGATGATCGAGGCCGAGCCATCCGTCGCCCTACAGGTGCGCGAGCAGTACCGTTTCTTCGTCGTCGACGAATACCAGGACGTCTCCCCGCTTCAGCACGACCTGCTCTCGCTCTGGCTGGGCCAGCGCCGCGACCTCTGCGTCGTCGGGGACGCCAGCCAGACCATCTACTCCTTCGCGGGCGCCCGCAGCGACTACCTGCTTGACTTCCCCAAGCGGTGGGAGGACGCCACCGTCGTGCGCCTCGAGCAGAACTACCGGTCGACGGGGTCGATCGTCGCCACCGCCAACCAGCTCATGCGCGGGCGGACCGGCGCCCTCACCCTGCGCGCCCACGCCAGCGAAATCGGCACCGAGCCGGGCGTGCGCGAGTACCCGAACGACATGGCCGAGGCCCGCGGCGTCGCCCAGAACATCGTCGAGCTGATCGAGGGCGGCACCCGCCCGGAGGACATCGCCGTGCTGTTCCGGGTGAACGTGCAGGCCGCCTTCCTCGAAACGGCCCTCGGCGACGTCGGGGTGAGCTATCAGATCCGGGGGTCGAAGCGCTTCTTCGACCTGGCCGAGGTCAAGCAGGCGGTGATGCAGCTGCGCGCGGCATCCGTCTCGATCATCGGCGAACCGCTGTTCAAATCCGTCAGCGACGTGCTGCGCTCCCTCGGCTGGAGCCAGAGTGCGCCGGAGGCCCAGGGCGCGGTGCGCGACCGGTGGGAGTCGCTGAACGCGATCATGGGCCTCGTCGACCAGGCAGCCCCGGAGACCACATTCCGCCAGTTCACCGACGAGCTGATGGAGCGCCAGGCCGGCCAGCACGAACCCACGGTGTCCGCGGTGACCCTGGCGACGCTGCACTCGGCGAAGGGCCTCGAATGGGACGCCGTCTTCCTGATCGGTCTGTCCGAGGGACTCGTGCCGATCAGCTACGCAGGCACCTTCGAGCAGATCGACGAGGAACGCCGGCTGCTCTACGTGGGCATCACCCGGGCACGCAAACGGCTGTCCCTGAGCTGGTCTGCTGCGGGCCACCAGCAGCGCGGCCCCAGAGAGCGTTCCCGGTTCCTGTCCGAGATCGGCGCCCGAGGCGTGCGTGCGCCCGCCGCCCGCGGCTCCTGAGACCGGCGCGGGGTAGCCTCGGGGCGTGCCCACTTTTCCGTTCACCCGCCTGGCTGCGGTGCCCTACGCGCCGTTGCTGGTGACGCAGGCACGCCGGCTGCGCCGCGACACGCCCCGGCTGCCCGACGCCGCCCTCCCGTGGACCGGTTCCCGGCCCGGCCCCGACCCGCTGCGCATCCTCGTGCTCGGCGACTCGACCGCCGCCGGCGTGGGCGCCGAGACCCAAAGCGAGGCCCTGCCGGGCTGGATCGCCCACGAGGTGGCCGAGCGCTGGGGCCGCGGCAGCACCTGGCGGGCGATCGGTGAGAACGGCGCCACGGCCCGGGACGTGCGCGAGCGCTTCCTGACGGACGCCGCCGCCGTGCCCTTCGACCTGGCCCTGCTGACCATCGGCGCGAACGATGCGCTGGGGCTGCGCTCCCGAAACGCCTTCACGAACGATGTGCGCCGAATCGTGCTCGCCCTGCGGGCCGCGGCGCCGCAGGCGGCCGTGCTCGTGTCGCTGATGCCGCGCTTCGACCGCTTCGCGCTGCTGCCCGAACCCCTGCGCGCCACCCTCGCGCGGCACGCCGCGAGCCTCGACACCGGCGCCCGCCTGGCCGTCGAGGGTCTCGACGGGGTCGCCGCGATCCCGACCCCGCCGCCCTACGTCGAGGGCTTCTTCGCCAGCGACGAGTTCCACCCGAGCGCGCTCGGCTACCGCCTCTGGGCCCGGTTCGTTTTCGACTCCGCGCCCGGCCTCCGACTCGACCGCCCGGTCGGCTGAGAGCACCTGATGGCCCTGCTCCGTACACTCGACGAGGTTGTCGCGGTCGTCCGGGCGGTCGAACTCGAACGCACCCGGCAGGCGACTGATGCCGGCTCGCGCACCCTCGTCGGCCTGGCCGGCGCCCCGGGATCGGGAAAGTCGACCGTGGGGGAGGCGCTGGTCGCCCGGCTGAACGCCGGCGCCTCGTGGTGGTGGAGGGCAACTACCTGCTGCACGGCGAGGGCGGCTGGGCCGAAGCCCGGCCGCTGCTCGACCTGACCCTGTTCGTGGGGCTGGAGCGGGGCATCCGGCTCGCCCGAGCCTGATCTGGGCCCCGGTCTGCGAGCGGGTCTGACCTGGACCTGTCCCGTCAGTCCCGGGCGGGGCGCCCGGCCCCGGGCAGCGCGGTCACGTTCCCGGGAACGGTGCGGCAGCCGCACGACTCATGCGGCCGGTAGCCACGACGTTTGAGCGTGCCGGACGCCACGTCGAAGACGAGCGCGGTCTCCGTGAGGGTGGACCGCCCGAGGACCAGCCGGTCGTGGCCGATCCCGGCGACGAGGGCGGCCACATCGATGCCGGCCCGCGGGGTCTCCGTGGGTGCCCGGCGGCTGAGCAGCTGGCAGGCCAGGGCGGCCCACGACGGGTCGGAATCCATGTGCGCCAGCTCCAGGCAGTACAGGCAGGGGCCGACCCCCGGCTCGACCAGGGGTCCGATCCGCACCTCGCTGTCGCTGAAGACCACGGGCAGGTGCGGGATGTCCCGGCGCAGCCAGCGCCCGTGCCGCTCCGGTTCCAGGGCGTAGTGACCCAGGACCACGGCCAGCCCGGTGCCGGGGTCGTCGGTCTTGGCCAGGGTCAGACCCAGGGTGCCGATCAGGGTGCGGATCAGGTCCGCCGTGAGCCCGCACCCGTCGACGCAGATTCTTGGCGGCGGTGCCACGGCGACCGGTTCGGGCATCCGGGCCGGGCCCGGAACATTCTCGGCGGTGACCAGAAGAGCCGGCCGCAGGGCGCGGAGCAGCGCCAGGATGGCCTCGTCGGAGGCCCCGCCCTCCCGCCCGATCATCAGGGCTCCGGAGCGGGGCACCCCCACGAACAGGGCCGCGAGCACCCGCTCGAGTCCCGGGCTCAGGGCGGTGATCACGACCAACGGGCGGTCGACGCCGACCTGGATGATGTCGGGCGAGCGCCAGACGACCGGATACCGGGGATCGAGTCGGAGTGTCATTCAGCGATGATGCCGCACTGGGCGCGCGCCCGCGCGAGTCATCCACAGCCCTGGCCCACAGCCACAGCTCCGCACGGCGCGGCCGTTTGCCCGATCCTCGGCGTCAGTCCAGCATCCGCCCCTAGGCTTTCACTATGACGACGCAACGACGTGTACTTGTGACCGGCGCTACCGGGTATATCGGCGGCCGACTCGTTCCCCTGCTGCTGGAAGCCGGCTACGACGTGCGCGTGCTCGTGCGCACACCCCAGAAGCTGAAGGATGTCCCGTGGGTCGAACAGGTGGAGGTCGCCGAGGGCGACCTCGGGGACCTGGCCAGTGTGCGATCCGCCGTCGCCGGGGTCGATGTGCTCTACTACCTGGTGCACTCGATGGGCACCCGCGGCGACTTCGAGAGCACGGAACGCCTCGCGGCCACGAATGTGGCTACGGCCGCCGCCGCGGCCGGCGTCTCCCGCATCGTCTACCTGGGCGGGCTGCACCCGGACACCGAGGAGCTGTCCCAGCACCTGCGCTCCCGGGCAGAGGTCGGCCGCATCCTGGTGGAGTCCGGTGTGCCGACAGCAGCCCTCCAGGCCGGGGTGGTCATCGGGTCCGGCTCCACGTCGTTCGAGATGATCCGGCACCTGACCGACGTTTTGCCGTACATGCCGGCGCCGCAGTGGGTGCGCAACAAGATCCAGCCGATCGCCGTGCGTGACGTGCTCTACTACCTCGTCGCGTCGGCGGAGCTTCCCGCCGACGTCAACCGCACCTTCGATATCGGCGGCCCCGACGTGCTGCGTTACGGCCAGATGATGAACGGGTACGCCCTCGAGGCCGGCCTTCGCCAGCGCCCCATCGCGTCCCTGCCCGTGTTCACGCCCTGGCTCGCATCGCAGTGGGTCAATTTGGTCACGCCCATCCCGCGCAGCCTGGCCGTGCCGATCATCGCAAGTCTGCAGAACGACTGTGTGGTGCACGAGCGCGACATCGACCAGTACATTCCCCAGCCGAAAGAGGGCCTCACCGGGTATCGCACCGCCGTGCGCCTGGCCCTCGGCCGCATGCGCGACGGCGACGTCGAGACCAGCTGGCGAAACGCGTCGATCGCGGGCGCGTCGAGCAACCCACTGCCCAGCGACCCCGAATGGGCCGGGCACCTCGTCTACACCGACCTCAAGGAAAAGCACACCGCCGCGAAGCCGGAAGACCTGTGGCGCGTGATCGAGAGCATCGGCGGTGACAACGGCTGGTACTCATTCCCGCTGGCCTGGGCCATCCGCGGCTGGATGGACAAGCTCGTCGGCGGGGTCGGCCTGCGCCGCGGCCGTCGTAACCCCGACCACCTGCATACGGGCGATGTGCTGGACTTCTGGCGGGTCGAACGCATCGACACCGGCCGGTTCCTGCGTCTCCGTGCCGAGATGCGCGTTCCCGGCCGGGCGTGGCTGGAGATGACGGCGGTTCCGGCGCCGGGCGGCGGCTCCGTGTACCGTCAGCGCGCCGTCTTCTTCCCGCGGGGACTGGGCGGTCGGCTGTACTGGTTCGCGATCCTGCCCTTCCACGGCGTCATCTTCACCGGCATGGCCAACCGGATCACGGCGGCCGCCGTAGGGGAGGCTGCCGTGGAGGTGGCCGTGACGAACGCGAACGCCACGACTGCCCCGAATGCCCCCGGATCGGGCCGGCCGGTCGCCGAGCGCGCCGCCTGAGCGGTGAGTTCACCGAGGTTGACCTGACCGGGCCCTGACCTGACCGGGCCCTGACCTGACCGGGCCCTGACCGCGCCCTGACCGGGCCCTGACCTGACCGGGCCCTGACCTGACCGGTGAAGACCGGGACCGCGACGCGGTATGAATCCGCGTTCCAACCGCCCGGGTTTCCGAGTCCGAGGCCCTGCAGCCACTCAGCCCGGAACGGAGTCGACGGCGATTCCGTCGCCCCGGACGCTTTCGTCGGTCAGGCCCGGCTGAGCCCGCGCGTGTGGCCAACTCAGGACATCCGCCGCCTGGGTCCGCCAGCCTCCGCAGACTAGTGCGGAACCAGCGCGGATGCCCGGCATGCCCCGAGCGGATCTCCTGAGTTGGCCACACCATCTGCCGGAGACCAAACGGTGATCGCCGGAGGCGCCGCATGACTCGTGCGGCTCGGGCCTTGACCGGGGCACTCGCCGCCTCGCCGGTGATGACCCGCGTGCACGCGGTGCCGTCGGACCCGATCGTGTGCGCGCGACGCCGCGAAGCGATGAGGACTCACTCAGGGGCCGGTGCGGTCACGGCGAGGCACTATTGAAGACTTGCGAGCAACGCGATGCCGATCCAGCAGATCTGATGTGGGGCGAGTCTGCGCAGTGACTCGTGCGCAGTGGCTAGTGCGTGGGAAGGTGCGCAGAGATCTGCTCGTCGGGCTCGAGTTCCAGCTGGCGCTCACGGAAGAGATTGAGCTGGCGCTGGCGGTATTCGCCGACCAGATTCGTGATGTCGTGGTGTTCGGTGTGGCCGGGAAGGTTCGGCAGGGATGCAGATTCTGAAGTCAATGGGAAAACCAATTCGTCTCGGGGGAACGACCGATGCCCGGATTTGGAGCATTCAGAGACGCTAATTGATTCCACCGGTGATGTCAACGCGGCGGTGCCGCGGCGTCAGCCTCGGTTGTTGTTGAGTTCGAAGACCTTGAGCAGCTCCGCGATGGCGGTCCCCCGAGCCTCGCCCCCGGCCTCGAACATCTCGGTCACGTGGGTTTGCAGGTGATTGTCCACCAGGAGCTTGTTGAGCGAGCCGAGCGACTTCTGGATTGACAGGGACTGCGTGAGGATGTCGATGCAGTAATCCTCGTTCTCGATCATCTTCTCCAAACCACGCATCTGACCCTCGAGGATGCGGGCACGGTGCAGGGCACGCCGTTTGATGTCGTCAATCATGGGTCTACAGTACCGCGATTCCAAATACCCCGGAGGGGTATTCTGTCGTCTGCCAGCGACGTCACCATCGTGTGCGACCACCTGGCACCATGCCCGACGTCATCCGGCTGTCCCGACGCACCCTGCGCGTGATCAGGGGTACCCTGTTCTGCACCTTCTGCTACGGCCGGGCGGCGCTGCCGCTGGCCGTGTTCAACCTGATCAACCCGTTGATCTCCGCCGCAGCGATGGCGTTCTCCAGCCTGTTCGTGGTGCTCAATAGCCTGCGCTCGAACACCGTCCGGTAGCCGCGCCGGCGGTTCGGCTCTCCGTGGAGTGAAGGCATGCGTCGTGCGCTCATCCTCTTGCTCACAGCCACACACGGAGCATGCGCGCTGCTCGGCCTGTCCGCCCCCGGCCTCGCGGTAGCCGGCCCGGTGCGGGGGCCGTCCGCAGTGTCGGCGGGCGTCGAGGACTTCACCTTCGACTCGTGGCACTCGGACTTCCGGCTGTTGCTCACCGGCGACGGGCACTCGCGCCTCACCACCACCGAGACGATCGTGGCCCGGTTTCCGGAGACCGACCAGAACCGGGGCATCCTGCGTGCCATCCCCACCCACTACGACGGACATCCGACCGACCTGGAACTGGTCAGCGTCACCGACGAGAACGGGCGGCAGCGCGACGTCGAGACCGAAACCACCAGCGAAGACGGCGGAGACCAGTTCCTGGCGGTGACGATTGCCACCGATGTCTTCGTGCATGGCGCGCAGACCTATGTCATCACCTGCGAACAGGTCGACGTCACGCTCGACCCGGAGGATGCCTCGATCCAGGAGTTCTACCGTGAGGTCAACGGCACCGGCTGGGCCCAGCCGTTCGGCGATGTGTCCGCCACCCTCACCGTCGACCCGGTGGTTGCGCCCCGGCTCACCGGGGATGCCGCCTGCTATCAGGGCACCGGCGATTCGTCGGAACCCTGCGCCTCGCTGACGACGGATGCCGCGGGCGAGGCCGTCACGATCGACGTCACCGCCGGGGCACTCGGCCCGGCCGAGGGGCTCACTCTGTCCGTCGGGTTCGAGCCCGGCACCTTCGTGCCCCGCGACCAGTCGTTCACGGCGAACCCGTTCCCGGGTATCGGCCTCGCAGCGGCCCTGATCGGCCTGCTCGGCGCCGGTCTCGCCGTCGCCTCCCGGGCCACCCGCTGGCGGAACGCACCGGGTCGGCCGACCGTCGTCGCCGAGTACCTGCGGCCGCAGGGCGTCAACCTGCTCGTGGCGGGAAACGTGATGCGCACGAGCGCCAAGGCCATGACCGCCCAGTTGCTCAGCTTCGCTGTGCGTGGCAATGTGCGGGTCCTGGAGGGGGAGGGCACAAAGCACTACCTGCTCGAGCTGCTGCACACCAGAGACCTCGACCCGGCCGAGCAGGCGGTGCTCCGGCTGCTGTTCCCGGGGCTGCACGCGGGCACGAGCCGCGACCTCAAGACGAAGGACACCAAGCTGGGCGCCGGGCTGGCCAAGCAGCTCCAGGCGGTCACCGAGCAGGTGCTGGCCGACGGGCTGCGGGAGAGGAAGGGTGGCCGGCTGCGCCGTTGGCTGCTCGTCGGCGCTGTGCTCACCGGCATTCTGACTCTGGCCGGCTGCGTCGGGGCGTTCGTCACGGAGGTCGGCGGGGGCTGGCCGGTGCTCGTACTGGTGCTCGGCATCGCCACCTCGGTCACGACCCTCGTCGTGTCCGCGAGTGTGCGCCCACTCACCGCTGCCGGCGCCGAGCTGTGCGATTACCTGGCCGGCGTGAAGCTATACATCGATATAGCCGAGGCCGACCGGCTGCGAGTGCTGCAGAGCCCCGAGGGAGCGCTGAGGTCGCCCTACCGGCCGGACCCGGCATCCGTTCTCGGCCTGCCCGATCCGGGGCAGCCGGGGCAGGTGCTGAAACTCTATGAGCACCTGCTGCCGTTCGCGGTGCTGTTCGGTCAGGAGAAGGAGTGGGCCCAGGTTCTCGGTGACTACTACGCCCGGAGTGACGCGCAGCCGGACTGGTACGCTGAGTCCGCTCCGTTCAACCCGGTCTGGTTCGCCGCCGGGTTGAGCTCGTTCACGAGCTCCACCTCGGCCTCCTGGTCGGGAAGCGCGTCGAGTTCCTCCAGTTCCGGTTCGGGTGGAGGTGGCTCGGTCGGCGGCGGTGGAGGCGGCGGCGGAGGAGGAGGCGTCTGATGGGCACCCCGGTCGAACCCACAGTCACACGTTCCGCTCTGGCCCCCGGTCTGCTCGGGGCGGTCATCCTGCTCGGCGGGCTAGCGCTGCTGGACTCCGAAAGCTTCATCATCATCCGGTACGCGGTCAGCATCCTTGCGATGATCCTCTGCGTCTTCGCCATCCAGGCGAAGGCCTGGCTGTGGCTGATCGGTCTCGTTCCGATCGCGGTGCTCTGGAACCCGATCGTGGTCATCGACCTGTCCGGCCGGGGCTGGGTGTCCGCCCAGTTCATCGCCGCGCTGGTCTTCATCCTCGTCGGGGTCGTCACCAAGGTGCCGGTGCATCGGGATTGACCAGCGGGCGTAGACTGAATTCACGTCGAAAAAGCCCGATTACCGTCTTGACCGTGCCGCTGCATCCCAAATGCCGGTGGCGCAAATAGGGTTGGCACGTTGCTCGATTCAGGCTTCGACGTATCGATCGCACCGGTGTCCACGGATGCCGCACCACGTCGAGCACGGCCTTTGTCTGCTGTGCTGCTGTGAAGTTGGAGAAGAATGGCTTACACCCGCCACCAGGCCGCCGGTTCGAACAACCGTGTTGCCGCCGGAGGTCGCGCTCGGCAGCGACCTCGTTCCCGCGACGATGACGCCCCCATCATTCCCATCCTCGCCCGCAAGGTGCGCGAGGTGGAGGCGAAGGCGCAGATCGGCGCCAAGCTGGGCCCGACCAACCGCACCAAGTACCAGGTCATCGCGCTGCTCATGCGCGAGGAACGCGCCCGGGTCAAGGGCGACAAGGACCTCACCGACGCGAACCGCGCGGAACTGCTGAAACGCCTTGACGGCATCGCCCAGATCCTGGCGAAGACCGCGGCCCGCGACACCAGCCTGATCACCCTGCTGGAACCGGATGCCGGCGTGTCCACGGTCGCGCAGCGGTTCCGCCGCGACTGGCTGCTTGAGTCCGGTGCCGAACTCACCCCCGACGAACTGATCATCACCCGCGAGGCCGAGGCCAAGCCGGAAATTCCGGTCAACCAGGTCATCCCTCAGTCGGTCAAGGCCCGCCAGCTCGCCAACCCGTTCCTCGCGCCCGATTTCAGCGCCGCGACGGCCCAGCCGGTCGTCTCCGGCCGTCGCCTGGCCAACTGGGAACTCATCGGCCCGCTGTTCAAATCCTTCGAGTATGGTTCCGGCGGTCAGGCCGCCAGCATGGACCTGCCCGAGGCACCCCGCGTCGACCGGCTCTCGCCTCGCGGCATGGAGCTGATGCGCCACCAGGCCCGGTTCGTCGAAAGCGCGCGCCTGGGCCACCGCAGCTACCTGCTCGCCGACGAGCCGGGGCTCGGGAAGACGGCGCAGAGCCTGCTCGCGGCATCCGTCAGTGGGGCCTACCCGCTGTTGGCCATCGTTCCCAACGTCGTCAAGATGAACTGGGTGCGCGAGGTCGAACTGTGGACGCCGAACCGCCGGGCCACCGTCATCCACGGCGACGGCGACACGCTCGACGCCTTCGCCGATGTGGTCATCGTCAACTACGACGTGCTCGACCGGCACCGCACCTGGCTGGGCACCCTGGGCTTCAAGGGCATGGTCGTCGACGAGGCGCACTTCATCAAGAACCTGCAGTCGCAGCGCTCCAAGCACGTGCTGGCCCTGGCTGAGCAGATCCGGCGCCGCACGCCCGGCGGCAACCCGCTGCTGATGGCTCTGACCGGAACCCCGCTGATCAACGACGTCGACGACTTCCGGGCGATCTGGCAGTTCCTCGGTTGGCTCGACGGCGACAAGCCGGCCCCCAGACTCATGCAGAAGCTCGAAGCGATCGGGCTGACCCCGGCCGACTCCGGGTTCTACAGCGCCGCGCGTGCCGCGGTGATCGACCTCGGCATCGTGCGCCGCCGCAAGGTCGACGTCGCCGCCGACCTGCCGGCCAAGCGCATCGCCGACATCCCGGTCGAGCTGGACGACGACCTCGGCCGCTCCATCCGCCAGGCCGAGCGGGAGCTCGCCGCCCGCCTGGTCACCCGGTACCACTCCCTCGTCGCCGCCCGCCATCCGGGCCAGACGCCGCCCGTCCTCGACGGCGAGCAGCGGGCCGCCTTCATCCGCGCGGTTGCCCACGCCGAACTCGAGGAGTCGAAGGGGCAGACGACCGGTGAGAACGTCTTCACCATGGTGCGCAAGATCGGTCAGGCCAAGGCCGCCCTCGCGGCGGACTACGCCGTGCAGCTGGCGCACTCGGTGGGCAAGGTCGTGTTCTTCGCCAAGCACATCGACGTGATGGATGCCGCCGAAGACATCTTCGCCAAGCGCGGCCTGCGCACGGTTTCCCTGCGCGGCGACCAAAGCGCACTGGCCCGCCAGGCCGCCATCGACTCCTTCAACGATGACCAGGGGGTGGCCGTGGTGGTCTGTTCCCTCTCTGCCGCCGGAGTCGGCGTCAACCTTCAGGCCGCCTCCAACGTCGTGCTCGCCGAGCTCAGCTGGACTGCCGCCGAGCAGACACAGGCCATCGACCGGGTGCACCGCATCGGCCAGGACGAGCCGGTCACCGCGTGGCGGATCATCGCCGCCCACACCATTGACGCGCGCATCGCCGAACTCATCGGCAGCAAGCAGGGCCTCGCGGCCCGCGCCCTGGACGGCGCCGTCGACGAGATCTCGTCCGCCGATTCCGTGCAGGCCAGCGCCCTGATCTACCTGCTGACCCTGGCTCTCGACGGGGAGTTGTAGAACGCGCCCCTCACCGGCGTGGATTTGAACCGGGCCTCGTTTGGGGTCCATCATTGAGTGGCGGCGGTGTGGGCGCCAATCTGATCACTTGTGCAACAAGGAGCAACGACAAATGAAAATTGGTATCCTCACCAGCGGCGGAGACTGCCCCGGCCTGAACGCGGTTATTCGCGGTTCCGTCCTTAAAGGCATCCGCGTCCTCGATGCCGAATTCGTCGGCATTCGCAACGGCTGGAAAGGCCTGGTCGAGGGCGACTTTATGACTCTGGACCGGCACAGCGTGCGCGGTCTCTCCCGTCAGGGTGGCACCATCCTCGGCAGCTCCCGCACGAACCCGTTCGAGGGTGAAAACGGCGGTCCCATTAACATTCAGAAGACGATGGACGCGGAAGGAATCGACGCGATCATCGCCATCGGCGGCGAGGGCACCCTCACCGCGGCACGCCGACTGACGGATGCCGGACTCCAGATCGTCGGCGTTCCCAAGACCATCGACAACGACCTCGAAGCCACCGATTACTCATTCGGCTTCAACACCGCCGTCGAGATCGCCACCGAGGCCATCGACCGACTGCGCACCACGGCCGAATCCCACGGCCGCTGCATGATCGTCGAGGTCATGGGCCGCCACGTGGGCTGGATCGCCCTGCACTCCGGCATGGCCGGCGGCGCCCACGCCATCCTGATCCCGGAGCAGCCCCAGACCATCGAGCAGATCTGCGACTGGGTCATGCACGTGCGCGACCGCGGCCGCGCACCCGTGCTCGTCGTCTCCGAGGGCTTCAAGCTCGCCGGCATGGAGGAGGCGCTCTCGACCAAGGGCCTCGACGCGTTCAACCGCCCCCGCCTCGGCGGCATCAGCGAGATGATCGCCCCGATGATCGAGGAGCGCACGGGCATCGAATCCCGCGCCACCGTCCTCGGCCACACCCAGCGCGGCGGCGCTCCGTCGGCCTATGACCGGGTGCTCGCCACCCGCCTCGGCATGGCGGCCGTCGACGCCGTCTACGCCGGCCAGTGGGGCTCCATGGTTTCCCTGCGTGGCACCGACATGGAAATCGTCAGCATCGCGGAAGCGACCATCGGTCTGAAGACCGTGCCGCAGGCGCGCTACGACGAGGCCGCGGTGCTGTTCGGCTAAACCCGCACCAGGCGCTGAGGGGATCCGGATCGATTTCCGTCGATTGGCGGAGGTTCAACCGGGACCCCTTCGTTCGTTCCGGGACCGACTCAGGCGAGTTTGGCCTGAACCTGCGCCAGCGACGGGTTCGTCGCGCTGGAGCCGTCCGGAAAGAGGACTGTCGGAACCGTGCGGTTGCCGTTGTTCAGGCTCATCACCAGCTCGGACGTGCCGTCGACCTCCTCCACGTTGATCTCGGTGTAGGCGATGCCGGCCTTGACCAGCTGGGTCTTCAGGCGGGTGCAATAGCCGCACCAGGTCGTCGTGAACATGGTTATGGTTCCGGATTCCGGCACGAAGTTCATAACTGGACCCTAACAAACCGGCCTGAACGGGAGCCGGACCGTACCTCGTTACCATTGGTTCATGTCTCTTCCTCAGGTCTGCGTGGGCTACCTCACCCGGCGTTCTCCATCGGGGGGCCTGCAGGTGCTGCTCGGCCGCAAGAAGAAAGGACTGGGCCGGGGCAACATCGTCGGCCTGGGCGGCAAGCTCGAGCCGGGGGAGTCGGCCGTGGAGGCGATGGTGCGGGAGATCGAGGAGGAGTCCGGCCTGGTCGTGGCGGCATCCGCCCTGACCCCGTTGGGTCTGCTGACCTACCTGTTTCCGCACCGGGAGATCTGGAGCCAGGAATCGAGCGTGTTCGTCTGCACGCAGTGGAGCGGCACCCCGCGCGAGTCCGACGAGCTGAACCCGGTCTGGTTCGACGTGGCCGCGCTACCGGTGGACGAGATGTGGGACGACGCCCGGCACTGGCTGCCGGGGGTGCTCGCCGGCATTCCGGTGCGGGCCACCTACACCTTCGGCCCCGACTTGGCCACGGTGGTCGACCCGGTTTGAATTGACCTGCTTCCCCGGGAGTGTCAGGCTTATCACCGCGGTGCAGCTTGAGATAACCCCGGCTGTCGTACACCCAGAGGAAGACGCCGGTGGATTTCACCCTGATCGTTGCGCTTGTGATTGCGCTCGCACTGATTTTCGACTTCACCAACGGCTTCCACGACACCGCGAACGCGATGGCAACCCCCATCGCGACCGGCGCCATGCGCCCGAAGGTCGCGGTGGGACTCGCCGCCATTCTGAACCTGGTCGGGGCTTTCCTCTCCACCGAGGTCGCCAGGACCATTTCCGGCGGCATCATCAACAAGGATGACGCCGGAGTTCAGATCACTCCCGAGATCATCTTCGCGGGGCTGATCGGCGCCATCGTCTGGAACCTCATCACCTGGCTGCGTGGCCTGCCGTCCAGCTCGAGCCACGCCCTGTTCGGCGGACTCATCGGCGCGACGATCATCGGCGTCGGCTCGCAGGCGGTCGCCTACGACGTCGTGCTGGCCAAGGTCATCCTGCCGGCACTGATCGCCCCGCTCACGGTGGGCATCGTCGCCTACCTCGCCACCAGGCTCGCCTACTTCATCACCCGGCGGGATTCCGGCAAGGCGGATGGCCGGGGCGGCTTCCGCTACGCGCAGATCATCTCCTCGTCGCTCGTTGCCCTCGCACACGGCACCAATGACGCCCAGAAGACCATGGGCGTCATCACCCTCACCCTGATCGCCGGCGGGATGCAAAACGTGGGCACCGGCCCGCAGCTGTGGGTCATCACCACCTGCGCGATCGCGATCGCGATCGGCACGTACACCGGCGGCTGGCGAATCATCCGGACCATGGGTCGCGGCCTCACCGACATCAAGCCGGCCCAGGGCTTCGCTGCGGAGACCAGCACCGCGGCCACCATCCTCGCGTCCAGCCAACTCGGCTTCGCGCTCTCCACCACGCAGGTCGCGTCCGGGTCGGTGATCGGCTCGGGCCTGGGCCGCCGCGGCTCGACCGTGCGCTGGGGCATGGCCGGCCAGATCGCGCTCGGCTGGGTGCTCACCCTGCCGGCGGCGGCCATCATGGGTGCCTTCGCGGCCGGACTCGCCCTGATCGGACCGATGGGCATCGTGCTCGACCTGGTGATCGGTTCCCTCGTTGTCGCCGTGCTGTTTCGCCGGTCCCGCCAGAGCCGGGTCACGCACGACAACCTGCACGACATCGACGACGCCGGGCGGGTCGTGAAGATCCGGAAGACCCCCCGCAAGGCCTCCCGCACGGCCTCTCGCAAGGATCGGAAGCAGGTCGCGCTGTGATCGATTGGTCTGCGTTCCTCGTCGTCGCGGTCGCTTCGCTCCTCTCGTCCGTGGTCGTGGTGAGCCTGTATTCGCTCGGGCTGCGGCTGCTCACCACCGCCGGCCGCGTTCCCGTGGTCGAACCGGCCGAATTCACGGGAGCCATCACCGTGCTCACCCCCAAGCGTGCGGCCAAGGAGGCCAAGCGCGCGCGCAAGGCCGCCGCCGGCCCACTGAGCCCCCTGCAGAAGCAGGTCGCCCTGATGGGCGCCTACGCCTGTTTCGTGCTCTGCAGCGCGGCCGTGCTCTACGGTGTCTACCTGATTGTGCCGGCCCTGCACCGCTGACCCGCAGCGTCCCTGTTGCGCTTCCCTCGCAGCGTTCCGTGCCGTAACGTGCGTTCTCGGTCGCCGCGCGGTAGCCGCGCCGCTGCGCTGGTGGCACGCCACGAGCGGCACGGCGCTGCACGCGCGCAACGCCGGATGCCTGCGAGACCTGGTCCGTCAGGCTGGCGGCGCACCCTGTGGAGCTGGGCGCACGGTAGAACGTGCGCCGCGAGCCAGAACGTGCGCCGCGAGCCACTACCTGCGACGCTGCGGAGGGCCGCGGATGCTACCGTGCGGTGCCGCGCACCCGGGCCACCCACGTCATCAGGTGGTAGATCACGATGGCGGCGACCGTGCCGAGCGCGATGCCGTTGAAGCTGAGGGTGCCGGCCGAGAAGGTGTAGTCGGCGATGCCGATGATCAGCGCGGTGGCCGCGGTGAACTGGTTGACCGGCTTGCTGAAGTCGACCTTGTTGTCGAGCCAGATCTTCACGCCGATGATGCCGATCAGGCCGTAGAGGGCCGTGGTGACGCCGCCGAGCACCCCCGCCGGGATCGTGTTGATGACCGCACCGATCTTGGGGGAGAGTCCGAGCAGCACCGCGGTGATGCCCGCGACCCAGTAGGCGGCCGTGGAGTAGATGCGGGTGGCCGCCATGACGCCGATGTTCTCGCCATAGGTGGTGGTGCCCGATCCGCCGCTGAAGCCGGCGAGCATCGTGGCCAGGCCGTCGGCCATCAGGGCGCGACCCGTGAAGCGGTTCACCTTCACATTCGTCATCTGGGCAACGCCCTTGATGTGGCCAACGTTCTCGGCCACCAGCACGAGCACGACCGGCAGGAACGCCGGCAGCACGCCGAGGGCGGCGGACGGATCCGCGAACGGGTTCATCGCCGCGGTGAACTGGGGCAGGCCGATCCAGGCAGCCTCGCCCACCCCGCTGAAGTCGACCTCGCCGGCCACCACGGCGGCCACATAGCCCACGATCACGCCGATGAAGATGGACAGCCGGCCCAGGATGCCGCGGAACACCACGGTCGAGAGGATCACGGCGAGCAGGGTGATCAGCGCGGTGAGCGGGGCCAGCTCGAAGTTCGACTTGGCGACGGGCGCCAGGTTGAGGCCGATCAGGGCGACGATGGCCCCGGAGACGACGGGCGGCATCAATGCGTCGATCCAGCCGGTGCCGGTGAGCTGCACGATCACGCCGATCAGGGCTAGGAGTAGGCCGACGACGATGATGCCGAACAGGGCGCTGCCCATGCCCGCGCTCGCGGTCGCGGCGGTGATCGGCGCGATGAAGGCGAACGAGGAGCCGAGGTAGCTGGGCAGCTTGTTGCGCGTGATGACCAGGAAAAGCAGGGTGCCGATACCCGAGAAGAGCAGCGTCGTGCTGGGTGGGAAGCCCGTGAGCAGCGGTACCAGGAACGTGGCACCGAACATGGCGATGACGTGCTGGGTGCCGATCCCGATGGTCAGCGGCCAGTTCAGGCGCTCGCCGGGGCCGACGACATCCGTGGCTCCGACCGTTTTTCCGTCACCGTGCAGGGTCCAGGGCAGAGCCATGTGTTTCTCGTTTCCGTGTCGTGCGTAATCCCGATGGTAGTGAACAATTAAGATCGGACGGTGAGACCATCCGTTCAGCCTGCCCAAGCAGAGCCACTCTCGGTGCGGATTGAGACCGGCTTGCTGCACGGAATCCGGGTGCGCGGGGTGCGCCAGTGGCGCGGGATTCCCTACGCGGCCGCCCCCGTGGACGAGCTCCGATTCCGCGCCCCGCAGCCGGTCGCGCCTTGGCAGGGCGAACGGGATGCAAGCTCCTTCGGCCCGGTCGCCACGCAGAGCCACCGCGGCCAGTTCATCGGCGCGAAACCGACGATCCCGCAAAGCGAGGACTGCCTCAACCTCAACGTGACCGCTCCCGACGAACCGGTCGACCCGCGGATGCTGCGGCCCGTCATGGTCTTCATCCACGGCGGCGCCTACAGCGTCGGGTCCTCGCGGGAGGTGCCCCGGCAGGGTGAGGGGCTCGTGCGGCGCGGCGGCATCGTCTATGTCAGCCTCAACTACCGGTTGGGGGCGCTCGGCTACATCGACTTCAGCCGTTACTCGACCGCGGAGCATGCGTTCGAGAGCAACCTCGGGCTGCGCGACCAGGTGGCTGCGCTCGGCTGGGTGCGGCGCAACATTCGCGCGTTCGGCGGCAACCCGGATGCCGTCACCCTCTTCGGCGAATCGGCCGGAGCCAACGCCGTGACCACCCTGATGACCGTCCCGGCCGCCGCCGGACTCTTCCAGCGCGCGATCGCGCAGAGCGCCCCGCCGAACGCCGTCTATGCCCCCGATGTCACCGCCGAGTGGGCAGCGGACTTTGTGCGGCTCCTGGCCCGGCGCACCGGGCAGGCCGACCCGACGAACTCGACCAACACGGCGACGGATGCCGCTGCCCTGCTTCTGCAGGCCGACCCGGCACATCTGGCCGAGGCCACGAGCGACCTGACCCGGCGCGCCCCGGACCGGTACCCCGGGACGATCCCGCTCTCGCCCGTGATCGACGGCGACTTCCTGCCCGAACGACCTCTCGACGCCTTCCGCGACGGCCGTGCCCACCGGATTCCGCTGATCATCGGCACCAACTCGCGAGAAGGTTCGCTGTTCAGTGGGCGCATCGACATCCTCGCCACGACGCCCGGGCGCATCCGCGCCGTGTTCGCGAACACCAAGAAGAAAGCTCGCACGCGCCTGCGGGCGCAGTACCCCGGGATACCCGCGCTGCGGCCCGCCCTCGATTTCGGTGGTGATTTTTCGTTCTGGTACCCGAGCGTGCGCGTGGGCGAACGGCACTCCCGGTATGCCCCGGTGCGCTTCTACCGCTTCGATGCCGCGCCGCGCCTGGTGCGTTTGATGGGGCTCGACGCCACGCACGGCCTCGAGCTGTTCCCGCTGTTCGACCGGCTCGACGGCTGGTTCGGCCGCGGCATGACCGCGCTCGGCGGTCGCCGCGACTTCCAGCGGATCGGTGCCCGGATGCAGCGTTGGTGGCTCAGTTTCGCCGCCTCCGGGGTGCCGGATGCGGCCTGGCCGCTCTACGACGAGGCCGAGCGCCTGACCCTGGTCATCGACGCCGTCGACCGTGTCGAGTCCGACCCGCGCGGGGACCGCCGCCGGGCCTGGGACGCCTTCGTGCCGCACATCTGAGCCCGGCGTGCCACAGCCCGGCAGCCCGGCCGGTTGCCTCCGCGGGCCGTCCTCGCGCAGCCCCGCGGAATCGGCCCGCACTCCGGGGCCGTAAACTGGGCAACTGAGAATCAGCTGAGTCGGACACCAGGAGCACCCCATTTCTGAAACAGAGACCCACACGTCATCCACGCCTGCCCCAAAGCCGGACACTCCGGCGGGCACGAACCCGGGGGTCAAGGCCCGCATCGATCGGTACTTCGAAATCACCCGGCGCGGTTCCACCTACGGCCGGGAAATCCGCGGCGGTCTGGTGACGTTCGTCACGATGGCCTACATCGTGATCCTCAACCCGCTCATCCTCGGCGGCTTCAGCGCCGACCAGGCCGCGGTCGACGTGGCCGGCGGATGGCTGCCCAACGGCCAGGTTGCCGCGGTCACCGCCCTCACCGCCGGCGTCATGACCATCTTGTTCGGCGCCGTCGCCCGGCTTCCATTCGGTTTCGCCGCGGGCCTCGGCATCAACTCCTTCCTGGCCGTGAGCGTCGTCGGCCAGGTGACCTGGCCGGAGGCCATGGGCCTCGTGGTCATCAACGGGCTCATCATCGTGCTGCTCGCCTCCACCGGCCTACGCGAGCTCATTTTCAACGCCGTGCCGCGCCAGCTGAAGATCGCCATCACGGTCGGCATCGGCCTGTTCATCGCCTTCATCGGCCTGGTCGACTCCGGCTTCGTGCGCGCGAGCGGCGCCGCGTCGCCGCCCGTGCAGCTCGGCGACAACGGCTCCGTCGTGAGCCTGCCGACCGCCGTGTTCGTGCTCGGCCTGATCATTCTCGGCATCCTGGTCGCCCGCAAGGTGAAGGCGGCCCTCCTAATCGGAATCGTCGCCACCACGCTGATCGCGGTGGTCCTCGAGGCGATTTTCAAGGTCGGGCCGTCGTTCGGGCAGAACCCCGACGGTTGGAACCTGAACGCGCCGGTACTGCCGACCTCCATCGTTTCGCTGCCCGACCTGAGCCTCGTCGGACAGGTCAGCTTCGGCGCCTTCGACCGGATCGGCATGCTGGCCGCGTCGATGCTCGTTTTCACGCTCGTCTTCACGAACTTCTTCGACGCCATGGGCACCATGACCGGCCTGGCCAGCGAGGCCGATGTGGCCGACGAGAAGGGCAACTTCCCGCGCCTGAAATCCGCCCTGATCGTCGAGGGCGTCGGCGCCGTCGTCGGCGGGGCCACCTCTGCCTCGTCGAACACGGTGTTCATCGAGTCCGGTGCCGGCATCGGCGAGGGTGCTCGCACGGGACTGGCCAACATCGTCACGGGACTGCTGTTCCTCGCGGCCATGTTCTTCACCCCGCTCACCCAGATCGTGCCGCTCGAGGTGGCCGCGGCCGCCCTCGTGATCGTCGGCGCGATGATGGTGTCACAGATCCGGTTCATCGACTTCACGGAATTCTCCATCGTGCTACCGGTGTTCCTCACGATCATCGTGATGCCGCTGACCTACTCGATCGCCAACGGAATCGGGGCCGGCTTCATCACCTGGGTGCTGGTGCGTTCGTTCTCGGGGAAGGCGCGCGAGATCAGCCCGTTGCTCTGGGTGGTCGCGGCCGGCTTCCTGGTCTTCTTCGTGCGCGGCCCGATCGAGGTTCTGTTCGGCGCGTGACCGCGTGGCCGCCCCCGGCCCGATTCGGGGGCTAACCCCATGGGTGCCAGAACGGATGCTCCGTAGTGTCGTTGGGAGAGCGGCATCCGTCGCTCCCCATCGAAACGGAGAACCACCCATGTCAACCATCGCTCCCGACCAGGCCACGGTCTACACTGCCGAGCCCGTACCCCCGCGGAGCAGCACCCTGGCCGTGTCGAGCCTCGTGCTCGGCCTCGTGTCGATCGTCGCCGGCTGGACCTTCCTCGTGCCCATTGCTGGCCTGGTCGTCGGCATCCTCGCCCTCGGCCGGGAACCGCAGGCGCGCACCCTGGCGATCTGGGGCATCGTGCTCAACGCGGTGCTGCTGGCCGGCTCGCTCCTGCTCGTGCTGCTGGCGCTGGCCCTCGGCCTGCTGGCCCTACCGTTCGCGTTCTTGATCTGACCTCGATCTGGCCCGGCGCGGCCTCGCGCTACTCCAGGAAGCCGCGCAGTAGCAGGGCGGTGCCGGCCAGGTGCTCGGCCATCGCATGCGCGGCGGCGTCGGGCCGACCGGTCAGGATCGCGGTCACGATCTGCTCGTGCTGCCGGTCCGAGTGTGCGATGTTCGGGCCGAGTGACGGGATGTTGTCGAGCAGTTCGTTGATCCGCATCCGCACTTCGGCCAGCAGCGGCACGAGCGACGGTGAGCCGGCCAGCTCGCCGATGGTGAGGTGCAGCCTGGAGTCGAGCCGGCGGTAGTCCTCGCCGGTGGCGCCGATCGAGTCGGCCAGGCTGTTCCACAGCACTTCCCGTTCGCCGGGCGACAGGGTGCGCGCGGCGGCATGCCGGGCGGCGCCCTCCTCCAAGATTTCCCGGAGCGCGAGCGCGTCCTCGATCTCGGCCACGGAGATGTCCCGGCGCGCCGGCAGTCCACGCTCGTGGCCTCGGCCGGGCGTCTGCTGGGGCAACGAATCGTTGACGAAGGTGCCGCCGTAGCGGCCGCGTCGGGAGACCAGATAGCCGGCCTCGGCCAGGGATGCGATCGCATCCCGCAGCGTGCCCCGACTCACGGCGAGCATGGCGGAGAGTTCGCGTTCGGCCGGCAGTCGTTCGCCGGGCGCGACGAGTCCCAGCCGCACGGTCTGCAGCAGCCGCTGCACGGTCTCCTCGAAGGCGTTGCCACTGTGCACGGGGCGCAGCAGCAGGCCACTGTCGAGCCCGGGCTGTTCGTCGTCGATCACTGTTCTGGTCCTGGCTCCTGGTCGAACTTCCAGTCCATCACGGTTTCCGCACCCTCCCGCACCGCTACATCGGCGTCACGTAGGCCGAGCTGATGCCGCCGTCGACCAGGAACGTGGAGCCCGTGATGAACGAGGAGTCATCGCTGGCCAGGAACGCGACCGCGGCCGCGAGCTCCTCGGGTTCCGCGAACCGGCCGACTGGGATGTGCACCAGCCGCCGGGCCGCGCGCTCCGGGTCCTTCGCGAATAGCTCTTGCAGTAGCGGGGTGTTCACCGGGCCGGGGCAAAGGGCGTTGACCCGGATGCCCTGGCGCGCGAACTGCACGCCCAGCTCGCGGCTGAGCGCGAGCACGCCGCCCTTCGAGGCGGTGTAGGAGATCTGACTGGTCGCGGAGCCGAGCACGGCCACGAACGAGGCCGTGTTGATGATCGACCCGCGGCCCTGCTTCACCATGTAGCGCAGGGCGGACCGGCAGCACAGGTACACCGACTTCAGGTTGACGTCCTGCACCCGTTGCCAGGCCGGCAGCTCGGTCGTCTCGATCGAGTCGTCGTCGGGCGGGGAGATCCCGGCATTGTTGAACGCGATGTCGACGGAGCCGTAGGTGAGATAGGCGGTGTCGAAGAGGTTGTTGACCTCGTCCTCGTCGGTGACATCCACCTTGACGAAGAGGCAGTCGAGCTGGTCGGCCGCCGCGAGCCCCGCCGCCTCGTCGAGGTCGCCGATCACGACCGTTGCTCCTTCCGCGGCGATCCGTTTCGCCGTGGCCAGGCCGATGCCGCTGGCGCCGCCTGTGATCACGGCGACCCGGCCCGCGAGCCGCTGGGTGAGGTCGATGGGGGTGAGGGTGCTCATGCTGGCTCCTTGGGGTTCGTCTGGGGGTGTGGCGTCTAGTCGACGGCGATGAAGACGTTCTTGGTCTCGGTGAACGACAACGGGGCGTCCGGGCCCAGTTCCCGGCCGAGGCCCGACTGCTTGAAGCCGCCGAACGGAGTCGAGTAGCGCACGGAGGAGTGCGAGTTGACAGACAGATTGCCGGATTCCACGGCCCGCGCCACTCGGATCGCCCGGCCCACGTCGCGGGTCCAGATCGATCCGGAGAGGCCGTAGTCGGTGTCATTGGCGAGGTTCACGGCGTCGTCCTCACCGTCGAACGGCAGCACGGTGACGACGGGTCCGAAGATCTCGTCGGTGACGCAACGGTCCGTGCGGGAGTCCGGGGTGAGCACGGTCGGCGGGAACCAGAAACCCGGTCCGGTCGGGGCGCTGCCCCGGAAGGCCACGGTGGAGCCCTCCGGCACATAGGCCGAGACCGCGGCGTGGTGCGCGGCCGAGACGAGCGGGCCCATCTCGGTGCTCTCGTCGGCGGGATCACCCACCCGCACACCGGCGACGGCCGGCTCGAGCAGCTCGAGAAACCGGTCGTAGACGCTCCGCTCCACCAGGATGCGGCTGCGGGCGCAGCAGTCCTGGCCGGCGTTCTCGAACACCCCGGAGGGTGCGGTGGCGGCGGCCTTCTCCAGGTTGGAGTCGGCGAACACGATGTTGGCGCTCTTGCCGCCGAGTTCCAGGGTGACCCGTTTGACCTGGGCGGCGCAGCCGGCCATGATCCGCTTGCCGACATCCGTCGACCCGGTGAAGACGACCTTCCGCACTTGGGGGTGCGTCACGAACCGTTCGCCGACCACCGATCCGCGGCCCGGCAGCACCTGGAACAGCCCCTCGGGCAGGCCGGCCTCCCGGGCGAGTACGCCCAGATGGATGCTGGAGAGCGGCGTCCACTCCGCCGGCTTCAACAACACCGCGTTGCCAGCCGCGAGGGCGGGAGCGAAACCCCAGGCCGCGATCGTCATCGGGAAGTTCCACGGGGTGATGATGCCGACCACACCCAGCGGTTCCTGGAAGGTCACGTCGAGACCGCCGGACACCGGGATCTGCCGCCCGAAGAGTCGCTCGGGGGCGGCCGAGTAGTAGGTCAGCACGTCGCGCACATGGCCGGCCTCCCAGCGCGCCTGCATGATCGGATGCCCCGAGTTGGCCATCTCGATGCGGGCCAGGTTCTCCCGGTCCCCGTCCACGGCCTCAGCGAAGCGGCGCAGAACGGCAGCCTTGTCGGCCGGCGCCACCCGGGACCAGAGCCGCTGCGCGGCCACCGCCCGGGAGACGGCCTCATCGGTCGCATCCGTGTCGAGGTGTTCGATTACGGATACTGTGGTCTCGTCGGCCGGGTTGATCACGGTGTAGCTGCTCACAGGGTGTCCCTTTCCTGGTCGTGGTCGTGGTCGTGCTCGTGCTCGTGCTCGTGCTCATGGGTCGCCCGGTAGCGGGCGGCCGCGTCGACGAGGCCCGCGAAGAGGCGTAGGTCGTCGTGCTGTTCCGGATGCCACTGCACGGCCAGCCCGAACGGGACGTCGGTGAGTTCCACGGCCTGCACGACCCCGTCGTGAGTGCGTGCGGACACGGTGAGGCCGGCGCCGATCCGGTCGATGGACTGGTGGTGGTAGACGGGAACGGGAAGCGGCACGTCCAGGGCGTCGAGCAGCCCGTGCAGCCGCGACTCGGGTTCCACGTGCACGTCCACGATGTTGAAGACGCCACCGCCGGCCTGGTAGCCGCCGTGGCCCACGACGTCGGGCAGGTGCTGGTGCAGGGTGCCGCCCTGTGCGATGTTGAGCATCTGGGCGCCGCGGCAGATGCCGAGCAGCGGCAGCTCCCGGTCGATGGCCCGGTGGATCAGCTCATGCTCCCAGGCGTCACGGTCCCGCCGCGGCTCGTCGGTTTTCGTGTGGGCGGCCTGACCGTAACGCGCCGGATCGACGTCCTTGCCGCCGGTGATGACCAGGCCGTCGAGGCCGTCGAGCACCCGGTCGGCAATGGCCGCGTCCACGGGCTGCGGCGGCAGCAGCACGGCGATGCCGCCCGCGCGGATGACCGAGTCGAAATAGGCCTGGGGCAGGAAGGCGGCCGGCACGTCCCAGACACCGGTCTGGGACTGCTCGAGATAGGTGGTCAGGCCGATCACGGGGCGCGGGTCGGCTCCGGGGCGCGGCGAGGTGCCGGGGTCAGAGGCGCTCAAAGCCGCGCACCCGCTCCCAGTCGGTCACCGCCGCGTCATAGGCTTCCAGCTCGATCCGCGCGTTGTTGAGGTAGTGATCGACGACCTCGTCGCCGAACGCCTCCCGGGCGACCGTGGATGTCGCGAACAGCGCGGTGGCCTCCCGCAGCGAGGCCGGCACCCGCTCGGCGACGCTCTCGTAGGCGTTGCCGACGAAGACATCGTCCAGTTCGAGTTCGTTCTCGATGCCGTAGAGGCCGGCCGCGATCAGCGCGGCCACGGCCAGGTACTGGTTCACGTCGCCGCCGGGCACTCGGTTCTCCACCCGCAGGCCGTGGCCGGCCCCCACCACGCGCAGGGCGCACGTGCGGTTATCGAGCCCCCACGCGATCGCTGTCGGCGCGAAGCTGCCGCTGACATAGCGCTTGTAGGAGTTGATGTTCGGCGCCGAGAACAGGGTCAGCTCGCGCATCACCGCGAGCTGGCCGGCGAGGAAGTGACGGAACAGCGTCGACATGCCGTGATCGGCATCCTTGTCGGCGAAGACCGCGGATCCGTCGGTGCCGCGCAGGCTGATGTGGATGTGGCAGCTGTTGCCCTCCCGCTCGTTGAACTTGGCCATGAAGGTCAGGCTCTTGCCGTGGGCATCCGCGATCTCCTTGGCGCCGTTCTTGTAGATGGAGTGGTTGTCGCAGGTGGCCAGGGCGTCGGTGTAGCGGAACGCGATCTCCTGCTGGCCCAGGTTGCACTCGCCCTTGACGCCCTCGCAGTACATGCCGGCGCCGTCCATGGCGTTACGGATGTCCCGCAGTAACGGTTCCATCCGGGTGGATGCGAGCAACGCATAGTCGATGTTGTAATCGCTGGCGGGGGTCAGGTCGCGGTAGCCCTTCTTCCACGCCTCCCGGTAGCCGTCGTCGAAGACGATGAACTCCAGCTCGGTGCCGACATAGGGCACCAGCCCGCGGTCGGCCAGCCGGGCCAGCTGGGTTTTCAGGATCTGGCGGGGCGACGCCACGACGGGTGACTTGTCGAGCCACCGCAGGTCCGCGGTGACGAGGGCGGCCCCGGGCAGCCAGGGCGCGCGTCGCAGCGTGGCGAGGTCGGGGATCATGGCCATGTCGCCGTAGCCGCGTCGCCAGCTCGACATCTCATAGCCGTCCACCGTGTTCATCTCCACGTCGACGGCCAGCAGATAGTTGCAGCACTCCGCGCCGTGGCCGGCCACGTCTTCCAGGAAGAGCCGCGCGGAAACCCGCTTGCCCACCAGCCGCCCCTGCATATCGGTGAATGCGACGACGACCGTGTCGATGTCGCCGCCGCGAACCAGGGAGGTGAGGTCTTCAAGCGAGAGATTTCCGGAGCGGGGTGTCATCAACTTCTCCTCATCGAGCCGGTCAAAGGGTGAACATTCGACCATTAGACCACAGATCGAGCGCGGCGTAACGGCCAATTTTTGTTCCGCTCGACTCAGGGATCGGGCACCTAAAGGTATGTACAAGCCACCATTGGAGCCCTATAGTCATGCCAACGTAAACTCCCGGAGTTGCCGCTCGATCGCTGAGGTGCGCAACCAGAGCGCAAAGGAATCCAGGATGTCCAAAGACACCTTGAACGTCTCGGGCGTGACCTACACGACGGCAGAGGCAGGGTACTTCGAGAAACGCAAGCTCCGCCGCAGCGCCGGGATCTGGGGGCTGTGGGGACTCGCCGTCGCCGCGGTCATCTCCGGCGATTTCTCGGGCTGGAACTTCGGCATCGATTTCGCCGGATTCGGCGGAATGCTGATCGCCTTCGCCCTCTTGATCGTCATGTACTACGGCATGATCTTCGCGATCGGGGAGATGGCGTCGGCCATGCCGCACACGGGCGGCGCCTATTCCTTCGCCCGGGCGGCGCTCGGGCCCTGGGGCGGTTTCGTCACCGGCCTGGCCGAGACCATCGAGTATGTCGCGACCACTGCGGTGATCGTGTACTTCTCGGCGTCCTACGCCGACGGCATCACGAGTGAGCTGCTCGGAGTCTCACTGCCCGCCTGGGCGTGGTGGGCCATCCTCTACGCCGTATTCATCGGCCTGAACTCGGCCGGCGCCGCGATCTCGTTCAAATTCGCGATCGTGGTCTCGATCATCTCCATCGGCATCCTGCTGGTGTTCTCGGCAATGGCGGCCTTCTCCGGGCTCTTCAGTGTGGACAACCTCTTCGATATCGCCCCGGAGGCCGGCCAGTCCGAGTTCCTGCCCTTCGGCGTGGTGCCGATCCTGTTCGCCCTGCCCTACGCCATGTGGTTCTTCCTCGGAATTGAGGAGCTGCCGCTGGCCGCGGAGGAATCCCACGACCCGGTGCGGGACATCCCGCGAGCCGGTCTGATCGCCCGCACGACCCTGATCGTGACCGGGCTCCTGGTGCTGGTGCTCAACACCGGGATAGTCGGGGCCTCGAACATCGCCACCGCCGGGGAGCCTCTGCTCGACGGCTTTCGGGCGATGGTCGGCGACGAGGCGGCCGCTGTGCTGGCCCTGTTCGCCCTGGTCGGGCTGCTGGCCTCCCTGCAGGGCATCATGTTCGCGTACGGGCGCAACATGTACTCCCTGTCGCGGGCCGGCTATTACCCGAAATTCCTCTCCCTGACCGGCCGCCGCCAGACTCCGGCAGTGGCGCTGCTCGTGGGGGCCCTGATCGGCTTCGTGGCCCTGATCCTCGTCGACTCGCTCGGCGGCGCCGGCGGCGTGGCCGGGGCGATCGTGCTCAACATCGCCGTTTGGGGAGCCGTAATCGCCTACATCCTGCAGATGATCTCGTTCGTCGTGTTGCGCCGAAAGTACCCGAATGCGAACCGGCCCTACCGCAGCCCGTGGGGCGTACCCGGGGCGGTGATCGCGGGCATCCTCTCGCTGGCGATCTTCTTCGGGTTCTTCATCAACGAGCCGGCCCGCCCGGCCATCGCGGCCATCGCCGTGGTCTACGTGGTCATGCTGCTGATCTTCGCGCTCTACGGGCGCAAGCGCCTCGTGCTCTCCCCGGAGGAAGAATACGCGGTGTCCGGCGGCCTGCACGGCGACCCGCAGAAGGAAGGCTACGGCGGCGCCGTGGAGGAGCAACTGCTCGCTCTCGACGGCCGGGACGACCAGCGCGCGCCGTAGCCGAACGAGTTTCGATCGATTGGTTGGGTCGCCCTCCGCGGGTCAGAGCTGACGCACCCGCGTGGACGCTGTTCAGCACAGGCGGAGCGACCTGCCGGTGTTGAACCAATTCGACGGAGATTCTCGAGGAAAACGGCCATTTCGACGTGGTGAGGTCCGTTTTCGGCAAAATCTCCGTCGAATTCGTTCGGGCTGCGGGGCGGGAGCGCTACTGTGACGCCATGTGCGTCTGGGAGCGGCGTTCCCGCGGCCGACCGGGTTCCCTGCCGGCCGCTCGGCCGGCAGGGAACCCGGCCGATGTGATGGTGCTGCGCGACCACACCCTCCCCGACCGGGACTGGACGGTGCTGCCCGCAGGCAGCCGCGCCTTCTGGTTCCCGGCGCTGAGCGGGAACCTCGCCGCCTTCGAGCTGGGCGACCCGGCCGCTCCGAGAATCGTGCTGCTGCCCGGCGCGACCGGCTCCAAGGAAGACTTCGTGCTGTTGGCCCCGCTGCTGGCCGACGCCGGCTACTTCGTGCAGAGCCACGACCTGGCCGGGCACTACCAGGCGTGCGCGGCCGGGCCCGGCGGCACCGAGCCCTGGGACTACGCCCTGTTCGTGGCCGACCTGATCGCGTTCCCCGACGCAGGGTCCACCCCGGTGCACGTGCTCGGTTACTCGATCGCCGGGATCGTCGCCGAGCTGGCCCTCGCCGCGCTTTACCGGGCGGCTGGCTGATCAGGCGGGCCGATTCGGCAGGCTGATCCGGCTGGTAGCAGGCTGAACCGGAGGTTGGCCGGCCGGCTGAACCGGAGGCCGGCGGGCTGATCCGATGCCCCCGCGAAACAGGTCAGTGCCCGATCGTGGGACGCCCGGCCCGGTGGCGCCGCACCGCGTACCGGGCGGCATGCCGGTGCCACGGGTTATTCTCCGGCCAGCCCTGCAGCAGGGCGCGCCCGCCCCACCGTGCCCGGCGGGCGATGGCGCTCCAGGAATCGAAGGGCCGGCCGGAGATGGCTACCCGCAGGGTCGGGTCGTAGCGCACGCGCACCGCGGGGCTCAGGTCCATACTGAGGTCGAGGTCGTCGTGGATGTCGTCGCGGTCGCGGTGCACCCGGAGGCGGGCCTCCAGCCAGACCGCCCGGCGCATGGCGAAATTCGAGCCGAAGACCGGACGGTGCCCCAGCCAGAACGGCATCCAGAAGAAATATCCGCCGATGTAGAAGGTCCCGCCCAACCAGGCCACGAGGGTGCCGCAGCCGTAGAAATCGCCGGGGCCGGTGACCATGTCGCTCCCGGGGGACTCCGCCAGCGCGGACTCGATCCGCGCCAGCCAGTCGGCCGGCGGCACGGAGTCGGAGAAGGGCGGCGTCGTTGCAGCAGGGGATCACGACCGAGATCGTCATCATCGCTGCCTCCTTTCCCGCCCGCAGCGAGCTGTCGCGTTGATCCGCCATCTGGCGGTCACGGTCAGATCGCGCGGCAATGCGTGGTGAGGAACCCGATCTTGTCGATGGTGATCGTGACCGTCGAGCCGTCGCGCAGGAACACCGGAGGTTTGCGGCTGTAGCCGGCGCCGCCCGGGCTGCCGGTGGAGATGAGCGTGCCCGGCAGCAGGGTCGAGGTTTTGGAGAGGTAGGAGATGATCTCGGCGACCGAGCGCACCATGTCGCCGCTCGAGGCATCCTGCAGGATGCGGCCGTCGACGTGGGTGGTCAGCCACAGGTCCTGCGGGTCGGCGATCTGGTCTGCCGTGATGACGACCGGCCCGGTGGGCGTGAAACCGTCGAAGGACTTGCAGCGCGACCACTGCGCCTCGGAGAATTGCAGGTCGCGCGCCGTGATGTCGTTGACGACCGTGTAGCCGAAGACATGGTCGAGAGCGTCCGCCACCGACACGTGGTGTGCGGCCGTGCCGATGATCACGCCGAGCTCGGCCTCGTAGTCGACCTGGCTGGTCAGATCGGTCGGCCAGGTGATCGTGGACTCGTGCCCGGTGAGCGAGTTGGGCCAGAGCGAGAACACGGTCGCGGCCGTTTCGACGCGCAGTTCGAGCTCGGAGGAGTGGGCGGCGTAGTTGGCGCCGATCGCGATGATCTGAGGCGGACGCAGCACGGCCGACGAGTAGCGCAGCTCGCCCAGCGGGGTGAGCGTTGCTCCCTGCGCGGCGGCGTTCTGGCTCAGGGCGCGCACCCGGTCGTACTCGTCAGAGTCCTTCTCGATCAGGTCCTGCAGATCGCGGGGGGCGTCGTCCATGATCTCGTCGAGGAACAGCGCTGCGTCGTCGAAGACGGCGGCGAGCCGCGGAGTGGATTGACCTTCAACTCTCAGGTGGGCGAATTTCACCTGTTCAGGCTATCTGGCCCGGGAGGGGTCGCGGTGCGCGGGGTAGCCGCGGCGCCTGCCGCGCGCCACAGGTGCATGCCGGCGTAGCTGCGCCACGGCGCCCAGGCGGCGCCGTGGCGGGCGAGTTGCCGGGCCTCCGCGGGCAGGCCGAGCCGCCCGGCGCCCTGCAACAGGGCCAGGTCGCTGGTCAGCAGGATGTCCGGGCTGCCCAGCACGCGCAGGGCCACGTATCCGGCCGTCCACGGTCCGATCCCGGCCAGGGCGGTCAGACGGGACTCAAGATCCTCCCGGGTCTGCCCGTAGGAGAGCACCAGATCGCCGGAGCAGAGCGCCTCCGCCACGCCGATGATCGCGTCGATGCGCGCGGCCGGGCCGCGCAGCACGCCGCGGCCCTCGGTCACGATCCGCTGGGCGGTGGGAAACAGCCGGGTCAGGGGAGCGGCGGTGGGGTCGTGGATGAAGGGGCTTTGGCTGGTGCCGGTGGTGGCGCTGGTGCCGCTGGTGCCGGTGGTGGTGTCGCTGCCGCTGTCCCCTGCACCCGGGTACACGTCGTCGCCGAGCGCAGCGGCCAGCAGGGTGAGTGCCGTTCGGGCGGAGGCCACCGAGACCTGCTGGCCGATGAGCGCGCGGAACAGGGTCTCCTCGGGGTCCACGCTGCCCGGCACGCGCATGCCAGGGGTGGCCGCGATTCCGGCCACGAGTTGCGGGTCCCGCCCGAGCGCCAGGTCGATCGCCCGGGAGTCCGCGTCCAGGTCGAGCAGGCGCCGCACCCGGCTGACGAGCGGCGCGAGGTCGGCGAGGCTGGCCAGTCGGGCGCGGCAGGCGACGGCTGGCGCGGCCGCCGTTCCCGACAGGGTCAGTTCCATCGTCGCGGGTCCGTGTGGCAGGCGCAGCGTGCGCGCGTAACGGGCATCCGTCGCCTGTTCCAACCCCGCGAGGCCTCGCGCGGCGAGGAACCGCAGCACCCCCACCCCGTCGAACGGCGCGCGCGCCGGCAGCAGCAGGTCGATGCCCGTCCCGTCACCGACCCCGAAGCCGGCCTCACCGACCCCGCCGACGCCGAGGGGCTGGGCGCGGGGCTGGGCGCGGGCGGGACGGGCGCGGCGCAGCTCGGTGGGGGTGCGCTCGTAGACGACGGCGATGGTGTCGTTGAACTGGCGCACGCTGCCGAAACCGGCGGCGAATGCGACCTCGGTGATCGGGACATCCGTGCTCGCCAGCAGCACGCGGGCGGTCTGTGCGCGGTGCGCCCGGGCGAGCGCGAGCGGGCCGGCGCCCAGCTCGTTCACGAGCACGCGGGTCAGGTGCCGTTCGCTGTAGCCGAGGCGGCGGGCGAGGCCGGGCACGCCCTCCCGCTCAACCGTGCCGTCGCTGATCAGGCGCATGGCGCGGGCGGCGAGGTCGTCACGGATGTCCCAGTCCGGCGACCCGGGGACGGCATCAGGAAGGCAGCGTTTGCACGCCCGCAGGCCGGCCTCGTGCGCGGCCGCGCTGGTGAGATAGAACGACACATTGGCCGGCTTCGGTGTGGCCGCCGGGCAGCTGGGGCGGCAGTAGATTCCGGTGGAGTGCACGCCCGTGATGAACTGACCGTCGAAGCGTGAGTCTCGGGAGGACATGGCCCGGTAGCGCTCGAAGAAGACCGGATCGAGCCCGGCAGGAGGGATGGTCACCCGGCCAGCCTGCCACCGCGAGCCCGGGCGCACCAGCGGGAATCGGCCATCGCCGGTGCCGGCCGCAGCGGCCGCGGGCCATGCCGGCCTGCGTCCGGGCCTGCCCTCCGGCACCCGGCCCGGTACTCTGGGCGCATGACCGCACTGGAGCGTCTGCAGGCCGAACTCGGCACCCACGTCAGCGTCGATCCGCGCCGGCTCGCGCCCGTTCGGGCCGACAAATCGGGCTGGGTTGCCCCGGGGATGCCGCTGGCGGTCGTCTACGCCGCATCCGTCGACCAGGTGCAGGCGACTCTGCGCATCGCGACCGAGTTTCGCGTGCCGGTGATCACCCGCGGAGCCGGAACGGGCCTGGCCGGGGGAGCGTGCGGCACGGGCGGCGCCATCGTGCTGAGCGTCGAGCGGATGAACCGTATCCTCGAGATCCGCCCGGAGGATGAACTGGCCGTGGTCGAGCCGGGCGTGCTCAACGGCGACCTCAACACGGCCCTCTCCGCGCACGGGCTGTGGTTCGCGCCGGACCCGGCAAGCCGGGCGATCTCCTCGGTCGGCGGCAACATCGCCACCAACGCGGGCGGGCTGCTCTGCGCGAAGTACGGCGTCACCCGGGAGGCGGTGCTGGCGTTGACGGTGGTGCTCGCCGACGGGAGCCTGCTGGAGACCGGGCACCGCACAGTCAAGGGCGTCACCGGCTACGATTTGACCGCCCTGCTCACCGGCTCGGAGGGCACCCTCGGCGTGATCGTCGAGGCCACCGTGCGGGCGCGCGCCATCACCCTGGGCGAGACCGTCACGATCGGCGCGACGTTCCCCGACGTGGCCCAGGCGGCCGCGGCATCCGGTCTCGTCACGGCGGCCCGGCTGCGCCCGGCCGTGATGGAACTCATCGACCCGGTGGCCCTGGCCCTGATCGCGGCGTACCTCGGGCCGAACCTGTTCGAGGGAGTTCCGGCTAGGGGAGCGTTCCTGCTGGTGCAGACGGATGGGCCGGCGAGCCAGGCGGAGGCGGACCAGGCGGTGGCCGTGCTGCGGGCCGCGGGCGGGGAGGTGCGCGTCTCCACCGACGCCGAATCCGCCGATCGACTGCTGGCCGTGCGGCGGGCCGCGCACCCGGCGCTGGCCGCTCACGGCGAGGTCCTGATCGAGGATGTCTGCGTGCCCCGCTCCCGGCTGGCCGAGATGTTCGCGCGGATCGCTGAGATCAGCGCCCGCACGGGCCTGCCCATCCCCACGGTGGCCCACGCCGGAGACGGCAATCTGCACCCCAATTTCCTGATCCCGTTCGATCCGGCCCGGGGCGGCGCGGAGCCGGTCGTGCCGGAGGCGGTCTGGCTGGCGGCCGACGAGCTCTTCCGTGCCGCGCTCGAACTCGGCGGCACGCTCACCGGCGAGCACGGGGTCGGCGTGCTCAAGCGGCGCTGGCTGGCCGAGGAGCTCGGCGACACGGGCTTCGCCCTGCAGCGCCGGATCAAGGCGGCGTTCGACCCGTTGGGCATCCTCAACCCGGGCACCATGTTCGAGGCGTGAGCGCGCGGCTAGTCTGTTGGGCATGACCCACGAGCCGACCCCGGAGCACTCCGCCGCCGCCCCACACTCTCATCCGGCCGGAACCCAGCCCGCGGCCCAGCCTGCCCCGGTGCAGCCCGCGGCCCAGCCGGTGCAGCCCGTCTGGACCGCCCCCGTTCGTCGCACCCGGGCGGGCATCGTCACGCTCACGGTCACCGGCCTCGTCATCGGGGGCGCCGCGCTGCTGCTGGTGTTCGTCTACCTGGCCACCTTCCTCGGTGCCGGCACGCTGCTGGTCGGCCTCATCCTGGCACTCATCCCGCTGATCGGGATTTTGCTCGCCGTGGGCTGGATCGATCGGTGGGAGCCCGAACCCCGCCCGGCCCTCTGGTTCGCGTTTCTCTGGGGCGCCGGCGTCTCCATCGTGACCGCGCTGCTCTTCGACCTGGGCGTGCAGCTGGCCCGGGCCGGCGCCGGGGCCATCGAAACGGATGACGGTTTCGCCGCCGCCGTCTTCCAGGCGCCCCTCGTCGAGGAGGCCGCCAAGGGTGCCGGGGTGCTGCTGCTCTTCTGGGTGCTGCGTCGGAGATTCGACGGTCCGGTCGATGGCGTGGTCTATGCCGCGACGATCGCGGCCGGATTCGCCTTCACCGAGAACATCCAATACTTCGGTGTGGCGATAATGGAGGGTGGCTCCGAGAACCTGGGCTTCACGTTCCTGGTGCGGGGGGTGTTGTCGCCCTTCGCCCATGTCATGTTCACTGCCTGCATCGGCATTGCGTGCGGGCTGGCGGTCCGGTTCCGGCCGTTCCCGGCCTTCGCCACGATTCTGCTCGGATTTGTCTCGGCGATCTTCCTGCACTCCGTCTGGAACGGGGCGTTCTACCTGGTCGAGAGTGGCTCGCTGGTGGCGTACTACCTCGCCGTGCAGGTGCCTCTGTTCCTCGGCGCGATCATGGTTGTCGTGCTGCTGCGGCGCCAGGAAGAACGCGTCACCGTACTCCGGCTGAGCGAGTATGCCGCGGCCGGCTGGTTCAGCCCGGCCGAGGTGGGTATGCTCGCCACCCGCGATGGCCGTCGGCAGGCTCGATCCTGGGCCGCGCGGCAGCCCCAAACCCGGAAGCGGGCCATGCACCACTTCATCCACAACTCCACCCGCCTGGCTTTCGCCCGACAGCGCATGGTGAACGGTACGGCTGCGAACGTCGACCGGGCCGACGAATCGGAGCTGCTGGGGCTGATCCAGCGCGACCGTGCCCGCGTGATCAACTGACTCTGGTGCCCTGACGAACAAGGACTCGCCGCCCCGGTGGTGTGGCAGTGCCGACAACTCTCCCGGAGCAGCGAGTTCTGTTCCCATGGTGCGCCCGACGGCCACGTTCGCGCAAGGGGGAATTTTTGGTGTGCGGGCGAGCGCGCAATCCGATTGGATAGAGGAATGACTGATCAAAACACCAAGCCCGAACTCGACGCTCCGGAGGGCCCCGCGCCTACCGAACTGACCATCACCGACATCGTGGTCGGCGAGGGAGCCGAAGCAACCCCCGGCGCCACCGTCAACGTGCACTACCTCGGCGTCGCCTATGACACCGGAGATGAATTCGACTCCTCCTGGAGCCGCGGGCAGTCGATCAACTTCCCGCTTGCTCAGCTCATCGCGGGCTGGCAGCAGGGCATCCCCGGCATGAAGGTCGGCGGACGCCGCAAGCTGGTCGTCCCTCCGCACCTGGCCTACGGACCGGCCGGCGGAGGACACCAGCTCTCCGGCCAGACCCTGATCTTCGTGATCGACCTGCTCGGAACCCGCTAGAAACCCGCAGTGCCGGAAGCACGTGCGAGTCGCCACGCGAGTCGCGCATTGCTACGAGTCGTGTTCGATTCGCACGTGCTTGATTCGGGAGGCGTGGCCGCGCACGATGGTCACCGCGCTCTTGGACACGCCGAAGTGCTTGGCCAGCAGCTTCACCAGCGCATCGTTGGCGGCCCCCTCAACGGCCCGCTGCTGCAAGAACACGGTGAGCGCAGCATCCGTCGGAGCATGGGGCGCGTCGTCGCCCGGCTCCCGGCCCGGCTCTCGGCCCGGCTCTCGGCCCGGCTCCCGGCCCGGCTCTCCCCCGGAGACCAGCGGTCCCTTCCGACTACCGGGCTTCACATGCACCGTCAGGTTCACCGTTCGCGTCACGTCGGACCTCCGGGAATATAGTTCTCTTCACAACGCTAGTGGGCGGAGTCGTCTTCATGATCTCAATCGATAGTGCGCGGGCCCTGGCCGAAGCCGGTCTGCAGTGGCGTCCCGTCTCCGGTGACGCCTTCCGCATCGAGCGCTCCGGCTTCGAAAGCGACGTGTTCACGGTCAGTGACATGACGATCGAGCCGCACGAGTTCGACACGGGAACGATCCTCGGCTTCAACGGCACCACCGAGTGGGCCCTCGATTCACTGGCCCTCGAGGATGCCCTGTGGATGCCGCGTGAGGACCAGCTGCGCGACCTGTTGCGGAGCACCTTCCGTTCGCTCACCCGTCAGGGGGAGGACAGCTACCGGGTGACGGTGGCGCTGAACGGGGCGCCGGAATTCTTCGACGCCGCCGACCCCGCGGATGCCTACGGCAACGCGCTCCTGCGTCTGATCAGCCTGTCCGCCGATTCCCTCGCCTGACACCCACCCTCTCGCCGGCTCCGCCGGTGGTCGAGCCTGTCGAGACCCGGTACGTCGACCTCCAGAGATTCGCCCGGGGCATCCGTTGCGGTCGAAGTCGCTAACCTCGGAGATTTTCGCGACACGCCGGGCAACCGGCCACCACAACCGGCGTTTCCCGAAAATATCCGAGTTTACGTGACACGGATGTGTGCTGCGCGCCCATTGACGGATGCCCGCTGCGGGCCCTGCGACGGCTGCTTCTACTCCTCCACAATACGGGTTTGATCAGGTTATCCACAGGGCGCTGACGGGTGCCGATCTGGAGCATGGAATGTCAGTGGTCAGCCGTAACGTGTGTCTCATGAAGCCCTCCGACAGTGGGCAGCGAGAACGCCTGGGTCGTCACTTCGACGCCATCCGGGAGATGCAGGCGGACGCCGCCCGGGTTGACGCCCGCCTGGCCGAACAGGTCGATCGGGCCCGCCGGTTCGCCGAAGCCCTGGCCCGAGACGCGGCCCAGGCAGCCAAGGACAAGGCCAGGGAGGGACCCCGGCAGTGGCCGGGGTCGCGGCCGGGATACCCCGCGCCCGGTGGGACGCTGCACAGGTCGCCGAGCGGGAGTTCGTGACCGAACTGTCCTGCACCCTGCGACTGCCCGTGCGTTCGGCCGAGAACCTGATCGCCGAGAGCCAGACCCTCCTGCACGAACTGCCCGCGACCCGGGCGGCCCTGCATGACGGGTCGATCACTTACCGGCACGCGCAGGTACTGATCAACCAGTCCTGGTCGCTGCCGGCCGAGGCGCTAGCCGGGTTCGAACAGGCGCTGCTGCAGTCCGCCCCGCACCTGACCGTTTCGAACCTGAAGAACAAGGCCCGGATCATGAGGGAACGGCTGCACCCGGAGTCGATCACGGCCCGGCACCAGAAATCGCTGGCCGACCGCACGGTGATCTTCGAGCCCGAGGCCGACGGGATGGCATCCCTGTCCTGGCACGACTCGGCGGAGAAAGTGAAGGCCGCGCACGACCGCCTCACCGTGATGGGGATGAGCCTGCAGGGCCCGAACGAGACCCGCACGCTGACCCAGCTGCGGGCGGACGTGTTCGAAGACCTCATCCTCGACGGGGTTACCGCATCGGGGGTCGGCCAGGGCATCCGCGGCTCGGTGCACGTCACCGTCCCGGTGATGACGCTCCTCGGCCACTCCGAGCAACCCGGCCACCTCGAGGGGTACGGGCCGATCGACCCCGATACCGCACGCGAGATTGCGGCCGGGGCGCCCGGCTTCATCCGAATCCTGACCCATCCGGAGACCGGGGTGGTGCTCTCGGTCGGGCGCACGTTCATCAGTCGGGGACCGACGTCAGGCCAGCCAGGTCGCCGTCATCCGCTGCACGACTCCGCCGTCGAGGTCGGCGAGCTTGACCGCCACGAACCGGCGCGCCGCCTCCGATGTCTGCACCCGAAACGGTGGGCGGTCGCCGTCGAGCAGGGCGGCGACGATCTCGCCGGCGCTCCGGGCCGACTGGGCCGAGCCGAAGGATGACGCCGCGCGGGCCAGGTACGCCTCCAGTGCCGCGGCGTACGGGTCGTTGGCCAGGCCGGATTGGTTGAGGTCCCGGCCGACGTTGGCGACGAACGAGGATGTCACGGCGCCGGGTTCGACTACCGTCACCGACACACCGGCCGTGGCGGCCACCGGGGCCAGGCTCTCCATGAATCCCTCCACCGCGAACTTCGCCGCACAATACGCCTCGTTGAAGGGCTGGCCGATGGCTCCACCCACGCTCGAGACGGTGATCAGCCGGCCCGTGCTGCCCCGGAGAAGGGGGAGCGCGGCCCGTGTGAGGGCAACCACCCCGAAGAAGTTCACCTCCATCACGGCGCGAACGTCATCGACCGTTTCGTTCTCGATGGTGCCGAGCCTCCCCGACCCGGCGTTGTTGATGAGCGCGTCGAGCCGGCCGTGCCGGTCGATGGTCCTGGCCACGGCATCCGTGGCCGCCTGCGGTTCAGTCACGTCCAGGCGACGGATGTCGAGGCTCACTCCGCGTCGGCGGCCGCGTCCCGCAGAGCGCGGGCGCCCTCGAGGTTGCGCATGGTGGCTACCACCGTGTGGCCGGCGCGAGCCGCGGCGATGGCGGCGTGGAGTCCGATACCGGAGGAAGTCCCCGTGATCAGAACGACGCTGGAGTCCGGTGCGCGAGTCACGCTTCTAGTACCGGTCGGGTTCCGGGCCGAGCTGGAACCGGCGGCCTGTGATCCTGGTCGGCGTTATCTCGACGTAGATGTACTTCAGGGTCGGGATGAGCGGGCGCAGCGGCAGTTGATCCGCGGCCTCGATCTCGGCCTGCTTGTCGAGAACTCGGGCCTCGCCTCGCACCACGACGCTCCACGCCTCGCTGCGGCCGATGCCGTCGATCTCGAAGGCGACCCGGTTGTTCACCGTGAGCTCGAGGAGCTTCGTACCTTCGGCCGTGCGGAAAACGAGCTGCCGGTCTGCGGAGACGAAGTTCACCGGGTAGATGTCCGGCTCACCGGAAATGCTCATCGCGAGTCTTCCGAAACTGGACGAGATCAGGAGATCCCAGCAGTCGTCCTCGCTGAGGTTCTGAACCGGGTACAGGTCGTTGGTTTCCATGACTCATAGTCCCACGCGGTCCGGCCCGACGCGAGCCGGTGCCGGCAACGAAAAACGCGCCCACCGTTCGCCGAGGGGCGGTGGGCGCGTTTCGGCCTGGCAGCGAGTCGGATCAGTCCCGACGGAGGCGTACGACGGTGCGTCGAAGCGCGAGGAGCGCGCCGAGTCCGAGGAGCAGGGCGCCTGCAGCCGCGGAGATCAGCAGGGGTGCCGAGTCGACGCCGGTCGCGGCCAGCTCGGGAGCGGCCGTGATCGTGTCGGCGGCGGCCGGGAGGGCCGTTTCGGTCGGTGTCGGTGTCTCGGTCGGTGTCGGTGTCTGCGTCGGCGTGACCTCGGCTGCAGGCACGATCGTGTTGAGCTCGGTCGCGCACTCCACGGTCGAGCCACCGCCGTTGCTGGAGTAGTTGCACTGGTTGACAGTGATGGGCACGTCGGTCGTCACCGTCGCCGAGGGATTCACCCGGCAGAGCACATCGGCGCCGCCGCCGTTCCCGGCGTTGTTGCACTGGGTGACGGTCGCGTCGGTGGTGTTCTCAAGGGGCACGCAGTCGAGTTCCGTGCTGGCTCCGGAGCCGACGCACTGGTTGACCGTGGCCGGGGATGCCGTGGTCGCACCGGTGATGTGGTTGTTCACGGTCACCGTGCAGATGGTGTTACCGCCGCCGACGTTGATCGAGCCGTTGCACTGGGTGATCGTGTGGATCAGCTTCGAAGAGTTCACGACCGTCGCTGCGGGGGGCTGCACCTCGGTGTTCGCCGCGTGGATGCTGACGACGGTGCTGGTGGTCGAACTGGTCGCGCCGGTGGCCAGATTGAGATAATTGTCGACCGTGACGCTGCATTCGACGGCGCCGGTGCCGCCGCCGACTCCGGCGACATCGTTACACTGTTCGACGGTGCCGTCGACCGGAGCAGCCGAAGCGGAAACCGCCGGCGAAGCGGTCAGGACGAAGGCCGCGAGGAAAAGGCCGAGGGCCAGAACAATCGAACGGTTCAGTGCAGAAGCACTGAGGAAAGAACGTGAAGTTTTAACAGCCAGCAGATTTGCGATGGGGGCCCCCTTATTAGGACCACCCTAACAGGGCATTCGCAGGTGCCAACGACGAGGACCGGGTCAGTGCCCTTCGTTCACGCCTCTGACCCGGTCAATAAGATCTTTCCACGGCCCAGAGACCTGCTGCTCGCCGAGCACGACCTCGTGGGGCGCGCAACGGATGCGGTAGACGTAGCGGTCCGGCTGCGGAGCCGCCGCGGACACCTCGTCCCAGGGCAGCCCACGGAGAAGTTCCGCCCAGGCGGACCGGTCGGGTTGTTCCTCCACCTGGACCTCCCAGGTGGTGCGGATGCCGGCGAAGCCACCGCTGCGCGAAACGACGACCTTCATGGGCCGATATTACTCCGGCCGGGGGGCAGGATCGACGGGCGCGCGACCGACGCCGGTTCCTGACCCAGTGCCGGACCGGGGCCGGGATCCGGTGCCGAGCCCGCCGCCGAGGCCGACGGCGGTCCAGCCGGCGATCACGGCCTCGTGTTCTCGGGACCCGGCGCCGTGGCGCGTGACCGCTGCCCGCGAGGTCGCCCGCGCGAACCCGGCGAAGTCCACGGTGCGGCCCAGCGTGCCGGAGGTGAGGGTGTCGAACCAGATCTGGCCGGCCGTCTCCCAGGCGTTTCCGCCGAGAGCTGTGGCCACGAGGTAGAACGCCCGGTTCGGAATGCCCGAGTTCAGGTGCACCCCGCCGTTGTCGTCTTCGGTTTCGATGTAGCCGGTCATGTCCGCGGGCTGGGGGTCCTTGCCGAGAGCATCGTCGTTGTAGGCGGTGCCGGGAGCCTTCAGCGAGCGCAGTGCGACCCCCTGCACCTGGTCGGTGAAGAGACCTTCGCCGATCAGCCAGCCGGCCTCGGCGGCTGACTGGCCCAGGGAGCGCTGCTCCACCAGCGAGCCGAACACGTCCGACAGGGACTCGTTTATCGCACCTGATTGCCCCTCGTAGGCGAGGTTGGCCGTGAATTGGGTCACCCCGTGCGTGAGCTCATGCCCGATCACCGTCAGCGACGCGGTGAAACGGTTGAAGACCAGGCCGTCGCCATCGCCGAACACCATGCGCTCGCCGTCCCAGAACGCGTTGTCGTAGTTGCGGCCGTAGTGCACGGTCGCCTCCAGCGACACACCGCGGTCATCGATCGAGTCGCGCTCGAACACGTTCCAGAACAGGGAATGCGTGTCTCCGAGCCCCGCCCAGGCCTCATTGACCGCGAGATCGGCCCCGGCGGGCTGGCCCTCGCGGCGGACCAGCCGGCCCGGCAGTCGTTCCAGGCCGCCGGCATCCGACACGGCCCGGTCCACGTGCCCGCGCATCCGAGCGGCCGCTCCGCCGCGCACACCGGAGTGGACCGACGACGACGGCGTCGGATGCGCCGCCGCGCGCAGTTCCCGGATCGGCACGTCCCGCATCAGAGACCGTCTGGCTGCCTCGGCCGCGGCCGCGAGCCGGGGATCGTCGACCCGCGCCAGCCGCACCAGCAGATACGGCGGCACGATAGTGCACCGGGAGAAGCCGTGCGATGAGCCTGTCATGGGTCGAGTGTGGCACTCGGCGGTGACGCGCACCACACAAATTCCTGATTAGCCCGTGTGCCGCAACCCTGAGACCCGAGCGAAGGCCCGCGGCGGCATCCGGAACGTGGGCCGGGTGCCGCCACGGGGGTCTGGTGTCATCAGCGGCCGACCCGCTGCCTGAGGCATAAGGAACGCCGGTCGAGCACCATTAATAGCACCGTGTGCGCCGGGCGAGAAGGTGCCGGTGAGAGGCCTTCCGTAGACTCTCAGCATGCGCTTCGGAATCGTCATTCTCCCGCAGGATTCGTGGCCGGAGGCCCGCCGTCGCTGGCAGGGGGCTGAGCAGCTCGGCTTCGACCACGCCTGGACCTACGACCACCTGTCCTGGCGGTCGTTGGCCGACCAGCCCTGGCATGCGACCGTCCCGACGCTGACTGCCGCGGCGGTCGTCACCTCGCGGATCCGGCTGGGTACCTACGTCTCATCACCGAACTTCCGGCATCCGGTAACCTTCGCCAAGGAGATCGCCACCCTCGACGACATTGCCGGCGGGCGATTCCTGCTCGGGGTGGGCTCAGGCGGAACCGGGTTCGACGCCACCGTGCTCGGGCAGCCCGAGTACACCCCGAAGCAGCGGTCCGAGCGCTTCGCCGCGTTCGTCACGGCCCTCGACCGGCTGCTGCGCCACGAGGAACCGGGCAGCGGCGGCATCAGCTTCGAGGGGGAGTGGGCGAGGGCGGTCGGCGCGCGAATGGTCGGTGTGCCGGCCCAGGAGCCGCGGGTTCCGTTCGTCATCGCCGCGAACGGGCCCAAAGGGCTGCGCCTCGTCACGACGTTCGGTTCCGGCTGGGTGACGACGGGAGCGGACGGCGTCGTGGGCGAGGACTGGTGGGCGGCGGTAGCCGGCCTCATGCACCGGCTGGAGGACACGGCAGTCGTCGCGGGCAGGGACCCGGCCACCATCGACCGTTACCTGTCCCTCGACAGCGGCGGCTGCTACTCCCTGCAGAGCATCGGAGCGTTCGAGGATGCCGTAGGTCGGGCCGGCGAACTCGGCTTCACCGACGTGATCAGCCACTGGCCGCGAGCGGCCGACATCTACGCCGGAACGGAGGCCGTTCTGCACCGGGCTGCGGCCGTGATCAGCCGGCAGCGCGCCCGGGCCGGAAAATAGTTTGAGAAGAACCGTCCCCGCAGAGCCGGCGCAGAAAAGCTAACATAGACGATCCCCAAAGCAGTCCTCGCTGCCCTCGTGCGCGGTGCAGGGAAGCACTGAGCCTCGCACGGAGTAGCTGCTTGACCTGCCGTGCGGGGGATGCGATTCTGCCATCTTGGCTATGCGAGCACCGGCAACGCCTCTTCGATATTGGGGCACGGTTGATGAACTCGCTTAGAGCATCCAACTCACTAGTTGGGTTATGGCTGGCCTTCCTCACGTTCTTCCTCAAATTCAGCTCGTATTTGCTCTTTCCAGCCGGCCGCGACTGACAAGTACTCAACACTCGCAATTGTCGCCCGATGTTGTTTGTATAAGTCTTCCGCAAGCACGGCTTCATCCACTTCCCTATCGCCGAGGATGGTTATGACGTGAACCCATTCACCCTTTCCCGTGGCGTACTCGTACCAAATGGCGCCTGTTTCCAAGTGGTCGTGGACGACTCGATTCCGCGCGGCGACAGCCTCTTCGATGGCGGAAAGGTGGCGCAATCGAGGATCCCCCTTGCAGCTACTCTGTTCCATTAGAAATCTGATTCTGTCCGGCGGAGTGGCCCTTTTTGATTCAGAATCGGCTTTTGGCACGTTAGCCGATTGGAGCCGGAACTCTTTGAAGAGGGAATCAATGAGTAGCTTCAGGAGCCCTCCAGCGGTCGGTTTCGCATGCGCGGCCTTGATTTCCCTCCGACTCTTGATCCACTCGTCTTCGGACTGACTCGCGGCACGTAGATCCCTGCCGTCTAACAATCGACAAAGCTCAATCAGTACGGTCTCCATCTCATTGCACGGTTACGTCCCTGTGAGTGGTGTGGTTTCCGGCTTCTGAGTGTTGCTTCGTCAACGTGAAGAGCCACCGTGGGATGGTCAGTGAGCACCGATCAAAGAACTCACAAAGGACACCACACGATGGCTCTAGACCAGTCTGCCCTGCTTGACCTGCTGGGAGAACTCAAACTCACCGATGTCACCGACCGAATCCGCGTCGCGACCGAAACTCTCTACCAAGAACTGATCGATGCGGAGGCGACCGCGTTCATCGGCGCCGCCCCGTTCGAACGCTCCGGCGACCGCACCACCCACCGCAACGACACCCGGCCGCGGACGTTGTCGACCACGGCCGGGGATCTTGATTTGAAGATCCCGAAGCTGCGCGTCGGGTCGTTCTTCCCCGCGCTGCTGGAGCGCCGCCGCCGGGTGGACCAGGCCCTGTTCGCGGTCGTGATGGAGGCCTACGTCCACGGCGTCTCGACCCGCAAAGTCGACGACCTGGTCAAGGCCCTCGGCGCTGACACCGGGATCTCCAAGTCGGAAGTGTCCCGGATCTGCGCCGGTCTCGATGCGGAAGTGGCGGAGTTTCGGGATCGGACCCTCGCCGCACAAGACTTCCCCTACGTGTTCCTCGACGCCACCTACTGCAAGGCCCGCGTCGGGCACTGGATCGTCTCCCAAGCAGTCGTCGTCGCGGTCGGCGTGGCCGCCGACGGGCGCCGGGAAGTTCTTGGGTTCGACGTTGGCGACAGTGAAAACGAAGGCTTCTGGACCAGCTTCCTGCGGTCGTTGAAGACCCGAGGCCTGGATGGGGTCAAGCTGGTCATGTCTGACGCCCACACCGGGCTGAAGAAAGCCATCGGGACCGTCTTTCAAGGCGCCGGCTGGCAACGCTGCCGGGTCCACTTCATGCGCAACGTCCTCGCCGTGGTCCCGAAGGGATCGCAGGAGATGGTCGCCTCGATCATCCGCACCATCTTCGCCCAGCCCGACCGCGAACACATCGAGAAGCAGTTCCGCGAGGTCACCACCATGCTCGGCCGCTCGCACCCCAAAGTTGCGGCGATGCTCACCGACGCGCAACCCGACATGCTCGCGTTCACTGCTTTTCCGCGGCGCCACTGGCGACAGATCTGGTCCACGAATCCGTTGGAACGGGTCAACAAGGAGATCAAACGCCGCACCGACGTCGTCGGCGTCTTCCCCAACGCGGCCGCCCTGTTGCGCCTGACCGGGTCGGTGTTGATCGAGCAGCACGATGAATGGGAAGCTGGCGAACGCCGCTACTTCTCCGAAGCCTCCATGCTCGAGCTGGCCACAATGAACAACCCCATCGAAGTCATCGACGAGGCGGTGATTCTCCCAGAACTCGCTGCCGCCTAAACTAAACCAACTGACCCGCACGGTGACGAGGAATTACACCACCCAGCGGGACGTGACCTGGGGGCCATCGGCGCCCGGCGAGAAAACGACTGCATGCGCTGCGTCTGATGCGGTGAGACGGGTCTCGTGCTCCTCAGCGAAGGAGGCGTGTTTGGCGACTGCAGTTATGTCTCTGGTCGCTGTGGAGAAATCGGATCTGTTTCACCTCATAGGACCAACGTCGCCCTTGACGTTCCAGGTAGCAGGATTTTCGAACCAGAAGGCGTTACCGGCGTCTTGGACCGTCGCAGCTCGGCTCTTCCTCGACGCGCTTCACGAGGTCTTCTGATCGATCTGCCTAGTTGGGGTACACCCCAACTAGGCGTCAGCCGCTGGCATTTCATGCCGTCAGAATAGGGTTGAATTCGGATTGGTTGACAGCACTCGATGCGGGTTCATAGAGTTCAACCTGACAGAACAGGCAGGAGAGCCCCGTGGCGGGTCAACGAGTTGGATATGTGCGAGTCAGCACCCTCGATCAGAACACCGTCCGCCAGCTTGATGGCGTCGACGTCGACCGGGTCTTCGAGGACAAGGCGTCGGGGAAGGACCTGAACCGGCCTGAGCTGGAAGAGATGATCAAGTTCGTCAGAGAGGGCGACACCGTGCTCGTGCACTCCATGGATCGCCTTGCCCGTAACCTCGACGACCTCCGCTCGATCGTGCGCCGGCTTACCGCGAAGAAGGTCCGAGTCGAGTTCGTGAAAGAGCAACTCTTCTTCACCGGTGACGACAACGCGATGGCGAACTTGCTCCTTAACGTCATGGGAGCCTTTGCTGAGTTCGAGCGGTCCCTGATCCGTGAACGTCAGCGCGAGGGTATTGCCCTGGCTAAGAAGCGTGGCGTCTACCGCGGCCGCACCCCATCATTGGACGCGGCCCGCGCTGCGGAGCTGCGTGAGAAGGCCGCCTCCGGCGTGCCGAAAGCTGCTCTCGCTCGACACTTTGGGATCAGCCGCGAAACCGTTTACGCCTATCTCCGCGCCGAGGTCTGAAGGATTCTCCGCTGAGGCAGGCACCATGCCTGCAACTGGGGGAGTGGGACGAGTTCGCGGCACCTCGTTTCCTGGCGCGGAGCAGGCGCCAGGGCCAAACGCTGCGCAGGGCGTCGCTGAAGGGCTGGTGCGGCTGGCAAAGTGCAGGACAAATGAAAAACTCCGGGTCCGCCAAGGCGAAGTACCGGAGTTCCCAATTCGTGGCCCAAGTAACATGAGACAGCGGTCATCAAGGGCTTGCGTTTCAATCTTAGCTTGGAGGGCGCCCTATGGCAACGACATCGAGCGAGGGGCCCTGGATAGAGGAATGGCTCAGCCCTGGCCGGTTCTCCACCTACCTCGCGGCCGCCGGCCGATCTCGCTCACGAGCGCTTGAGCTCTATGACTGGAACGCAAAGCTGAGCGCGGCTTTCTTGCACGATTTGAGCCATCTGGAAGTCGGTCTGCGCAATGCGTGCGATCGCCAGCTTGCAGCAGCAACTCTCCCTGGTGACGCGCACTGGACGGATCCGGCCACACTGCTGACATTGTTTCCCGTCGTGATGAGAAAGGACCGGGCCACCGGCCGCTCGCGCGACGTCAACAAGATCGCCCGAGGCAACGTCGAGCGGGCGCGGATCAACGCAGCGACGTCACCACACACGCCGCCAATACCCGGCAAGGTCGTCGCCGAACTCATGTTCGGCTTCTGGACCTACCTCTTCGTGGACGCTCACGAGAAAACCATCTGGGTTCCTCATCTCCACAAAGCCTTCCCACCAGGTACCGACAGAAACCCGCTCAATGACGCATTGGCCGCGCTGCGAGATTTCCGAAACAGAGTGGCTCACCACGAGAACATCCTCAACGGTTCTGAAAGCGAACGGCGCCGAATTGTCTACATCATCCGGTTGCTCTCTGCTGACGCGCTTGCTCACTTCAAAGCCAACAGCGAGGTAGCCACGATCCTGGCTGGCCGACCGTAGGGAAGCTTCTGAGACCAGGGTGCGCCGTCCTGACGCGTCCCCGGGCAGCATTAGCCATCTGATTCTCGGTGTCTCGCAACTAACGATGAGTACGTCGATCCGCTCAGACAGTTGCGAGACATAGTTGTGAGAATCGCGGGTCCGCGATTCTCCGCGGCGCCTGTCATTTTCCATACTCGTCTGCACAAATTTCCGCACTCGTTTGCACAACTCATCCACACCGACGTCGACCCATGCTGTCGTCCCGTATGGGGAACGGCTTCCGGGCTTCTCCTAGACTCGGTCCCGTGACTGGCAATGTGGTTCGGGATGCATACGCCGGTCGGGCGGAGGAATACACGGCACTGCTCGGATCGATAGCTAACACGCACGAATCGGATCAGCGGCTTGTCGCCCAGTGGGCGCGTGACCTGCGGGGCGCGGTCATCGACGCGGGGTGCGGTCCTGGACATTGGACCGATTTCCTCAAGAAGCGTGGTGTCGATGCGGAGGGTATCGATCACGTTCAAGCGTTCATCGGGCAAGCAAGAAAAAGATTTCCGACGGTCCCGTTCCGAGTCGCGTCACTGGGCGATCTCGAGGTCCGAGACGGATACGCAGCTGCAATTCTTGCGTGGTACTCCGTTATCCACCTTTCCCCGGGTGACTTGCCAGCGGTTTTGCGCGAGTTCGCCCGCTGTATTGCCCCTGGAGGCAGCCTCCTCCTCGGATTCTTCGAGGGCGACACCGTCGAGCCGTTTCCGCACGCCGTTACGACCGCCTACTTCTGGCCTATCGGTGAGATGAGCACGCAGCTCGAGGCCGCAGGGTTTCACGTTCACGCGGTGAACACCCGAACCGGTCCGGGCAAGCGGTCCCACGCCGCGATCATCGCCCATCGAATCGATGGTTCAGCGCCCTCAGAAGTTCCGTGCTAGCCACAAGCTCCGATGCCGATTCGTCCAAGGAACTTCAAAGGTCTAAATCTAAACAGCCTGTGTCATAAGCCGAACGCTCTGCGGGACGCGTACGGCTCCACGTGTCGGACTCACGTTTGGCGCAAACCCAGAATCGATGCCACAGAGGAGGGGTGGTTTGGGGCTCTGCTGCCGGATTAGCCTTGGTACAGGTCTGCCATGGCAGTGGCAACGTCCCGCATAACAGCCCGCGCCTCCGGCGGACTCGTGACGCGGAGGTGGGCACCGAATTGCAACAGCTGACGCACGGACTCCACCTGGTCGTAGATCACGGTGATCTCGACTTGTTCGGCATCAGCGGGCTTACTGCTGGCGAGTCGAGAGCCTAGAATCCGTCGAGCGAGGTCAAGCCTGTCCTTCGACAGCGTTGCCATAATTGTGATGCCTCCCCGATTCTCTACCGCCGCACTCAAATCACGGCTGACACTGGCGAGCGTTGCGTTCGGTCGAAGGCGCCGAACCTCTGGCAGGACATCCCAGCCCTCTAATCTTTGGAGCGAGTACAGCCTAGGCACGCGGTCGACGTCGGCTACCAAGTACCAACGGCCGGCCTTCGCCAGAAGACCGTACGGGTCAACGGCGTGCCATGAGGCACCCCGTTCGGCACTTCTCCGATAATGAATCCGCAAACGCCTGCCCGACTCCAGGTTTCTGGCAAGTTCGGCGACGCCGGCGACGCCGGCGACGATTGGCATCGGGCTAAACCATGGAGAGTTGTCGACCACAATCAATTCGGACAACGGCAGTTCCGACTGGCGGCCCAGAGGGCGGCGGGACGCGATCTTCCTTTGGGCGCTGCGCGTCAGTGAATCGATGCCGAGTTGGCGAGCTTGCCCAGGGTCCAAACCCAGCAGCTTCAGCGCACCGACCTCAGCGGGACTGAGTTTGGACACATCCAGCTGTGACCCTGGAAGCAGAACTACGCCTCCATATCGGCCTCGCTCGGCAAACACCGGTACATCTGCTTCCGCCAAAGCCATGACGTCGCGCAGTACCGTCCGGACCGACACTCCCAACTCCTCTGCCAGCTCAAGCGCGGTCATGTGGTGGCGCGTCTGGAGCAGCAACATCATCGAAAGCAGGCGTTGGGACTTCATCTCATTAGTATCGACGGATACCAGACAAGATCTGTCATGTATTGATGAAAGGCTTGGCGTAGCCGAGAACGTCAACCAAGGAGATCCCATGGCAACGCCAAACCTGTTCCTCATCTATGTCACCGATGTCGAGCGCTCCACCCGCTTCTACAGTGACCTTTTCGAGATGGAACCTGTCACCGTTACCCCGCGTTATGTCCCGTTCGAGGTAGCCCCGGGCGTGCTCTTCGCCTTGTGGTCTGGCCGCGGCGACACCGTCACGACGGCGACGCTGCGAACCAGCGAGTTGGGGCTCATGCTGCCGGGGTCAGCATCCGCAGTCGATGACTGCTTCACCGCGTGGACGGCCAAGGGGGCCACTGTCATCGAAGAGCCGCACGAAGACGTCTTCGGGCGCACATTCGTGGTCGCCGACCCGGATGGCAACCTCATTCGTGTCTCCCCGATCGACTGAAACGGAGTACAACGGCAGGCTCCATTGAGCAATTCTGTCCCTGGAAGGCTCGAAGCCCTGACCGGACCGGTCGCCCGGCCCGGCGCGGGTGCACGCGTGAAGTGTCGCCATCTCAACTATTGGCATGCTGGGTGACAGACGCCGCCTGTTCCGGAGGGATGTCCCGAAAGGGGAACGGTTATCGGGGCAACTCATCAGTCAGGTCGAAGTTCATTTGAACACGCGGGCCGTACCCAAGTCCTCGCTGTTGCTCCGCTACTAACAGATTTCGAAGAAAATCAGAATCGGGACCACGCTCGATAAAACCACAGCTCAAGTAGAAGGGGGCGTTCCATGGAACGTCCGCGAACGTTCGCAGGGTGACCCGTTTGCATCCGCGCAGTCTTGATTCGCTCTTGACTGCTTCGACGAGCGCGCGCCCATGTCCGCGGTGCGCCGCTGACGGCCTGACCGATAGCTGCTCGAGATGACCGCTGCCAGGGACTTCGAGGACGTGGGCAAACCCGATCGGGTCCGATCCTGGAATGTCGCTGGCTACGAGGATGAAGCCACTCTGCTGTGATGGCTTCGTATAAGAAGGAGCAGGCCGCCAGCCGACTATCGAGAACACGGTCGCAGTGAGACCGATCAGACGGTTGCCGACCGCGAGGAGGACATTCGCGGACGTGACGTCAGAGATAGAAACGGCGACGACCTCGGCAAGGTCAAGGATCTGCTGATCGACGGCACTGAGCGTCGGGTGCGGTTCCTCGACGTGGCCTCGGGAGGGTTTCTGGGCATCGGCCAGGACATGACTCTCATCCCGGTCGACGCCATCACCGCCATCACGGAGGACGAGGTGCGGATCGGCCAGACCCGCGAGAACGTCGCCGACGCCCCTGCCTACGACCCGGAACTGGTCCGAGAACGCGACACCTACGGCGGCGTTCTGGGCTACTACGGGTACGGGCCATTCTGGGGTTCGGACTATCGGTACCCCGACTATCCGCACTACCGCTAGGCATCCACCGGGGGGTTGCTTCCCTGGGTTGGCGGGCGTAGCGTCAAAAGTGCGAACGAGGTGAAAACCACGATTCGCACAGAAGGGCTCCAGTGGTCACGATCACCGGAGCCTTTCGCCATGTTTGACGAAACCTCGCTGGCTAGTCGAGTGTTGCCGCACTCGCCACGACAGTTGCGGTGACGACCGCGGTCGCCGCGATCGTCAGCGTTGCCGCGGCCAGGAGCATGAGCCGGCGCCGGCCGGCGGGGATGACGATCCGAGCGACGATCATCGCAATGTAGAGAGTGGCTACCGCTATGGCGCCGGTCAGCGCAACGCCTGGCGGTGGGAGCTGCGTCATCGGCATCAGGACTGCAAGAGACACGCCTGTGAAGATGCCGCCGACGATGAGCCAAATCCGTCCGGTCGAGGTAGTCAGAGCTGGCTGACTTCTGATTCTGGTGGGATCTGTGGTCATGGGTGGATCATCCCCCCGGGTTGATGAGAAGGGCAAAGATCGCGGCGCCCGTCCCGCCGAGGTAGAGGACCACTCCAGCGCGGATGCAGAAGGACTTCTGACGGTCCGCTTCCTCCAGGCTGGAACCCAACACGGGGCACCCGGCCCAGGCCAACGAGGCAATGCCAACGACGATGGCGGTGGCACCGACCCACCACACCACGGCCAGCACGGGTGTCGAGTCGCTGGGATGCCATCCGGCAGCAAGCATCCCACCCAGCGGCACGGTTGTCGCGATGATGGTGGCTGCGAACCAGATGGCCCCCGTGAAGTCGATACGCCGCAGCTCCGAAGTCGGGCTGGAGACGTTCTCTGGTGACGACTGCCGATCGGGTTCGGCAGTATCCGGGCGCACCCCTACGGTCACTTTTGGGGAGCCTTTTCGTCGATCGAGTAAGCAGCTTCTTGAGCGCGGTCTTGATCGTGGGATGGTCATATTGGCCCGCTCGGCTTTCACCAGAGATGACGGCGCACCGGTGGAGCTTCTTGAAGTCGCCGTAAGGAAACAGGTAACGACCTCGGGTGCCCTCGGTCTGGTCGGTGTCTTCGCCGAGATGCCATTTTGCGTACTCGGCCATCCCGTGCTTGTCGATGAAGGTGTTGTTCTCATCGGTGCTGGGAGCGTGCTCGCTCCAGTCGTCCCGATCGTCATGAGTGATCTCGCCGCGACGCAGCAACCCCTTCGCGTGGGAGAGGGCTTCCTGATTCAGTTTCACGGACATCCCGATCCTTTCGTCACCTCCGGTCTACGACGATGCTGCCGCGCAGTCAACGGGGTTGCCGACATCCGGCTAGCCGACCGTCATGCCGGGCAGCCGCCTCGAGGAGCCGGTACAGGGCCGCGGATCGTGTGATTCGATGGGTGCCAGTTCGAAACCTGATCTGTCGATCGAGCCTCGACAGGACCCGACACGCGCAGAGACCACTCGCCGAGAGCGAATGGTCAAGCGGGTTGCGGGGCGCCAGCCGTGACGTGAGCTTTATGGAACAAGGCGAACGCCTTGGCCTCACTCCCGGAAGGAAAGTACTGATGACAGATCCGACAATCAACACACCTGGCGGCATCGAGGACGACTTCCCCATCACCGAGGAACCAACTCGCGACGGGGACATCGCCACCGGAGTCAAAGGCGTTCCCGACCAAGATCGTCTCGTCGAGGCAGACGAAGATCTCCAGCCCGACGAGGACGCCACGATCGTGAACGACGGATAGCAGCTACTCATGCACAGTTCGGAAGTACTGGCCGACTGGCCAGACGAATCGCGGGAGGCCGCGCAGTTGGTTGTCGACAAGTACGGTGAACCGCACGAGTCGACCGCTACCCAGCTGACCTGGTTCGCGGTAGGAGAGTGGAAGCGGGTCGTGGCGACGAAAGCATTCTGGGAACACCGGTTTCCAGCACCGCACTACGACTCCGTCGAATCGATCATCGACTACCGGGTGGCCCCGGACCTGTTCAGCGCACTCGCCCAATTCGACGGCAGCGTGGTTGCGCGCCGCACAATGGGCGAACTCTCGGCCACCTGCCACGACGAGGAAGCCAATCGGCTCGCCCTGAACCTCGCGCACGACCTCATCTCTGGTGATCGCGACGTGCCGGATGCCCGCGCCTACTATTCGAAAGAGTTCACCGATGCCCGGCGGAAAGCACCCACTCCGTACATGCAGAAACTGCACTTCACTCCGCAATCGCCCAACCCGGATCCAGATGTACCTACGATCGACGAAGAGGAACTACGCGACGCCGAGGAAGAAGGGCACCCTTCCGCCGGCTCGACAAGCGACCCGCCACCTTAAATGCTGTCACTAGGTGGACAGGCATAAACACGGGAACCAGAGAAACGGCAGTTCGAACCCGCCCTGTAGTATCTAATGCACCGCGAGGTCTGGGGCCGTGTGGGTGAGTTGATCTACGGGCCTGCGCCCGAGCGGATCACGATTGGCGAACGCACTCTCACCCACATCAAGCTTGTTACGCTAGCGAAGCTGCGACGGGGCGAGGCTTTCGCACTCAACTTAACGTTCGACGCCTCGACAGGTGGCGGACGAACCACCGTGTGGTTATCGCCCAACACCTTCATTCAGTTCAGGTTCGATGGCAGCCGCAGACCTGCTGTGAACCGGTCATGGACCGACCAGCTCATGATGTCCGCGAACTCGCCCGAGGGCCTCAGCGTGACCAATGAGCCGACGGACAACTCGTCAGAGCCCGCAAACCCGCCCACTGGCGTAATCACAGTCCCACGCCCGAATCCCTGAAGAACGGACGCACTGACCACGCCTGAAGATTAGTCGGGCGGGTCAGTTTCGTCGGGCGGGTCGGCGGGGCCGCCGGAGGCAGTGTCCTCCTCCGTCTCCGGGGCGTGGTCGGTCGAGGGCCCGTCGTCGTTGCGCTTCATCAGTGGTTGCGCAGCGAGCTAATGAGGTCGGACTTGTTCTTGCCGGAGTAGCCGTGCAGGCCGAACTCTTTGGCGCGTTTGCGCAACTCGGGCACGGTCATATCCTCGTAGTCGCCAGCCTTGCCCCCGCGCCGCGAGACCGCCTTCTGCCCGTCGCGGGCGGCCGCGTTGCTGACGCGGGCGGCTTTCTCCTTGCTGGCCCCATCGTCGCGGAGATCCTCGTAGAGCTTTGGATTCTTGAGACTTCTGTTCCGTTCACCTGGCATGTTTGCGACGCTACGCCGTTGTCAAGGTCGTGCAAGGGGCTTGATTTTGCATCCCATCAGTGAGTGGCTAGAGGTATGGCTGCGCTCATCGACCCCCGCTCCCGCTACAAGTCCGACGGCTTCCCGAAGCAGGAACAGGAGCAGCCCGGGCTCACCGATCGAACCGATCCGTTGCCAGACCACGGCGAGTCTAGCTACCAGGGCTCGGGCCGACTTGAGGGCCGTCGCGCGCTCATCACAGGGGGCGACTCCGGCATTGGACGGGCGGTGGCGATCGCGTTCGCGCGCGAGGGCGCCGACGTCGCGATCGTCCACCTGCCTGAGGAGCAGCACGACGCGGACGAGACCCTCCGCCTCGTCACCGAGGCCGGGCGCGTGGCCGCCTCGATCCCGGGCGACGTGCAGGAGGAGGGCTTCTGCCGTAGCGTCGTCGACCAGACGGTGGAGGCGCTCGGCGGTCTCGACATCGTCGTGCTCAACGCCGCGTACCAGAAGAACCGGGACGGGCTCGAGACGATTCCGACCGAGGAGTTCGACCGCGTCTTCCGCACCAACCTTTACTCGATGATGTGGATCGCCGGGGCAGCGATCCCGCATCTCCAGCCCGGCGCGTCGATCATCTCGACCACGTCGATCCAGGCATTCAACCCGTCCTCGGCGCTCATCGACTACGCGATGACAAAAGCGGCGCAGGTCGCGTTCACGAAGGCACTCGCCGAGCAACTCGGCCCGAAGGGCATCCGTGTGAACGCGGTGGCGCCCGGACCGATCTGGACCCCGCTCATCCCCGCCACCGGCTGGCCCGAAAAGCTGCCGACCTTCGGGCAAGACACCCCACTTGGCCGCGCCGGCCAGCCCGCGGAACTCGCCCCTGCCTACGTGCTGCTCGCCTCCGACGAGGGATCGTACATCTCCGGCGCGGTCCTGCCGGTCACCGGCGGCAAGGGCCTCTAGGCCGTGTTGAATAAGTCGGTGTTGATCCAGATCAACGTGGCGGCGAGCGCATGAGCCCCCGTTGGGGCGGCGGCTACGGCATGCCCAGGCTGGCGTGCAAACGCTGCGTGGGCCACGTATCGTGGGCAGCGTAACTAGGACCAGGAGCCTCACCGGGTTCCTCCGAGGCGACGCACGCCTCCGCCGCGAGTTCGAGTCGCGGTGCGGCGCAAGGGGAATGGAGCGGCTGACATGAGCACCGAGCACGGCATCGTAATCGTCGGAGGCGGGCTCGCGGGGGCCCGGGCGGCCGAGGGCGCGCGCACGGCGGGCTACGAAGGACCCGTGCGCATCATCGCGGCCGAGGACGCGATGCCCTACATCCGTCCGCCGCTGTCGAAGGAGTTCCTCATCGGCACGGGCACCCGCGACGCCATCGACGTGCATCCCGCCGACTGGTACGGCGAGCATCGGGTCCAGGTGTTCCGCGGCATCCGCGCGACGGCGCTCGACCTGTCGGCGCACCGGGTGCGGCTCGACGACGGCCGAAACCTTGGCTACGACCGCCTCCTGCTCGCGACCGGCTCTGCCCCGCGACGGTGGCCGGGCGCCGGTGCCGACCTCAAGGGCGTGCACGTGCTGCGCACGATCGACGACTCGCTCGCGTTGCGCGAGTTGTTCGAGCCGGGCGGTCGCCGCATCGTGCTCATCGGGGCGGGCTGGATCGGGCTGGAGGTCGCCGCCGCAGCGCGCGGGTATGGCAATGAGGTGGCGGTCGTTGCGCCCGGGGCGGTGCCGCTCGAGGCGGCGATCGGGTCGACGGCAGGAGAGGTGTTCGCGCGGTTGCACCGCGAGCACGGCGTCGACTTGCGCCTGTCCACGAAGGTCGAGGGGATCGTCGGCGACGGCGGCCGGGCGACCGGCGTCGCGGTCGAGGGCGATCAGGTCGTGCCGGCCGACGCGGTCGTGGTCGGCATCGGCGCCGTCCCGCTAACCGGGCTCGCCGAGGCGGCCGGCATCGACGTCGAGAACGGAGTCACGACGGATGCCGGGTTCCGCACGAGCGCCGACGATGTCTACGCTGTCGGCGACGTCGCGAGCGTCTACCAGCCGTTCCTCGGCCAGCACCTCCGCACCGAGCACTGGGCGACGGCCGAGAACCAGGGGCCGGCGGCGGGCCGGTCGATGGCGGGGGAGGCGATCGAGTTCGACGAGCCGCCCTACTTCTACACCGACCAGTACGATCTGGGCATGGAGTTCTCGGGCTACGGCCCCCTGATGGCGGGCGTCGAGCCGGTGTTCCGCGGCGACGTGCCCGGGCGCGAGTTCATCGCGTTCTGGCTCGCCGGCGACCGGGTCGTCGCGGGGATGAACGTCAACGTCTGGGACGTCAACGAGCAGGTGCAGCAGTTCATCCGCTCCCGCGCCCGCGTCGACGTCGACCGGCTCGTCGACCCGGCGGTGCCGCTCGACGTCGTGCTGGCCGAAGCCACCGCATGAGCCGCTCCGTGGGAGCCGCGGCTCGCTGCGCGGGCGGTGGGTCGCAATCACATCCGCCTGGAGGCTTGCAAGACGGCAACCGACGGGTTTGAGTAGACCGATGGGTGCGCGCGATGGGGAATCAGGCGAGCCAAGCTCGCCAATGGATGACAGATTCATGGTGGATCGAATTCGCCCTGAACCGCCTGTGTTCGTGAAGGTATCGGATCGAGACCTCGTTACCCTCGCCGATGTGCTGTGCCGTTCGCTCGAGTTCCACTCGATGCTGGTGGCGTCGAAAGTGATGGGCGAGGTTGGTGCGCGTGATCTCTGGCCGGCCGTCATTGAGCGACGAGCTCATTCGCTCCGGCTGTCCGCACCGGGTGCTGACGAAGACGATATGTACCGGATCGCTGCGGAGCAGATCCAGTGCTTTCGCGACGACCACTTCCCCGTCGAGCCGGAGTACGGCGACGACCCAACTGAGGCTGCACGCCGGTGGAACGGTTGTATCGCGTTCTGAGAGCGGAGCAGGTCTGCCCTTCGCGTACGGCGCGAACGACGCCGAGACCGACGACGATGGCGTCGAAGACACCAGCGACGACGTCGGCGGCGTGGTCGTCGAGGACGGCGTCCAGGACTAAGCGGGACCGTGGGCTGGCTCGCACCCGCGAGCCAGCCCACATTCGCGCCAGCACAGAGCCCCTCGAAAAGAGCAACACTATGAGTCGGTCGCCTCGGGCATTCAGGGGAGTGCCACCCATCGGCGCGTTCATCGGCGCGCTCGGCATGGCAGCCGTCGTGGTGAGCGGAGTCGCCATGCGATCTATCTGGCAGGGTCGTCCGACCCCGCCGGACATGTGGTGGCACGACCTGGTGGCCGGGCATCGAATCGCCCCTGCCGAAGCTGCCGCGCAGTTCCTCAACACGTTCGGCGGTACCCTCTCCATGACTGCGGTGACCACCACCATCGTCGTGGCGCTCCTGATCACCCGGCGATGGCGCGAGAGTCTCACCATCGGTCTTACAGTTGCTCTCGCATCAGGGTTATCCACGGTGCTGAAAATCGTGATCGCACGCCCGCGACCTCCCGACGGAGTAGTGGATGTCGGATCGAACTCTTTTCCGTCGGGCCACACCACGACAGCGGCCGCTTATTACCGTCGCCATTGCTATTGCATTCCCGCATCTGTGGACGTGGGCCCTTGCCGTGGTCTGGGTAGTCACCATGGCGTTAAGCAGGACCTACTTGCTGGTGCATTGGCCCACGGACGTGCTCGCCGGCGCGATTCTTGGCGCCGCGACGGCACTGCTTGTCTCCGCCACGGTCACCGCTCATGCACAAGGACACCCACCATCACTCCCAGCACGACTGCTCTCAAAATCAAAGGTCCCAGCCAGAATGGAAACCCCAATCTCGTGACGAAGCATCCCTGACCACTTCCGCACTATCTTGTTCAACCGGGTACTCGAAGTCACCTCAATTGAAGAGCACCGCCGTCACTCCCGCCGTTGAGATCGAACGCGGCGGGCGATAGCCCGATTTAGTCCAGGCGGTCTCGGATCTGCTCCATCTGTTCAATCTCGGAGCGCTGCCCTCCGCTGATTTCCTCGCAAAGCGCGACCAGCTCTGGGTCGCTCAGGGCGGCTTCGCGGCACATGAGGATGGCGCCGGAGTGGTGCGGGATCATGGAGTCGATGAACTGGCGGTCGTCGATGAGTGCCTGTGCGCGGGTTGCCCCGAACGAGCCGACCGCGAGAATAGCGAATATCACCACCATCGCCAGGTTGGCCTTCTTATTCGAGTACATACTGCGCATGGCTAGCAGCATGATGATCCCCATGGGCGCCCACATGGTGACCGTCATGTAGAACATGTTGAGGTTGTTCCGGAAGTCGCCCCACCCGTCGATCATGGTGAACATGGCGGCGTACATAACGACGAAGCTCAGGGCCATCATGATCCAGAACAGCAGGTATGGCCGCGAATGCCCGCCATGCTCGCGGCCGGCCATCTGCACGTGCGGTGTATCGGACATCGGTCTAGCTCCTCTGGTCGCAATCGAATTCCACTGTTAGTCAGCCTCGCGCAGGGCCTGCATCCAGACCACCCCACCGGGCTCGGAGCCTCTGCAGGCCGGTGGTTGGTTCACGCCGACCATCGCATGGCCCAGGCGGCGTTCATGTGTGCACCGCGAGGACGGTCCAGGTTGCACCGGCGTCGTCGGTGATGGCGATCCCGCGGTCGGCCTCCCGCTCGCGGACCTCGAGCAGGAGCACCAGAAGAAGCCACGCCAGCGCGATCAACGCGAGCAGCGCGACCACGATGATCCCGATCACCAACCAGATCACTGCTGTCTCCTCAATTCGTAGACTACATCGCTGTGCAGGGTGAACGTCTTTGTGACGGCGAACCCCTCGCTGCGGAGCATGGCGAGGTCGTAGTCGTCGACCTTCGTCGTGCCGGGCACGCGGTACTCCGTCAGCCAGACCGTGGAGAGGTCGGCGAGCCTGCCCGCGACCTGGTCGGTCGGATAGGCCTCCAGCCGCATCCTGCATGTGCAGTGTGCGCGAAAACGATCGTTTCTGAGCAGCTCTGATGATCCGAACGGGAGCCGCGGAATCGTGGGGGAGTGGCCTGCTCAAAACTCGTTGCCGAAATCAAAGCTGCCGAAACCGCTCTGCCACGGTTTTTGAGCAGTTCCGGTAAGCTGGGAGGAGACTTCAGGAAGGCACGGATGAGCGTCGTATCGACGGCAAGGGCGGCTGAGCAGGCTGCCCGGGAGCGTGCGGTCGAGGATGCGATTCACAGCGGTGAAATGGAAGGCCTCAGCGTCAGTCACGCCTTCGAGAGCGATGCCGCCGAATACGCGCGGGGAGCGATCGACGTCGATGAGTTCGGCCGCCGCGTGCGTGCACGCAACGGCGTTGCCTGAGTTCGCGGACCCTTATCTCGATCCCGAGACCGGGATCCTTCGCAATCTCGTTGGTGCGACGAGCAAGGGTGTCCTCGACGCCAGGGAGGCGGAGCTCACAACCTTCCGTGCCGTTGAGCTGGCTGAGCGGCCGGTGAGGATCACGGGAGATCTTCGACAGTTGGCGGAGATTCATCGGCGGGTTTTCAGGATGCCTACCAATGGGCGGGACAACTGCGCACCGTCGACATGCGCAAGGGCTCCGACGCGTCGGCCGAGTTCTTCATGGCCGTGTCGCGTCTGGAGAGCGGCGCTGGCTTCGCCTTCGGGGAGCTTGCAGAGCATAAGCGGCTGCGCGGGTTGGGCAGGGGTCAGTTCGTGGCCAGGCTGGCCTACCACTATGACCAGGTCAACTACCTGCATCCGTTTCGAGAGGGCAACGGTCGCACGCAGCGGATCTTCTGGTCCCAGATCTCAGAGCAGGGGGGCTACCTCCTCGACTGGCGCCCGGTGACCGGCAAGGTCAATGACCACGCCTGCCGGGACGCGATGGAGCAGCAGGACCTCTCTGGTCTCGTAGCGATGTTCGAGCAGGTCGTTGGAGCTGGAGACGGATCGTGACGGTCGTCGGATATACGCGGGTGTCGACGCAGGATCAGAACCTGCACTCGCAAACGGACGCCCTCACCGCTGCCGGCGCCGAGCAGATCTTCACGGACAAAATGTCGGGCGAGAAGGCCGCACGGCCTGGTCTGGATGACTGCCTCAAGTACCTTCGCGCCGACGATGTGCTGCTGGTCTACAGCACCGATCGGCTGGGTCGTTCGATGACCGACCTGGTGATGATCGTGGGGGAGTTGCACCGCCGGAACATTCAGTTCCGCTCGTTAACGGAACCGTTCGACACGACTACTGCCGGCGGGGAGTTGTTCTTCCACATCTGTGCGGCGTTCGCGCAGATGAACGGGCGCATCATTTCCGAGCGCACAACAGCAGGCCTCCCAGCTGCGAAGGCCCGCGGCCGCGTCGGCGGCCGACCCACCGTCATGACGCCCGATCGGATCGCTTTCGCCCAGCAGATGCGCGCCGACGGCGCCACCTGGCAGACGATCGCCGCCACTCTGCAGGTGGGAAGTGCCAGTGTCCTCCGCGCGCTGACGGGTGCTCCTGAGAACGTGCCGGCGCGGTTGACTTAGCGGCCAGGTCGATCGTGTGATTGTCGTTTCAGGTCGATGTAGTCAGACATCGGGGCCCCTGAGCGGGCTGCGTGCTGGGCAATGATTGGGCCGCTGTATCCGAGAAGGTCGATGAGCGTTCGGGCGTCAACCTGGCGGGCGAGGTCCTGCAGCGTTGTGTTCCTAGCTCTCTGAGGGTCGATGCCGAGCACCGGCAATCTGTCACCCAGAGTCTTGTGGTGGATGTGCTGGCCAGCACGGAAGCCGGGGAACAGCCACTCGGTGCCGGTGTTCGCGGTCTGCTGGTTGCCGCGCTTGGAGAGGTGTTCCCAGAACAGGGGTGCGATCAACTCCGGGATCGATGTGGGGTTGACGCCCAGCCTGATCATCATGCCGTCTGGAGGTCTCTCGACACGGTCGACAGTGAGGGCCACGACCTTGACCAGCGGGTGCGCCAAGAGGAGGAAGATCAGCCCGGCAACTCGGGTGGAGAGGGCTACCTGCTGGAAATCCAGGCAGTTGCGCACGAGCTCGATCCGCTGGTCCTGGGTGAGCATCGGGATGGATTTGGCGGCTCTGTGCGGCGCGGTGATCGTCTTTTGACGCGCCCGTCCGGGACTGAGCCAGTGCACAAAGTTGCGGATGTGTTTTCGTGTGCTCGTGCCCTCTGCGAGGTACTCATCGACGTGCGCCTGGCGAAGTCCAGCAACGACGGTACCGTGTTCCTCGAGCAGCCAACGCAGGAACTTGCCGGCCTCGGTGATCTCCTGCTTCGCCGATTGAGTCGCCGTGTTCATGTTTTCGGCACCGGCATCAAGTTTCCGGCGGAGATTCTTTAGGTGGTGCCAACGGGCGAATTGCTCGATCGGACGGTGAACGTCTGGCCACTGTTTGAGTTCGGTAAGGCGTGTCTCAAGCCACCGCTCGAACTGGGCGAAAGGCAAGCTGGCTCGCTACCTTGATCGCGGGGTGGCTCAGAGATACGGTGACTCTTTTTGACGGTACGCAGCCCCTCGGTGTTCGTTTCACCTCCAAGCACGGGCACCCTGCCGGCGGCACCGGAACGTGCTGGGCGTATTGGACGCGTGCGACCGACGCAGGGTTGGACGAGCCGATCGAAATAGCCGACGAGATCGCCATCGCCGAGCGCGACGCGGACTTGAAAACGGCACAGGCGTTCTGCAAGATCCAAACCCGCTGACAACCGAAATCAGAAACGCCAACTGTCACGGGCTGGCAATCGCGCAGGACTTCACCTGTCTCGTCGCGCGGCTGGGTACCCGGACGCGCCCGATGGATGAAACGCATAGTTACGAGAGTCGCTGCTGGCCGTCATAGCTTGGAGATTAACTGTCTCGTGTCTAGGTATCCATGGCGTGCGAGACGGAAACTACGACTCTGCGATGCGTTTTTGCGCTTGTGTGTCAACGGGGGCAACGTGACGGTTCGTTGAGCAGGAGCGCCGCGGCCTATTGGCGGTGCGGGTGTGTGCGGTTAGGGTTCCCAAGTGACCCAGCATCGGCACGATCGGCTGTTGCGTGCATTGGCCCAGATCTGTCTCGTTGGTCGTTACACGTTTCGACGTCCTGAAACCATTCGAATCAGGAATGCGATCACGGCGAGAACCAACAACACCACGCCGACCCATAGCAGAAAGTTAAGGGACTGCACAAAGCCCCCGGTGATCAAGAGCACAATCGCAATAATGGCCACAATTACAAACAGGATGTTCATCGTTCTACTCTCCCTCGTCCACTGCGCTTCTACTGGTCTCTACTGGGTCACCATACATCCCGAGGACGCACCGGAAAAGTTTTCGGTCACCTCATCCCGATCACGGCGCCTAAATTTGAGTGGCGTGAGCTCTAATTGCTGGAGTCCTGCTACGCGGCGGAGGACGCTATCGCTGATTCCAAACGGTCGAACGTGAGGTTCTGGTGCGGCACCTCAATATTGAGGACTTCGAAAGTCGAACCGTAGCGGTGGATGTACCCGAGTACCTTCTCGGGTGAACGCTCGTTTTGCCGCCGGTCACCTACACGCCACTCGTGGTCCGAAAGAGGACGCACTTCGAGGTCTTCTGCCGTAAACGGTTCATGACTGTGATTCACCGTTAAATCTCCTTCGTGTTGAACAATTCGTCGAACTTGGTCGATGTTCCGCCCGACCTTAGGGTGACTTGGGAAGAGCGGGCAGCGGTACCATCCGCCGCAAGCTCATCCAGATCTCGGCCCGGATCTCCACCTCGGCCAGACGGATCGTGCTGCACCTGCCGAAGGATTGGTCCTGGAAAACCGGATGGTCGGCGCTGTTCGCGTCAGTTTGCGGCCCACCAACCCTGATAGTTCGAACGCCACCATGCGGAATCCGCGTTGGTTTCGTCAGGGGTCGGTCCTCAGTCGCGCTATGAGCGTGACCAACTTCATGGCTGGCTTATCGCGGACCTGATGGCCGTCAGCGCGCGTACTGGTGTCCAGTGGTGGGGGCCGGAGAGTCTTGCTTCCATCTGGTTCCTCGCTGCGGCTCTCCAATGGAGTGTGGGCGGGAGCGTTGGCGCGTCCCGCCCACTCGTGGGGCCGGTGGTCAGCGCGCCGAGTACCCGCCATCGACGAGGTGGTAGCTGCCGGTGATGAAACTAGCGTTTTGTGACAGCAGGAATATGACTAGGTCGGCGACCTCATCCGCCGTTCCGAGCCGGCCGATTGGGTGCAGGCCAACGAGTCCGTCGTACGTTTCTTTCGGCAGGGTGCTGAGCAGTGGAGTGTCGATGTAACCGGGGCCAACGGCGTTGATGCGGATGCCTTTGGTTGCGTACTCGAGGGCGGCCGCCTTTGTCAGTCCGACGACGGCATGTTTTGCTGCGACGTACGATGAGGCGTTGAGTTCACCGTTGGTGCCGAGGATGGACGAGACGTTCACGATGGACCCACCGCCCGATTTTTCGATGGCGGGGATTTCGTAGCGCAGGCTGTAGAGGACGCCGTTCAGATTGACGTTTATGACCTTGTCCCAATCGGAAAGGTCGAGTTCGCCGACGGGGGCCGGGGCCGGGGCGATTCCCGCGTTGTTCACCGCGAGGTGAAGTGCGCCGTATGTGTCGATCGCGAACTGTACGGCAGCATCCGCTTGTGTCGGAACGGTCGTGTCCTGCGCGACTGCTGCGGCGGAGTGCCCCGCCGCCGTGATGTCCTCGGCTACCTTCAGCGCGGCGTCGAGCCTGAGGTCACTGACCACGACCGATGCGCCCGCCGCGGCCAGCTTTCGTGAAATGGCCGCTCCGATGCCGGAACCGCCGCCCGTGACGAGTGCCACTTTCCCCTGAAAATCAGTCATCGAATTATCTCCCTCGTTGCTTGCCTGAGCCATTCACTCGCCACCCTACTCGGGGCCAGCTCACCGAGGCCTACGAGGGCTCATTTCGATTCGTCCTGCCTCGAGGGGTATGCGCACCGGGTCGCGTTCACCTGCATAGGTCTCAACGTCGGTTATGCGAAGGCCACCGTGTTGTCGTTATCGATGTGTGGTCCCATGCAGAGGGGACCCGACGACATTCTCTGCGTCTGGACACCGGACACTAAACAACCTCGGCCGATCCGTCCAAGAAGTCCTCACCATCGCCGACGCCCTCTCGGTCAACCGTGTGTAGGGCACCGGGATCGTACCGAATATTCGCGAACGCACTCTCTTCTATTCAGACCGATTTCAGAGTCTCCCGCCCACTGTGACCTATGAAACTGCCGAGACCGTCTCTCTCCCGTTCGTGTCTTCCCGCCGAATTTCCTCCGCATTTGTGCGGAGCTTCTTGACGTCGCGGGTGGGGATCCCGAGACGGTCGGCGACCTCACCGCGAGGCGTGCCGAGTGCGAGCATGGAGGCGATCACGGCGTCAGCGTTGGCCCGTGCAGCCGCGCTCCGTTTAGCTGCACGCTCACGTACCGCGGACATTTCCTTCTGTGCGGACGCCTCGATTTCTTCGAGGGAGTCGGTGGCAACAAAGTAGTCGGTGGCGAGTTGTTCGAGCTTGTCTTGCTTCGCACGGAACTCGGCTGCTTTCGCGCGCGCGCAAGTGCGAGCGGCAGTCTGCTTTGCGGACTTGCGAACGTCGGCCATGATGATCCTTTTCAGTGTATGAACCTCCATTATGCAGGCACGCCCGATGGGCGCAGGGCAGCCGGGCCACCCAAGATCGGGCGGCCCGGCCCACGTGCACAAGCCTCTCGGTTTCGCCACATCGACCGCCCGTTCGTCGTCGCCTTTCGTACCCCACAGCTCCTTCTCACTCCTGCAGTCTCCGCGTCGAAACCGCACAATCTTTTCGATCGTGGCCAACCCCTGTTCCTCATTCTTCGTCTCTCGTTTTGTTACACCTCTGGCATTAGTAATAGACGAGGTAAAGTGAGCGGGTGATGACTATGCATATCCTCTCTGCGGGAGACGGGTATGTGTACTACACCAACGAGGTCGCGACCGGTGATGCGAAGCGGGAGAGCGGCCGTGAGCTGGGCGATTACTACACCGAGGATGGCAACCCTCCCGGTGTTTGGGTCGGCGGGGGACTGGCCGCACTCGGCGTCTCCGGGGTCGTTACGGAGGAGCAGATGAAGGCCCTCTACGGTGAGGGTTTGCACCCGGACGCCGAACGAATCATTGCTGACGCGCAGGCGCAGGGCAAGACTGTGGGGGAGGCCACGAAGGCCGCCAAGCTCGGCCGTTCCTACTACGGGTACAGCACCGACGGCACGGACCTGTCCGCGAAGATCACAGCCGGCTACACCGACTTCACGAAGCTGAACGTGCGCGAACCGAACGTCGCCGACCGGCGTGCGATCCGCACTCGTGAGGGTGACCTGGCGTTCCGCGACGCGAAGGGCCGGCCGCCGGCGGACAAGGAAGAGCTGGGCCGGTTCATCACGGCGGCGACGCGTCCGACGCAGCAGGCTGTCGCCGGTTTCGACCTGGTCTTCTCGCCCGCGAAGAGCGTGTCCGTGCTCTGGGGCCTCGGCGACGAGGACACCCGGAAGACGATCGAGGATGCGCAGGCGGTCGCGATCCTGGACACTGTGTCGTACCTGGAGCGGGAAGCGATCGCGACCCGTGCGGGCACGAACGGGGTCGCGCAGATCGACGTCGAGGGTGGGCTGGTGGCGACGCGGTTCCGTCACTACGACTCTCGGAATGGTGACCCGCAGTTGCACGACCACTTGGTCGTGGCGAACAAGGTCAAGGGTGTCGATGGGAAGTGGCGCACGATTGATTCCAAGCTCCTGCACCGTCAGGGTGTGGCCGCGTCGGAGTTCTATAACCAACGCGTCATGGACGAAGTCACCACCCGCCTCGGCCTGACCACGGAGCTGCGTGAGGTCACCCCGGGCAAGCGGCCCGTGGTCGAGATCGCCGGTGTCGATGAGCGCCTCACCGGGGTGTTCTCGACCCGGTCGGCGGACATCAAGAAGGTCGTCGGTCAGCTTGAGAAGGATTACCGGGCCACTCACGGGCGCAGCCCGGATGCGGTCGCCCGGATCAAGCTCGCCCAGCAGGCCACCCTGGAGACTCGCCCCGCGAAAGCCCATGCCCGTTCCCTCGCCGGCCTCCGCGCCGAGTGGGCCACGAAGGCCGCCGAACGCGTCGGCACCGCCATCGTCACGAACCTCCTCAAGGATGCCCGCGCCGCAGCGCCGGCCCTGGGCAGCCGGCCGGGGGAGCCGCGTGTGGTGGATGTGGACCGTGCTGCGCGCGAGGTCGTGGCGACGGTGTCGGAGCATCACGCGGTCTGGGGGCCGCACATGATCGAGGCCGAAGCCCGTCGCTGGGTCCAGAAGGAAACCAGCCTCGGCCCGGTCCCCGTAGGAACGGTCGAGCTAATCACGCGGCGTGCTCTGGAGACGGACTCGATCGCGGTGACCCCGCCTGCTCCGCACGGTTCCTTCGAACCCCTGACCCGCCGGGACGGGTCCAGCATCTACGAGCACAAGGGCCGTATGCTCTTCACCTCCACCAGCCTCCTCGCCGCCGAAGATACGTTGTTGGACGCCGGCCGCACCCGCACGATCGCCCCCATCACGGTGGCCGAGTTCGACCGCACCGCAGCCCGGCACACCGGACCGTTGGATGCCGGGCAGCGGGCCCTGGCCCGCGAGTTCACGACATCCGGCACGCTCCTCGTCGTTGCGACCGGGCCCGCCGGCGCCGGGAAGACCACCGCCCTCGCGCTGGCCGCCCGCGCCACCGAGCAGGCCGGCGGCCGCCTGATCGGGTTGGCACCCTCGGCTACGGCGGCCGCCGTGTTCCGCGACGCCGTCGAAGTCCCGGCGGCCACCATCCACTCCTTCGTCCGCGCCTACGACACCCACGGGGACGCCACCCCCGACAGTCGCCACCCGGAAGAACTGAAACTGCGGGCGGGGGACATCATCGTCGTCGACGAGGCCGGCATGGCCGGCACCCTCAACCTCGCGAAGGTCACCAGCATTGCCGAGCGTCACGGCGCGCACGTGCGCCTGATCGGCGACGACCGGCAGCTCGCAGCCGTCGAGTCCGGCGGGGCGCTGCGCCTACTGGAACGCGAAGTCGGGTCCGTCAAGCTCGAGGAGATCCACCGGTTCACGTCCCCGGCCGAGGCCGAAGCAACCAGGCAGCTGCGCGACCCGGTCACGGTGGGGGACCCGTTCCGCTGGTACGTGGACAACAACCGGGTTACCGGTGGCAGCATCGACCGGATGACCGACCACGTCTTCGCCGCCTGGCAGCACGACGACGAAGCCGGCAAGAACGCCGTTATGCTCGCCCAACAGAATGTGACCGTCACCGACCTCAACACCCGGGCGCAGGCGTACCGGCTGGGTTCCGGCCTCGTCTCCGGGAAGAAGTCCTCACAGCTCCGCGACGGATTGGCCGCGTACCAGGGCGATCGGATCGTGACCCGCTTGAACGACGCCACTCTCCGCACCGGGCGCGGCACCGACCGGGTCAAAAACGGTGACGTGTGGACGGTGGGGAAGGTGCAAGCTGACGGGGCGTTGACTGTCACCCATGCCGGGCACGGTGGCCGCATCACCCTCCCCGCCGAGTACGTGCAGAACAACGTCGAGCTCGGCTACGCGTCGACCATTCACCGGGCGCAGGGCATGACCGCGGACACCGCCCACGTCCTCGCCGACTCCTCCACCTCCCGCGAACTCGTCTACGTCGGAATGACCCGCGGCAAGGAAGCCAACCACCTCTACGTCGAGACCGAAGATGCCCAACCCATGAGCGACGTCCTGGCCACCATCGCCGGCCACAGCGACGGGATGCTCTCCGCCACAGAAACCATCCGCGCCGAACAAGCCCGAGTCGATGACCTGGTCACCCTCATCGACCAATACGGTGACGTCGCCGAACGCGCCAACACCGTCCGCTTCACCCAACTCGTGGGGCACACCCTCGACGAGCAAGATGCCCGGAGGCTCACCAGTTCCGAGAGCTGGGGAGCCGTCACCGCAGCCCTCACCCGCGCCGAAACCCAGGGCCTTGACCCGGCCAATGTCCTGCGGGACTTGTGGAACGAACGAGAACGCGGCACCGCCGACGACGTCGGCGCCGTCCTCTCCCACCGGATGGAACGACGCATCGAAACAGCCCCCGCCGACCAGACGCCGACAGCGGCCGAGCGTCCGGGGATGCCGACATGGATCGCAGATCGGCGGGTGCTGGACGCGGCCGGTACTGACCCCGCGTGGCGGGACCACTTGGCGGAGCGGTACGAGTACCTCGCCGTCCGCCTCGAGGAACGCGGCACGGCGATCGCCGCGGAACAGCCCGCCTGGGCGCAGCAGCTTGGCGACGTCCCGACCGAGAGCGCCCGGCGTCAGGAGTGGGTGCTGCTCGCAGCTGAAATCGACGTGTTCCGTGACCGGTACAAGGTCGACCCGGCACAAACGCTGGCCATCCCTGAGGCTTACCGTGAGCGCAATGTTGGTGCGGAGCTCGCGGCCCGAGTGACGGCCCTAGAGAAGATGCAGTCTCAGGCTACCGCGCCGAGCACGCCCGAGGCCCGAGGCGGGCCGGCAGAAGCCGCTCACCGCGCTCGAGGTGATGCGTGCCGCGAACCGGACGACGGCCGACCGGCAGCGGGAAGCGCAGCGTGCTGCCGGCCTGACCGTGAAGGCACGGCCGGCCATCCGCGGCGATAAGGCCACAGGAACCGAAGACCAGCGCGGCCGCGATGACGGCCGCGAACGGTAGACGAAATGTTCATTGTGATTAAACAGTCGGCAAGATACCGTAATTGACGACTCTCTCAGAAGGAAGCTCCCATGAAACCCAGCCCCGGATCCGACGGCGAATACACCGACAAGGAACCTGAAACCGACACGACGACCCCAGCTGGCAAGCCGGCCGCCACTGACGGGGACGCTGCAGGCGAGTACACGGATAGCGACACCCCAACGCGGCCAACGCCCAAGACCCGTAGCAGCTGACCTGGATGCCGGGCGAGGTCTGCTCCGACCAGTTCATTCTTAGGGACAGTGGTGCTTTTCCGTGGTTCTTGGACCGGTTTCGTGCCCGATTGGCCGCAGCAGCTCGGCGACGTCGCGACCGAGAGCACCAGGCGTCAAAAGTGGGCGCGCTTCGCCGCTGAAGGCAGATGTTCCGCGACCGCTACACGGTCGACCTGGCCCAGGCGGCGGCCATCCTTCTGGCGTGTCGGGAGTGTAGGGTCGATGCGGAAGTGCGGCCGGCGTGATGGCCCTGCAGGGGGCAGGGTCCAGTAAGACGAATGAGTGCCCGTACCTGAGGATGCCTGATCGCACGCTATCAGAGCCTGCTGGGGCGGTTCTCGGGTCGATGTTAGCGTCGAAGTCACCGATACCGTCAGGAGTTCCAATGACCGACGCCCTACCCGTCACTTTCACTGCAGGCGATGTTGGCCAGTGGCGTATTGATCGCATCATCGCGGTGACCGGTGACGGGCTCCCCGCCGCCGCGCGTCTGCTGATTCGTGAAGGAGCGGCAGGGGATGAATCATGGTTGTCGGGGTCATCGGCCACGGATACCCCGGGGTGGACCCTGCGCGGCACCGTTAGTCATCAGCGTTACACGACCGCTGCCGAACTGGCCGAGCTGACGGCGCGGTCACCGGCTCTGGGCCGACCCGGCGCGACCGTCGCCTCCTTTATCCCCATCACCAAGTCAAAGGAGTGGTGGGAACTGGCCCAAGACGAACGCCGGCAGATTTTCGAGGAAACCAGCCACCATATCCGACGTTCCATGAACTCGCTGCCAGCTGTGGCCCGGCGGCTCCATCACAGCCGTGATGGGGGTGGGCCGTTCGATTTTTTGACCTGGTTTGAGTACGCGCCCGAAAGTGTCGCGGATTTCGACGAGCTGCTTGATGAGTTGCGGAGCACCGAGGAATGGATCTTCGTCGAACGCGAGGTCGAGGTGCGCTTGTCGCTCGGTTTGCAGTGACGAGCGCCCCGATGCCCGTCAGTTAACCCCAGATGATGAGCCGAATAGCAGGTTCCTGCTCGGCTACTCTGCATTAGATGCACTACTTACTGACATAATACACATGATCGGTCATATTGCCCAACAAATGACCCGACATAACACCCGCAAACTGGTAGCCTCAGGTCATGAGCGATATGTCAGCCGGGGATGGTTCTCGTTCCGGCGCTGATCGCGCGGCACATAAACGCTCCGTGGGTCTGAGCGTTGCTGAGATCGCAGCGGTGTTACAAGCGCAGCTGGGCCAGGTGCTCCTTGGGGTAATCTCGGGTAAGAACGCCCGCACGCTTGCTCGCTGGACACATGCAACGGTGCGGCCGCCGCGTGCGAGTGAAAAGCTTCTCAGAGACACATTTCAGGTGCTCGAGATCCTCTGTTCGGTTTGTTCGCCTGACGTTGCCAGGGCGTGGTTTATGGGTATGAACCCGGACCTGGGCGATGCTTCGCCGGTCGAAGCTCTCTCGGAGGGACGTTCCCGGGAGGTCATGGCCGCGGCGCGGTCCTACGTCGCCGCGGGCTAGGCGTTTCATTGTGGTGCGAGTGCGCGCCGGTCACCGATTGCAGCGGGGAGACAATGGGGCCGTTGCCCGTGATGATGTTGCTCTTCCCGATGGATACCTCGAGTTCCTCGGTGACCTCGAACGGTGCGTCCGGGATGCGCAGAGTCGAGAGCTTAGGGCAGATCGTTACGGGCGATGCTGACGAGCTAAAGTGATCGAGTGGTAGTGCTTTCGATCAAAATCGATCATTTTGCGTTGCCGTAGCAACCGACAAGGAGGCATGTCATGCCTGGGGATTCGACGCGGCATGAGGCGCCACTCGGTGCCGGCGCCGCTGTTCTTGCCTGTGATATCGGGGGCACAGACACAAAGGCGGCACTGTTCGACCCTGCCGGGCGGATGCTCGGGCTCAGCCGAACAGCCACCCCGCTTCGGGGAACCGACACGGCTGACGCTGTGCTCGACCTGGTTGAGCACCTCGCTGCTGGATTCGCCCGTGACTTCCCCGATGTGCATCCCACGGCCGTCGGCCTGATCGCCCCTGGCATCGTCGACGACGAGCAAGGAATCGGCATTCATTCGGCGAACCTGCACTGGGACAACGTGCCGTTCAAGAAGCTCACTGAGGTACGCCTGAACCTTCCGGCCTCGTTCTCACACGACGTGCGCGCCGCCGGCGAGGCGGAGCATCGGCTCGGTGCGGCCCGTCCGTTCCGTGACGCCGTCGTCATGGTTATCGGCACCGGTATCGCGGCATCGATCATCCTGGGTGGCCGCGCTCACATCGCTGGCGGTTTCGCTGGGGAGATCGGTCATTCGATCATTGACCCGTGCGGTGAGGTGTGTGCTTGCGGTGCCGTGGGATGCTTGGAAACCGTGGCGTCAGCCGGGGCTATTTTGCGCCGCTACTGTCTGGCCGGCGGCCGGCCTGCCGAGCCGATGCCGGCCAGCGCGAAGCAGGTGCTTGCCCTTGCCCAGACCGGCGACCTTGAGGCCCGACGGGTCTGGAACGATGCCCTCGACGCCCTGGCCCTTGTCATCGAGCAGCTCGCCTCGGTGCTTGCCCCCGAAGCCGTGGTCATCGGCGGCGGGCTGTCTCAAGCCGGAGACGCCCTGTTCGTGCCCCTGCGGGAACGTGTCGATGCGCTGCTCAGCTTCCACCGTCGACCGCTGCTGCTGCCCGCCCGGATTGGTGAGAACGCCGGGCTCCTCGGTGCGGCGCTGCGTGCGCGAGCTGCCGCGGAACGCGGGGCGACACCACCAACGATGCCAACGCTGTGACGACGCCGATGATAGGAACCACATGCCTCTGAACCGTTCCGAACGACTTGCCGCGGTGCTCGACCTTCTCGCCGAATCCGGCCAACTGGAGGTCGACGACATCATCACAAAGCTCGGCGTTTCAGCGGCGACCGCCCGCCGCGACCTCGACACTCTCGCCTCCCAGCAACTGCTCACCCGCACGCGCGGCGGCGCGATCGGACAATCCGTTGCGTACGATCTGCCGCTGCGCTACAAGCGCGAGCAGAACGCGCCGCAGAAGCTCCTGATCGCACGCGCCGCAAGCGCCCTGGTGTCTCGCGGCGCCGTCGTCGGGCTTTGCGGAGGCACAACCAGCACTGCGATCGCCGGTGTGCTGGGTGCCAGGGCCGACATCATGGAGGCGTCGCCGCATGCCACACTGACGGTCGTGACCAACGCGCTCAACATTGCCGCCCAGCTGGCGATGCGCCCACAGATCAAGACTGTCGTGACCGGCGGAGTCGTGCATTCGCGCTCCTACGAGCTGGTCGGTGCGTACAGCGACGCCGTGCTGCGGCAGGTGCGCATGGACATCGCGTTCATCGGCGTGAATGGCATCGATCCGGTTGTCGGCCCGACCGTGAACGACGAAGGCGAGGCCGCCGTCAATTCCTTGATGGCTGAGCGCGCCACCCGGGCTGTGATCGTGGCCGACTCCAGCAAGATCGGCCGCATCGCGTTCGCCAGCTTGGGCGAGTTGCATCGCTTCAGCGCGCTCATCACGGACTCGGGCATCTCGCCGGAGCAGCTGGCCGCATTCACCGACCATGACGTTGAGGTGATCGTCGCATCGTGACCAGCGCACCCACCCATATCATCCACTCCGCTCGCCTGGTCTCCGGCGGGCGCACTACCCCGGACGGCTGGGTGGCGTTCGCGGGTGACGCGGTGTCGGACGTCGGATCGGGCACCGGCTGGCAGGCGCTGGGCGCCAGGACGGACGACGTGACGGATGCCGCCGGCCGCCTGCTCACACCCGGCTTCATCGACATCCATTGTCACGGAGGTGGCGGGTTCGCCTTCGACGAGGGAGCTGATGCCATCCGCACGGCCCTCGCCGTTCACCACCGCCACGGAACCACCCGCATCGTGCTCTCCCTCGTCACCGCCAGCCAGACCGACCTCGAGTCCCGGCTTGCTGTCGCCGCGGATGCGGCTGAAACGAACCCGCTCGTGCTCGGCGCGCACCTTGAAGGCCCCTTCCTCGACGACACCTACCGCGGTGCGCACGATCCGGCGCTGCTGCGAACCCCTGACGCCGAGTCCATCGACCGGCTCCTCGCCGTAGGGCGTGGCCATCTTCGCCAGATGACGCTCGCGCCCGAGCTGCCGGGTGCACGGGAGGCCATCCGCACCCTCGTCGATGCCGGAGTCGCCGTGGCCGTGGGGCACAGCTCCGCCGACTACGCCACCGCCCTGACCGCGTTCGAGGCTGGCGCGTCAATCCTGACGCATGCGTTCAACGGTATGCGCGGGATCCACCATCGTGCTCCTGGTCCGGTCGCGGCAGCCACCCGCTCACCTGACGTGATGTTGGAGATCATCAATGACGGGGTGCACGTGCACCCGGAGGTGGTGCGTCTGGCCTTCGCCAGCGCGCCCGGCCGGATCGCACTGATCACCGATGCCATGGCCGCGGCCGGCTCCGATAATGGCGATTACCTGCTCGGGACGCTCGCTGTGACTGTCACCGACGGCGTGGCCCGCCTCGCCAACGGAAAGGGAGACGGCGCCATCGCCGGCTCCACGCTCACCCTCGACGCGGCTTTGCGACGGGCGGTCACCGAAGTGGGTATCCCGATCGAAGAGGCGGTCACCGCGCTCACCGAGACCCCCGCACGGGCCGTCGGGCGCAGCCGTGACCTAGGCCTGCTCGCGGTCGGCTACGCCGCCGACGCAGTGCTGCTGGACGATGAGTTAAACGTAGACGCGGTTTTTGCCGCCGGCCGGCACGTACTGGTCTAACGCACAGCCAGTGGCGATGCCCTCGTCTCCGTTGGTGCGATCTCACCGCGCTGGACAGGTGTAGTCGGACCGTCAGCACAATGCCGTCCGAAAATAATTTGCGTTCTTTTGTTGCTAGATGGATACTTATTTTCAGAGCAGTCGGGCCAATCAGTCCCGCAATCACGTTTCAATGAGGAGACCGCATGCAGAAGCGCTATCTTTCCATCGCCATGGCCGCCGTTGTAGCACTGGCCCTATCCGCTTGCTCCGGCGGGTCCACGGCCGGCGCCGCGACCGATGCCAAGGGCGAAACGCTCAACGTCTGGATCATGCAGGGCACCAACCCGGGTTCAGAGGCGTTTTTCAATACCGTCGGCCAGGAGTTCACGGAAGAGACGGGCGCGAAGCTCAACGTCGAGTTCGTGCAGTGGGCCGACGCCCACGACCGCTTCGTCACTGCCATCGCCGGAAATACGACTCCGGATGTCGCCGAGACCGGAAACACCTGGACGGCCGAGTTCGCCGATGCAGGGGCACTCGCCCCGATCGGCGAAAAGGTCAAGGAAGCCGGACTCGAGGACGACCTCGTCAAGGGCTTGGTCGAATCGGGCACCTACGACGGCGATCTCTACGGCATGCCCTGGTACGCGGGGGTGCGCTCGATCATCTTCCGCACAGACGTGTTTGAGGAGCTCGGCCTGACGCCGCCCACGACCTGGCAGGAACTCGTCGACGTGGCCACAGTCATCCAGGCTGAGCGCCCCGACCTGATCCCCTTCCCTGTTCCCGGCGACGCCGAGATGCTCACCTACCCCTGGGTATGGGGCGCGGGCGGCGACGTTTCGGTTCAAAAGGGCGAGAAATGGGCGTCCGGACTTGCCGGCGACCAGGCCCGCGAGGGAATCCAGTTCTACACGGACCTGGCCACCAAGCACGGCTTCTCCACCGCCGGCGCGACCACATGGAAAGAAACCGACGTGCTCGACAACTTCGCTCAGGGCAAAGTAGCAATGGCCATTTCCGGCTCCTGGACCCCAGCGACGCTCCTTGAAAAGGCGCCCGAGCTCGAGGGCAAACTGGGTGCCATCCCGATCCCCGGCAAGGACAGCGGCATCAGCCCCTCGGTCCTCGGTGGCTCCCACCTCAGCGTCTTTAACACAGCCAAGAACGAAGACCTCGCCTGGGCCTTCGTCGAGATGATGAGTACCGGCCAGTTCGCACAGGACTGGGCCGACCAGACCGGGTACTTCCCCGGCCTCGAATCACTGCTGAAGAAGACCATGAAGTCGGATGACCCGCTGGTGAGGCCCTTCGCAGAGCAGATGGTCGACGGCGGCGCATCCGTGCCCGTCACACCCAAGTACGGTGCGGTACAGGCTAAGAAAACCACTAACGCGATGATCCAGGCGATTCTTTCCGGCCAGAAGACGGTCGATGAGGCTACGAAGGACGCAGCCGCGGAGATGGATGAAATCATGAACGGCAAGTAGACACAATGACCGTCGTACTCAACCAGCCGCCCGTGGACGAGGGACGTATTGCTCCCTCGCCCACGGGCGGCCGTCCGCCGAAACGTCGGCGCCTCATCACCATGACCCAGGCCCGGCCGTGGCTGCTCCTCGCCCCGGCACTCATACTGTTGGCTGGGCTTCTGCTCTGGCCGCTCGCGCGGGTGTTCCTTTTCTCCCTGCAGGACTACGGCCTGCGTGAAATCGTCAGCGGCGAGAGCAACTTCATCGGCCTGGACAACTACGCCGAGATCTTCGGTGACGCTTCTCTGTGGAGCGTCGTGCTGCCAAACACGATCGGCTTCGCCCTCGTGGCCGTTTCCTCGACTGTCATCTTCGGAACGCTGGTCGCCCTGCTGATGGCTTCGCTCAGCCCGCTGTGGCGCACCATCGTCGGCAGTGCCGTGATGGTTGCCTGGGCGATGCCTGCCGTGACCGGCACCTACGTCTGGATCTGGATCTTCGACGCAGACCAGGGACTGGTCAACGAGACCCTCAAGGGCCTCGGCCTGATGGATGAGTCCTTCAACTGGTTCACCAACCCGGTGACCTTTTACGGGATCGTGGCGTTGAACATTGTGCACCACGGCTTCCCGTTCGTCGCAATCACGGTACTCGCGGGCCTACTCGGCGTTCCCAAGGAGATGCTTGAGGCCGCCGAAATGGACGGTGCGGGCCCGGTGCGACGCTTCTTCCAGATCGTGTACCCAACCATCAAGCCCGTCTTCTCGGTCGTGGTCATCCTCTCGACCATCTGGGACTTCAAGGTATTCGCCCAGATCTACCTCATGCCTGGAGGGTCAGGGTCAAACCGGGAGGTACTCAACCTCGGCGTCTGGTCGTACGTGGAGTCGTTCGGGCAGAACCGCTACGGCTTCGGAGCGGCCATAGCCGTGCTCCTTACGGTGCTGCTCCTGATTATTACTGCCATTTATGTGCGCACCCTGTTCAAGGAGGAAAAGGTATGAGGCACAACTCGCTCAGCCGGAGTCTAGGCAAGGCCGTGCTCGTAGTCCTGCTCCTAGTCTTCACTCTCTTCCCCGCGTACTGGATGATCTCCAGCTCCTTCGACGCGCAGGCGTCCAGCGGGGGTCAGTCCCTTCTGCCTCAGGAGTTCACTCTCGACAACTACGAGTTCGTGCTCACCGAGGGCGGGTTCGGCACCTTCCTCCGCAATTCGGCGATCGTCGCTTTCTTCACGGTGACCATCTCGGGGATCGTAGCGCTGCTGGCCTCGGTCGCGGTCGCTCGCTTCCGCTTCAAGTTCCGCACCGGCATCCTGATCATGGTGCTCACCGTGCAGATGGTGCCGCTCGAGGCCCTCATCATCCCCCTGTTCGTGCAAGTTCGAGACCTGCAGATGCTCAACTCGCTGGTCGGGCTCGTCGTGGTTTACCTGGCCTTCTCGCTACCTTTCGCGATCTGGATGCTGCGCGGCTTCGTCGCCGCCGTCCCGATCGAGCTCGAAGAGGCCGCGTACATAGACGGCGCCAGCTGGGGACGAATGTTCCGCTCGATCATGCTGCCCCTCGTGGCACCCGGCCTCGTGGCGACAAGCGTCTTCTCGTTCATCGTCGCCTGGAACGAGTTCATCTTTGCGATGACCCTGCTCGGCGGCGCAGCGGAGAACTACACCGTGGCCATCGGCCTCAAACAATTCTTTGGCATACACTCCAACGACTGGGGGCCAGTCATGGCTGCTTCCACCATTATTACGATCCCGGTGATGATCTTCTTCATCCTCGTACAGGGCAAGCTCAGCGGCGGCCTCGTGGCGGGGGCGGTCAAGGGATGACCGCGGCGACCGACCCCACCCTGCACCGGCTCGTAAACGGTGTTCTCTGGCCTGGCTTCACTGGCCTCCGCACCCCCGACTGGCTCGCCCGGGCACTCGACCACGGTCTCGCCGGGGTGGTCTACTTCGGTCACAACATCGATGAGAGCGATGCCGAGCAGCCGGCGCGACTCTCCGCCGAGTTGCGGAACACCCGGCCCGACGTGCTGATTGGAATCGATGAGGAGGGCGGCAACGTGTCGCGGCTCGACGCGGTGCGGGGATCCCTTCTGCCAGGGCACGCCCAACTGGGCTGCCTCGACAACCTTGACTCCACCCAAGAGGTCGGCCGGATGATCGGTCGACGGGCGGCATCCGCGGGCGCAAACGTCGTGCTCGCACCGGTCGCCGACGTGAACACGAACCCGGCCAACCCGGTGATCGGCGTGCGGGCCTTCGGCCGGGACACACGCCTCGTGGCACGGCATGTCGCCGCCATGATCTGTGGACTACAGGAATCGGGGGTCGCCGCCTGCGTCAAGCACTTCCCGGGCCACGGTGACACCCACACCGACTCGCACCTTGCCCTGCCCCGCCTCGACTTGTCCTGGACTCAGATCGAGCGCGACCATCTGCCGCCCTTCCACGCGGCCGTAGCCGCCGGGGTTCGTGCCGTGATGACGGCGCACATCGTGGTGCCCGACCATGGCGACCTGCCCGCAACGCTCAATCCACGAATCCTCGCCGCGCTGCGCGAGACCGGCTTCTCCGGCACGATCGTGACGGATGCCCTCGACATGGCGGCGATCCGAGCCTCGTTCGGCGCCGGGCCGGGCGCCGTGCTCGCACTGGTTGCCGGAGCCGAACTGCTCTGCATCGGCAACCCTTCCAACCTCGGGCCTAACGGCGGCCGCACCACGGACCGAGCCGACTACCTCGAGGTGCGGGATGCCCTTTTCGAGGCCCTCGACGAGGGTGTGCTCACCGCGGAGGCCCTTGAGCGGGCCGGGGAATCGGCCGCGAGGCTCGCCCTGCCCGTCGATCCCCCGATCACCGCGAACAATCCAGCCCCCAGCGCCCAACGAGATTTCTTCGACGCTGGACGCATGGTGCGCTCGGCTATCACGGTGCGCGGTGGCGCAACGCTCGATCAGCACCGGCTGACGCTGCTCGATCTGAGGGCACGGGCCACCCTGGCCGTCGCATCCACGGCCGATACTTTCGCGGCAAGCCTGTCGCGAACTCATAATCTTGACCGCCTCGCGCCGGGTGCCGACCAGGCGGCGCTGGCCGAAACAGTACTATCGATCCCGAGTGACAGCGGCGTGGTCGTGCTCGTGGACCGGATCGCTTCCGCGGGCGCTCAGCGGGATGCCGTGAGATGCATTGCCGACCTGCGCCCCCATGCCGTTGTCATCAATGCGGGGGTGCCTTCCCCCGACACCCTCCCACTTGCTGTCATCGACGCTCTGGGGTCATCGAAGATCACCGCGGACACAGTGACTGGCATCCTGCACGGCGAGACACCATGAGAATTCTGTCGCTCCAATCGGGGACTTCCGCCGATGGCATCGACGTTGTCATCGTGGACATCGACATCGATGTCGACAACACGGCTGCGGGCGATGATTCTCTTATTCCGTGGCTCACCATGCGCCCGCTGCTCACCCGGACCGTAGCCTGGACCCCAGAGTTACGGACGCGCGTGCTCGACCTGGCAGATGGATCCCGTGTAGACGCCGAGGAACTCTGCCGTCTGGACACCCTCACCGGTCAGGAATTCGCGGCGGCCTCCCTGGCCGCCATGCGGCAGCTCGGCACCCCCGTGGCGCTGGTTGTCTCGCACGGACAAACCGTCTTCCACTGGGTCGACGACGGCCACGCCCGCGGAACCCTCCAACTCGGTGAGGCCTCCTGGATCGCTGAGGCGACCGCCGCGCCCGTGCTGTGCAACCTCCGCGCGGCAGACATCGCGGCAGGAGGTGAGGGTGCTCCGCTCATGGGCGTCTTCGATCGGGCCTGGCTCGGCTCATCAGCCGCCGACACTGGCCGGCCGGCCGCGACCGTCAACCTGGGCGGAATCGCGAATCTGTCGGTCGTGGGCTCCGATGGAACGGTAATGGCCTGGGATACCGGTCCCGGCAACGTGCTGATCGACGCCGTAGTCGCGCGCGGCACAAACGGCGCCGCCAGCTTCGATGCGGATGGCCGGCTCGCGGCGGCTGGGAAGGTCGACGACCGGCTCCTCTCGGCTCTCCTCGACCATCCCTACCTGCGCCGGATGGCACCCAAGTCGACGGGCCGTGAGACATTCGGGCTTCCCTTCGTGGACTCGGCTCTGGACGTGGTCAAGGGTGGGCCTCCACTGGAACTTGAGGACCTCGTGGCCACGCTCACCCGGCTAACCGCCCGCTCGATCGGTGCCGCCCTGCGTGCCGGCGGGGCCGATCTGCCAGTACGCCTGATCGCCTCGGGCGGCGGAGTCCGCAATCCGTCGCTGATGTCCGAGCTTGGAGCTGAACTCGCCGGGGACGGGATCGCCCTGGTTTCCTCGGCTGAATGTGGCATCGACCCTGATTTCAAGGAGTCGCTCATGTTCGCCCTGCTGGGATTCCTGAGCTGGCATGGCGTTCCCTGCGACCTGCCGGCGACCGCGCCGGGCCGGGCCCGTTTGGCAGGGCAACTCGTCTACGGTCCAGGGCCTGTGCGCATGCCGACGCCGCTGGACGGCATCCGCGGCCTCCGCGTCCTGCCGCGGGAAGACAGCACGCCGGGGACTGTGGGGAGGTCAGAGCGATGAGTGCACTGACCGTGCTGGCCGTAGACCTCGGCAAGACGTCCTGCCGGGTTCGGCTCAGCCGCGGCGACGCGGTGCTCGGCGAGGCCACCGGCGAGGGGTCACCCGGCCTGGCCGACGAGCATGGCACTGACCTCGCGCGCCACGCCATCCTCGGGTCGGTGTCGGGTCTTGATCCGGACCTCCAGCGGCTCCTCCCGAGCCTCGACGGCATCGGCATTGGCGCCGCAGGCGCCCTGGCAGCACCAGATGCCGGGCGCGGGCTCCTGCAACGGCTGCGGGCCGATTTCGATGTGCCCACCGCTCTCATCAGTGACGGTCTCGCGGCACACGTTGGCGCATTCGCCGGCGGCCCCGGCACAGTCCTCATCGCAGGCACGGGCGCCGTCGTCTTCGCGGTCGACCACACCGGGTTGATTCGACAGATTGACGGGCTTGGACCGTGGCTGGGCGATGACGGCAGTGGCCGCTGGATCGGTCAGCAGGGGCTGCAGGCGGCCCTCCGTGCCGGTGATGGCCGCGGTCTGGAGACAGCTCTCCGAGCCGATGCGACCGACCTTGCCGGTGGCCTCGCCGCTCTGCCAGGTTGGGTCTCGGCCACCGGCACTCCCGCGCGAACTCTCGGCACGTTCGCCCCCATCGTGATCACCCGAGCGACCCTTGGCGACGGCGTGGCAGTGGCGATCATCGCGGAGGCCTGCACCCTTCTCGCGCTCGCCTGCGTCGCGGCCCGCGACGACAGCGGTCGCGTCTGTATCACCGGCGGTCTCGTGTCCCACCCCTACTTCCGTGCCGTCCTCGACGCCACATTAAGCAAGGTCTCTCTCTCGCTTGTCTCCCCCCTCGGAGATGCCCTCGCCGGCGCCGCACTCATCGCCCACTCCCGTGTACTACCCCATGAGACGAGAATCACCCGTGGCTAAGCCGCACCTCCGAAATCAGCCCGACCACGCCGACCTGCGCGACTCGCTCGCTACGCTCTCAACGGAACAGGTCAGTGACCGGCATCCGGATCTCGACCTGCTCTCGACCGCCGAACTCGTGCGCGCGATGAACGAGGAGGACGCCGCCGTGGCCGCTGCTGTAGCTGCCGCGAGCCCCGCCATCGCGGCCGCGATCGACGGCATCGTCGGCCGGATGAGCGCCGGGGGACGCCTGATTTACGTCGGTGCAGGGACCGCAGGGCGGATGGGTATCCTCGATGCCAGCGAGGCGCCCCCCACGTTCGGGACCAGCCCCGAACAGGTGCTCGGGGTTATTGCCGGCGGCCCGGGCGCGATTCAAGCCGCGGTCGAGAACGCGGAAGACGACGACATCGCTGGGGCATCCGACCTGCGCATGCTGGGTGTTTCAGCATTGGACGCTGTGATCGGCATTTCCGCGTCCGGCCGCACACCCTATGTTCTCGGCGCCATCGAGTACGCATCGTCGGTCGGCGCGTTCACAGCTGGGATCTCCTGCAATTCGGAATCGGATCTCGGCCAAGCTGGCGATGTTGCCATCGACGTTGTGGTCGGTCCCGAGATCCTCACCGGATCAACCAGGCTCAAGGCTGGCACCGCGCAGAAAATGGTGCTCAACATGCTGAGCACGATCACGATGGTGCGGCTGGGCAAGACTTACCGCAACCTCATGGTGGACATGAAGGCCACCAATGAGAAGCTACGGGCCCGCGCCGAGAGGACCGTTATGCTGGCGACACAAGCAGATGCGGTCGATGCCGCCCGAGCACTCAACGCTGTCGATGGGTCCGTGAAAGCGGCTATTTTGGTGCTGCTGACTGACCTCGAACCAACCACCGCAATCAAGGTCCTGACCGCCCACCATGGATTTCTTCGCGAAGCTATGAGCGCCGCGCCAACCCGCGGAAGGACTGTGCATGGCTGCTAATGCCCTCCTGAAGTTGCGGCAGGCATTGCCCGACCTCAGCACCACCGATTCACGGGTTGCCCGGGCCGTCATTGACGATCCCACCATCCTCGGCCGCACCATCACGGAGGTCGCGACTATCTGCGCGACGTCGCCAGGCACGGTCGCGCGATTCTGTCAAAAATTGGGCTACTCGGGATACCGGGAGTTTCGCATCGAAGTGGCAGCGGCGGCAGGCTGGGCGCAGGCGCAGCGCGCCCGGTTCCACGTCGCTGACGGGGAAATTAACCGCACCGACAGTGCAGAAGACGTCGTTGCCAAGATCGCCTACCAGGAGGTGCTGGCGATCGAGGAAACGGCGAAGGCACTCGACCTCGTGACACTCGACCGAGTAGTGACTTCCATCGTGGCATCGACTCGCATCGACGTGTACGGCTTCGGCTCAAGCGGCCTGGCCGCGCAGGACCTGCAGCAGAAGCTGTACCGAATCGGGCTCTCCGCCACGTCCTTCTCCGACATGCACCTAGCCTGGGCATCCGCGGCTCTTCAGCGGCCCGGCGGGGTCGCCATCGCTATCTCGCATTCCGGCCTCACCGTCGAGACGAGCAATGCGCTGAAGATCGCGCGCGCCGCCGGCGCGACGGCCGTGGGAATCACCAATTTTCCCGATTCGCCATTGGTCGAAAACTGCGACTTCGTACTCACCACCCAGGCGAGGGAAAACCGTTACCGTGCCGGTGCCATGTCAAGCCGCATCGCTCAGCTGGCCCTGGTCGACATTCTCTTCGTGCGCATCGCTCAGTCAATGTACGACGACATGACGGAGTCACTTCGACTCACTTATGAAGCCGTCCAGGGTCATCGGATGCAGCCGGGCGACGGCCGCACCGCGACCGACTAGCCGTCCTCAGATCCCCTGCCAGGCTGGCTTATTCGCCCAGGCGTAGCGGAAGTAATCGAGGTTGGTGAGCTTGCTCGCTGCGGCCTCGTCGACAACTACCGTGACGTGTGGGTGCAGCTGGATGGCCGATCCCGGTTGACTAGATGTGACCGGACCCTCTACGGCGGCGGCAATGGCAGCGGCCTTGACATCCCCGAAAGCGAGCAGCACAAGGTGGCGCGCGCGCTGGATCGTACCGAGCCCCTGGGTGATGCAGTGCACCGGCACATCATCGGGCGAGTTGAAGAAGCGGGCGTTGTCGGCCCGCGTCTGCGGCGTGAGCGTCTTCACTCGAGTGAGCGACGCGAATGAAGAACCCGGCTCATTGAAGCCAATGTGACCCGTGCGGCCGATTCCCAAGATTTGCAGGTCCACCCCGCCGGCGTCGATGATCGCCCGCTCGTAGTCCGCGCCCGCGGTAGAGAGCGTGGTCGGATCCCCGCTGGGCATACGGATGTTGCCTGGCGTGAGCCCGAGGGGCGTCACGACGTCACGGGCGATGACGACGCGGTAACTTTCAGGGTGCCCGTCGGGCAGGCCGACGTACTCATCCAGGGAGAAGCCCCGCACCTGCGACACATCGAGCGGATTCGCGGCAAGCGAGCTGGCGAGCGAGCGGTAGACGGGCAGCGGTGTTGACCCGGTCGCCAGACCGAGCACTGCGTCGGGCCTAGCCTCGATCAGCGCACGGATCGCCGCCGCGACGAGCCTGCCCCCAGCATCCTCGTTCTCAACAACAATGATTTCGGCCACTGAATATCCTCCCTTCAACGTGATTGATTATGACTTTAGAGTATCAGTTTCAATCAGTTTCAATCATCAAGATCTACCGCGTGGAAGAGGGCTCGAACCAGGCGCAGCTTGCGTTTGGACATCTCTGCACTTTTTGCAGCTCCACGTTCTCGGGCGGCATGGACGACTTGGCCTGCTCAGGGACGCCGAATAGCTCGGCCATGAGCGCCCCTACGGCGGGGATCGGATGCCCGAGAATCCAGGGGCTTGTGCGGCGGGAGAAACTGGCCGTCCGTTCCCGCGGTGTGCGTCCCCTACAGTTCCACGTCGTCAGGCGGTATCGACGTCGGCACGATCCGGGCGGTTGTGTCCTTGCGCCGGTGAAGGTGTCCTTGGTCGGGGTCGCAGTCGCGGAAGGGCCCGTTGCCTTTGTCGAAGATCACCGCGGCGTGGCGGTCCCAGTGGTTGATCCACCAGGAGGATACGGTGCCGGCGTCGCCGTCCATGACGCTGGCGTCGGCTTGCATGCTGGCCTGCCAGAGGGCTTTGAATCGGGCGACGACTTCGGGATGGAGCCACCATTGGTTGCACCACGGCGAACTGCTGGGTTGTGGCCATGTGCCGGCGACTCCAATGACATCATTGCTCACCCGAATATCGACCTCGTCGTTGTCCTCACTCCTGGTCCGCGACGCAGAGTGCTAACCTACTTAGTAGGTCATCGCTAGTTCGGAGGCGTTCAGCGACGTTTAGCGTCACGATTGAGCGGCCGCGGAGATTTCGGATTGACGTTGTCCTCCTCCCCCTGGACGGGGGCGGTATTGACACCTCTACCGAATTACAGATCGGATCCGCATGTTCAGCAACCTAACCGGATGGCATTCCCTGATCATCCTTGCAATCGTCGTGCTTCTCTTCGGCTCGTCCAAACTTCCCGCCCTTGCTCGCAGCCTTGGGCAGTCGACAAAGATTTTGAAGACCGAAATGCAGAGCACGACCCCCGCCGAATCAGGCCTCGATGCCCCGGTGGCCGCTACACCCGAGTCACCGGAGCCTGCCCCCCGTCTCTGAGACGGGTGCCAAAGGGCATACAAGGAACGCCTGCGATATTGTCGCGGACGTTCCTTTTTTCGTAGCTGGTCCGGGGTCAGCCGGAGGTGATCTTCCCGCCCTCGCTGCCCTGCGTGTCCCGGTTGAGCTGGGTGTCGGTACAGACCCGTCGGACCTTTACAACCTGCACGGTCAACGTCAACCAAATGGCGGCGACGATGGTGAAGATCGATATGACCGTGACCTTTCCCATCGTGACAAAGGGTTTGGGTTCGGCCGGATGGTATGCCGACTGGCCCACCGTGACATTCACGGTTACCGAGTCTGTGATCGGTTGCTCGCCCATAGACGGTGTGTAGTGGGCGAAGAACTCCTGCGGCCCGGCCTCTGACGGCCGGTAGAGGTGATCAGAGTCTCCGCCCAGGGTCAGGACGGCGACGCCCGTGGTATCGGTGGCGATTGTGCCCAGGGGAAGGAGCCGTTCCCCCAGTGCGCTCGTCGTCGTGAGGAATTCGACATCCCCCTGGGACATGGGTCGACCGTCCGGATCGGTGAGGGTCGCGGTGAGCCGCACTAGGCCGGTCGCTTCCACCCCGGTCAGGGCGATGGATGCCGTGTCTGACGTCGTGTCCGCCTGAGCGGGAGCCGCAGCCCCGACTGCCGCCCCACCCATCAGCCCCACGAGCAGGACGACGATACCCACGGATCGGGCCATCCGCCCGTTACCATCGACCTTTTGGCCGGATTCTGCTTTCCGGACAGTCCCATTCGCGGCGTCGATCTCCTCGATCTCGTCGATGGACAACAGGGGCACCACCCGGAAGAGCAGCATGAGCAGCAGCGGAACGGCGGCCGCTGCGGCGAGGGTCATGGCCACTCCGACCCATGTGATTCGAAAGTCGCCGAAGGTTCCGGTCATGTTGTCGAATGTGGCCGGAGCAACGACCATGAGCATCCGTTTCAGCCACATTGCCGGAACGACGAGGGCCGCCGCTGTGACGATGCCCCACACATTCCTGGTCCAGGGCAACGCCATGATCACGATCGGCAGTACGCCCCCGACGATAACGAATAGCCAAAACCAGACGGCCAGGCGGCCGAGCAGGAGCTCGTGAAACACTGCGAGGGTGTCTGGTTCACCGATGTACGCGCCAGGCAGGAGATCCGCAAAGGTCATATAGAGGTAGGTCGCGGAGAAAGTGACCAGCAGCATCCCGAGACGGACGAAGTGTCTTGGGGTGATAAACGCCTCCAGGTGGTAGCCACGACGGAATGACGCGACGACAAGAATGACCAGCGCTACGCCCGAGTAGAGTGCTGCGACGACGAAGTACGGCGCCCAGATGCTTTCATTCCACCAGGGGCGGTTGGTTAGTGTGAAGGCCCATGACAGCACGGAATGCACCGACACCGCCAAGGGAATGATCATGATCGACACCAGTCCAAGTGACCGGTTCAGCACCCTCCGTTGTACAGGGTTACCCACCCAGCCGCGCGATAGGACTCTGTACAAGCCGGCTCTGAACCGGCCGAGCCGGTGCGGGCCCTCACCATGCAGGATGGCCATGTCCGGCACGAGTGGCAACAGGAAGAACACCAGGGATGCGGCGGTATAGGTCATCACGGCGATAAAGTCCCAGAACACTGGGGCCGCGAAGTTTGGTTGGGTCAACAGCTCCCAGACTCGCTCCGGGCGTCCCAGGTGCGGGATGATGAGTGCCGTGCCCACAAGCACAGTTACTACTGCGGTGCCCTCGGCAAGCCGGGTGAGCGGTGCACGCCAGTCGGCGCCGGTGAGGCGCAGGATCGCGGAAACCACCGCTCCGCCGTAACTGACCCCAATGAATGTGATCACGTCGGCGATGTAGATGCCCCAGAACGCCTGATCGTTGTAGCCGGCGACGCCCATCCCAAACACAAGCTGTACGATCCAGGCGACGACACCGGCCAGGACCACAATGCCGAGGGCGGTGATCGCGTACCAGTAGCGGCGGCTGGGGGTCCCGAATGGGCGAAGCGCTGCGGCCCGGACCGGGTTGCTCACGAGAGGTCCTGTCCGTGGCCGCGAATGTAGTAAACCCGCGGGTTGGTCCCGAGTTCCTCCTTGAATCGCACGGCGTCGTTCTCTTTGAGAAATTCGGAGAGTACCTTGACGTCACCGAGGCCATTCACGGCGACGTCGGTGATCAGGTCGCCGACATACATGACACCCATTGGGCAGCCGGTCACGCACGCGGGTAGTTCACCGTACGGCAGTCGGTCTGCGCATAGAACGCACTTGCCGACTGTTCCCTTCTGTTGGGGCACCGGCATTTGCGGCGTCGGAGGGAATGGCATCATGGTGACTGGTTTTGGTTCGTTCCAGTTGAAGTAGCGCGCCTCGTAGGGGCAGGCCGCCATGCAGGCCCGGGAGCCGACGCAGGTGTTCGGGTCGACGAGGACGAGCCCTTCATCAGTGCGGAAGGTGGCGCTCACCGGGCAGACCGACAGGCACGGCGGGTTCTCACACATCATGCACGGCCGTGGCATCGGATAGGTGCCCCCTGTGCTGTCCTCCATCGAATACACCTTTATCCAGGTCTGCTCCTCCGGTAGCTTGTGCCGCTGTTGACAGGCAATTGTGCACGCTTTGCAGCCGTCGCAGCTTCGGAGGTCGATGACCATGCACCACGCGTGCTCCGGTCCTTTTCCCTTCTTTCCATTCGTTCCTCCCTGCCCGGTTGTCGCCTCCGCGTCGTCGTTGAGGAACCCGAGGGCTATGGCACTTCCGCCGGCTGCCGCGATCCCGAGGGTGGCGAGGAGGTTGCGACGGCTGAGAGTGTGCGACTTACCTTCCGTGCCGACGCCGGTTTTTCTCACCCGGTTGTCGCCTGCCTCGACTGGCTCGTCTGCTTTATTAGACATTCGAATGTCCTGCCAAACTGCTTGGTGTTCGTGAGTGGAACGGGTGAGCGCTGCGTTCAGCGCTCGGAGACTCGCCGTGGGATGCGTCGTGGGATTGCCGGGGCGAACGTCACCAGTGCGGCGGCGGCCGCGATCAGCGCGAGAGCCGATCCGGGAATGCCCCACATTGTGAAGTTCATAACCACGGTCGGGCCCACGACCAGTGGGGTGAAAGAGTCGATGGTCATCGGTGCGGAACCATCCAGGTTGTGTCCCATCTGCCAGAGGCGGAACTGCACATCGGCCAGCGCCCCGACAGGTATAAGCCACAATCCGGTGCAGGCGAGACGTCGCCACCAGGCTCTGTCCGCCGCTGTCGCAATGATTACTCCCAGCACAGCGAGCAGGATCACAAACGGCCAGAGCGTCATCTCGGGCATCCCTGTAGCGTCGAAGCGCGGCATCCCGATGTAATGCGAGAGCACCGTGATCTCACTCAGGTCGCCACTGACGCTGTTGCCGTACGCTTTGATGTCGAGGCCGGCTGGGTATTGGGGGGCGAGGAACCTCATTTGCCAGATCGGCAATGTGGCAGCGACGAGTACCAAAGCGATCCCGGTGACACCGGCAACGATCCGCGCGATTCCGATTCGCGTCACCGAACCTCGCCGGAAAAAGCGGGCCAAACCTTCGGTTCCTGCCGTCATGAGACCGTCAGCGTTCCTTCCATTCCGCCTGACCGATGCCCGGGTATCGAGCAGTACACCGCGTATGTGCCCGGTGCTAGGGTGACGTCTGCCTCGACGGTTTTACCGGCATCAGCCATGAGATGCACATGCAACTCATCGATCAAGAGGTCATGCCCTGTCGTTCCCTTGTTCGTGAAGCGGATCGTCGTTTCGCCCGCGACCGCCGTGAGGGCGGCCGGCGTAAAGGAGAACTCCTTGCCGACCACGGCAAGCACCGCGGTGGACGAGCTGGGCGAGGATGTCGCCGACCGGTCAGGCTGGGCCACGCCGGTGCTGCATGCCGTCGCCAGCAGGGCCACGGTCAAGGACAACGATGCAAGGCCCGCGCGTCGCGAGGATGCCGGCCTCATCAGGCGCCCGTCGGTGCTACAAGCAGCCACCCGTACATTTCCATGTGCATGGCAGAGCAGAACTGAGCGCAGTAGAAGGCGAACGATCCCACCCGGTCGGCGGTGAACTCCACGCTCACGGTCTCCCCCGGGTCGAGCGTGGCCTGAAGGTTGTGATTGGGCACTGCGAATGTGTGTGTGGCGTTTTCCGCTGTCTCGATGTTGGTCAGGTGGATGCGCAGCTTCTCACCGACAGTGACCGGGATCTGCTCAGGAGTGAAGTGGCTGCGCATGACAGTCGCGTAGACATCGACGAAGCCGTCCGCGCGCACGATTCGCTCCTGCCCGGAGGCGGTCGCGAACTCCGATTTGGCCATGGTCTCCGGGTTGGTACCCGGAGGGTAGACCGTGAGCGGGTTGAGCCGGTCGACGCTGATAATCTGCGCGTAATGGGGCTCGGATCCGCCGAGGGGCAAACTGCTCAGCACGCGTGGCGGCGTGTGATTAATGTCGAAAAGCTCCAAGTTCACCGGATGCTGCGGACCAAGTTTCTGCACCTGATCGAGCGACCACTTGTTGAGGGCGACCATGTACGTCCCGACCGGCGCTACGGTGTCTCCGCCGGGGATCGCGAGGTGGCCAATGTTGTAGTGCACGGGGATTTTCTCAAGAACGGTAAACGGCTTTTCAGTCACACCGGCATCGGGACCCAGGGTCCACTTGATGATCGCACTGTCAATGAAGAGGCTCGTGTACGCGTTGCCTTTGCCGTCGTACTGCGTATGGAGCGGCCCGGCACCGAGTTCGACATGCGCCGCAGTGACGGCCGTGATCGGGATGATCGGAACGCCGTAGCGGTCCGTGCCCTCGAAGTTTTTGTCCTCGATGGCCTTCTTGATCATCGTGATCGAGTACACCGTCACGGCCGGGTCGAGCTTGCCCGCGATCACGATGTAGTTTCCGTCGGGAGAGACCTCAACTCCATGCGGATTCTTCGGCTCAGGAATGAAGTGCAGGATGCCCTCGCTGATGGCGACCTCCAGCGGGATCACGCGGATGCCGTTCCGCATAATGATCTTGCCTGCCGCGACGACCTTTTCGGCTTTCTTCCAATCAATGACGTGGAGGTAGTCGTATTTGTTCTTGGCCGCCCCGATTTCAATCGGCGGGTTCTTGTGAGACATGCCGACCGAGAGCTCGGCGTTGAATGAATTCAGGAACCCGTAGCCGGCGCTGGCCAGCTTGCCCATGTCCGCGAGATCCTGGTTATAGGGTGGGAGCTCGATCTGAAAGCTTTTTTCGGGCACCAGGTGGCCCGTTGTCTGGTCGATCGCACACCAGCTCGAGAAGCCTCGATAAAGGTCCGCGTAGCTTTCGAGCGGCGCATATCCGTTATCGGTAATCGGCCGGGGAGTGATGGACGACACATGGGCGTACTCGGAATCGGGCGTGACGAACACTCCGCCGTGAGCGCTGCCGATGTTGGGGATGTCGTAGATCTGCTTCGTCTTGTAGTCGGCGAGGTCAACCATACCGATCCGCCCGTTGGCACGGTCGTTGACGTACAGCCAGCGGCCGTCATACCGGCCTTCGGTTTCCGAGAGGGCGGGATGGTGGGTGTCGCCCCAGCTCAGCAGATTGCTCTTGGTCGGATCGGACCCCCGCGGGATGACGCCGTCAACGTCCGTACCAAAGCCATATCCAGAGAATGAATCGCGCGTGAACACGGGAATGATCTTTAGCAGCCGCATCGAAGGGATGCCGATGATCGAGATCTGACCGGAGTGCCCGCCGGACGCGAACATGAAGTACGGATCATACTTGCCGGGTGGCACCACCGACGTCAGAGCCGCACGGGCCTCGGCACCGGTCAGTCCCCGGCTTGAGGCCACAGCCGCGAGTTCCCCGCCGGCTCCTAGATTGTTGCCAAGGTTCGTGCCGGTGATGCCAACGGCCGCGCCAGCGACCACACCACCGCCAACCTTGAGAAAATCTCTTCGTTTCATGGCGGGAATCTTCATGGCATGTTCCTCCTACTTGTCGCAGGTTCACACGGCTCTTCGGCGCGCAAAACAGGCACTAATGGCAGGTCATGCTCGCCCAGCTGAGGATCCCGAACAGGAGGCGGGCCACTACGGGCAGTGGGTCGCGTCAAAATACGCTTGACGCACGTCGTCACGTTTGCCGCGGCGGCTCCCACGATGCGACCGGCGAGACTTGGCCGGGGGCATGGGGTGGACGCACTCCACTTGGAATGCGTTCTAGCCTACCAATTGGATGATGCTCATCGCAGCATACCGGGTCTCGCCCCCGGTTCCGGAATGAAGGCGGCAGTTCTCATACTGTCGCCGTCGGCACAACTGTGGATTTCGTGGGTGAACGGATCGACACCAGTTGGAGCCATAGCGTCCCCTTCTCGGCGCATTGGACTGACGCAAACGATAAAAGGAGGAGCAACACCACGTTTCTGCGCGTCGAGGCTCCGTACTAAGCGTCGCTGACCTGGGGACCGCCGTCGGCACAGCGTCGGTCGAAGCCTCCTGAATCTGACTAGATCCGAAAGCAGAATCGATCGTTTCCGCGCTCAGTTACTTGATCTGCGGATCCCACTACACCTCCACGTCATCGGGCGGCATTGACGCCGGCACGACCGCGGCAGATCTATCTTTGCGGCGGTAGAGGTGTCCTTGATCGGGGTCACAGTCGCGGAACGGCCCGTGTCCTTTGTCGAAGATCACCGTGGCGTGGCGGTCCCAGTGGTTGATCCACCAGGACGACACAGCGCCGGCGTCACCGTCCATGACACTGGCGTCAGCCTGCATGCTGGCCTGCCAGAGGGCCTTGAACCTGGCGACAACCTCCGGGTGCAACCACCATCGGGTGCACCACGGCGTGGGTTTGGTTCCGACGACCTCGACGGTCGCAAGGTGGTCGGTCAACCATTCAAGGCACATCTGGCGGACATCGACCGCGTCTTCCTCTGCGTCGCTCGAGTCGTAGTCATCGTGCTCAGCCATGTGCTGCCACTTCTGCAGTGTTGTCGTCGGGCACCAGTGGCGGTACCGGGTCCATTGCCGTGGGCGGGGTGGTGCGGTTGATGGTGGTGGTGAGTGTTTTGTCGCGGAACCAGGGGACGGTGTTGACCATGACGGGTCGGCATTTGGAGCTGAAGACGATGGCGCGCCATTCGGGGAGGGAGCCGAGGGCGGCGATGTCGAGGGTGTTGACCTTGCGGGTGTTGGTGGAGGTGAATTGGTGGCCGTCTTTGCCGGTGGAGCTGCCGTAGGTGATTTCGTCGTGTTCGCCGATGAGGGCGGCCAGGGAGCGGAGGAAGGGTCTGCCACCCGTCTTTCCCGAACGCATCGATCGCTTGGGCGCGGGATTGGAAGTAGGAGTTGAGGATGATGCCCATCGACCCGTAGAACGAATACACCGAGGGCAGTTCGGGCCAGCGGACGATGTTCGCGCACTCGTCGAGCTCCACCACCAGCGGGACCGGGAACCGGCCGCCGTTTCGCTGCGCGGCGGTTTCGGCGGTTTTGCAGATGGCGCGGATGAGGGCGACGAATTCGACGGAAATTCTGCCCGAAACGCCCCGAAAACCCGGGAAAGAGCGCTCTCCCGGCAGAATCTCCATCGAATTCGTTCGACGCCGGGCCGGGGTTCCGCCCGAATCGGTTAGGAGGCACTCGGCCGGGCAGCCGTTTACCGATGCTGCACAGGTGCCTATGGTGTCAGCATGCGCGTCGACGACCCCTCATCCCCGTCCCTGCAGACCCTACTGACCAGCCGGCTCGGCCGGTGGGCCATCCGCTCCACCCAGATCATCGTCGTGGTCGTGCTGACCGCCGGCGCCGTCTACGCTCTGGTGCAGGTGCAACTCGTGGTGATCCCCGTTCTCGTGGCGCTCATCCTGGCATCGGCGCTGGCACCGCTGGTCGGCTGGCTGCGCACGCGCGGCCTCCCGGTCATTCTCGCGACCTGGATCACCCTGTTGGCAGGGGCACTCATCCTCGGCGGCATCGTCACGCTCATCGTCTTCGCGGTGCGCAACCAGTGGGGTGCGCTGGTGGTGGCGGCCGGCGACGGGCTCGACGAACTACAAGGGCTGCTGGTCGACGGCCCGATCGCGCTCGACTCGGAGCAGTTCAACGCGGTGCGTGATGCGATCGTGGGCTTCGTCACGAGCGCACAGTTCGGCACGGGGGCGCTCGCCGGGGTGTCCGCCGCGGTGGAGCTGGTCACCGGAGCCCTGCTCGTGCTGGTGATCCTGTTCTTTTTCCTCCAGGACGGCGGCCAGATCTGGAACTTCTTCCTACGTTTCCTGCACGGCGAGAGCCTCGAGCGCGCCCACCGGATCGGCGACGTCACCCCGACGGTTCTCGGCCAGTACGTGCGGGGAACGGCGATCATCGCCCTCTTCGACGCCGTTCTGATCGGCGTCGGGCTGGCCATCCTGCAAGTTCCGCTGGCCCTGCCGCTGGCTGTGATCGTGTTCCTCACGGCGTTCATCCCACTGATCGGGGCGACCATCGCGGGCATCCTGGCTGCCCTCGTGGCGTTGGTGGCCAATGGGCCGCTCGTGGCGCTGATCGTTGTGGCCATCGTGATCCTGGTCAACCAGATCGAGGGTGACCTTCTCAACCCGGTGGTGATGGCGGGGGCGTTGAAACTGCATCCGCTGGTGATCCTCGTCGCTTTGACCGTGGGCACCATCCTCGGCGGTATCGCCGGGGCCGTTCTGGCGGTCCCGCTCGTCGCCGTGGGCTGGGCGATGATCAAGGTTTGGGACAGGCCGGATCAGTCGATCACCCAGCGGGCGAAGTTCTCCATCCGGCACCGGCCTCAGCCGGCGAAGCCCGCCTAGGCCGCCCCATTGTCGGCTCGGGGTGGCGAGCCTACGATGGGCGGCATCTGACCGGGGAGGCACAGGTGGCGATTTCACCGCTGAAAGCAGCCGTCGACCGAGCCTTCGCCGCCATCGGCAACGCGAGGAAGGCCTGAGGCGATGCCCGCTCTCATCTTCGACTGCGACGGCGTGCTGGCCGACACCGAACGCGACGGCCACCTGCCGGCCTTTAACCAGACCTTCGAGGAATTCTCGGTGCCCGTGCAGTGGAGCGACTCCGATTACGTCCAGAAGGTGACGATCGGGGGAGGAAAAGAACGGATGCGCAGCATCCTCACCCCGGAGGTGGCCGGAGTGCTCGGTCTGCCGGCGGACGACCCCGCGGCCCTCGACTCGGCCGTCGCCGGCTGGCACCGGCGCAAGAGCGCGATCTACACCGAGCGGGTGGCGAGCGGCGCGTTGACGGCCCGCCCGGGCATCCGTCGACTCGTCGCACAAGCCGCGGGCGCCGGCTGGATCCTCGCCGTGGCCTCCACCTCGGCCGAGGAATCCGTGCGCGCCGTGCTCACGCAAACACTCGGGCCCGAGCTGGCCGCGCAGTTCCGGGTCTTCGCCGGCGACATCGTGAACCGGAAGAAGCCGGCCCCGGACATCTACCTGCATGCCCTACGGGAACTCGGGATCGACGCCGCCGACGCCGTGGTCGTCGAGGACAGTGCGAACGGCCTCCGGTCGGCGCTCGCCGCGGGCCTCCGCACCGTGATCACGATCAGCGGTTACACCGCGGACGAAGATTTCACCGGGGCGGCCCTGGTGGTGTCGTCGCTCGGGGACCCCGGCGGCCCCACCACCGTGACGCTGCGCGACCCGCTGGGTCTGGAGCCGGAATTCTTCGTCGACCTGGCCGATTTCGCCACCATCCTCAGCGCCCCCGACCGCTCGGCCCCCGATCTGGAGAGCCGATGACCCGCTCAGCCCTGTTCGACACCGAATTCGTGGCGATGCTTTGGGCCGCCACCGAGGGGATCAAGGCCCGCGGCAAGTCCGACCTGGGAGACAAGACCCTGCTCGACGCCCTCATGCCGGCCACGGATACGCTCGAAGCCGAGGTGGCCGCCGGCCGTGACCCGGAAACCCTCCTCGCCCGGATGTCCCTGGTTGCGCGGGCGAGCGCGGACGCCACGAGCACGCTGCAGGCCCGTCGCGGCCGGGCCAGCTACACCGGAGAACGTAGCATCGGTTCGCCCGATCCCGGAGCCCGAAGCAGTTCGTGCCGGACATGCACCAGGGGATCGCCGCCGCGAACCTCGACACGCGTGGATGGGCGTGGGCATCCATGGCGAACCGGGACGACGCCGCGCGAAGCTGACCACCGCGAATGAGATGACCGACGAGATGCGCGACGCGGTCGTCGGGGACCGGCCGGACGTGTCGGGGACCGGGTGGCCCTGATGATCAACGGCCTCGGCGGCACCCGATCAGTGAGCTCTACATCCGGTTCGGGAGGGCGCACGAGCAGCTGGTCAGCGCCCCGGCCGAGATCGCAGCCCGCATCTTCTGGCCGTTGCTCCTGCTGCTCCAGCCGACCTCTCGGACTCTGCTAAACTCGGACGGTTGCCGTTTGACGGCCGCGGATCAAGAGAGCCCAGGCATTCGGCCCCGGGCACCGCGCAGTGAGAGAAAGGGGATCCCATCTATGGCACTCGAAGCTAATGCAAAGAAGGCGATCATCGAAAAGTACGCTACCCACCCAGGCGACACCGGGTCCCCCGAAGTTCAGATTGCAATGCTCACGCAGCGCATCCTGGACCTCACGGAGCACCTGAAAGAGCACAAGCACGACCACCACTCGCGTCGTGGTCTGCTCCTCATGGTTGGTCAGCGCCGTCGTCTGCTCGGTTACCTGTCGGATGTCGACATCACTCGGTACCGCACGCTGATCGGCAGCCTCGGACTGCGCCGCTAAGGCACTTTTCGAAGACACCGCGATCTTCTTACAAGCGGGCCGTCACCTTCCGGGTGGCGGCCCGTTAGCGTGTCCGGGGCGGGGAACCGGGAATATCTCCGGGCCCGGCGCGGTTTCCCCCACCGATGTCTACCTCCGCGCTGAGCCTCTCCGTGCTCGATCTGATCCCCGTCCGCACCTCGCAAAGCTCCGCTGAGGCGATCGCGGCAGCCGTGCACCTCGCCCAGAGCGCGGACCGGCTCGGCTACACCCGATACTGGGTCGCGGAGCACCACAACATGCAGGCGGTCGCGTCGACGAACCCGCCCGTGCTGATCGGTATCCTCGCGGCGCAGACCGAACGCATCCGGGTCGGCTCCGGGGGCGTCATGCTGCCCAACCACTCTCCGCTCGTGATCGCCGAGCAGTTCGGCATCCTCGAGGCGGCCTTCCCCGGGCGCATTGACCTCGGGCTGGGCCGTGCGCCCGGCAGCGACCCGATGATCACCGCACTGCTGCGCTCGAGCGGAGCAGTGAGCGAGGTCGACGCGTTTCCGCGCAACATCGCCGACATCGCGGCGCTGCTGCACCCCGACGGGGCCTCGCTCAGCCTCACCTCCGGTCAGGACTACACCCTGCACGCGACTCCCGCCGCCACCGGGATGCCCGAAATCTGGCTGCTTGGCTCCAGCGACTACTCGGCCCGGCTCGCCGCCCGGCAGGGCATGCCCTACGTGTTCGCCAACCACTTCGCCGGCGACGGCACCACAGCGGCCCTCGAGCTGTACCGACGCGGGTTCACCCCCAGCGAGACCCTCGACGCCCCCCGCACCATCCTCACCCTGAACGTGTCGGTCGCCGAGACCCGGGTCGAGGCCCTCGCCCTCGCCCTGCCGCAGATGCAGCAGATGGCGCGCCTGAGATCGGGCCTGCCGCTCGGCCCGCTCGCGACGGTCGAAGAGGCCGCCGCCGCACCGATGGCGCCGGCGCTGCTCCAGATGATCGAACGGATGGCCGCGGCCTGGATCATCGACGAGCCCGGCGCCGCGGCCGCGCGCATCCGTGCCCTCGCGGCGAAGTTCGGGGTCGACGAGGTCATGCTGCAGCCGATCGCCTCCGCTCACACGGGCGCCGACGCGGCGACCTCACCCGGGCGTGCGCGCACGCTGGAACTGCTCGCCGCCGAGCTTTTCACCGGAGAGCAACTCGCGGCCGAGGAACTCGCGGCGGTCTAGACGAGTGAACCCCCACAGCCGTGGGCGGGATGGCGTCGAGGGCTGGGGGTTCGGGGGCGGTTGCCGCGGTGCAGTGACTCCGTCCAGAACGAATTCGACGGAGATTGTGGCCGTATCGGCCCCGAATACTCCGATAAAGCCGTTTTACGGCAGAATCTCCGTCGAATTGGTTCGACGCCGCACACGGTGCTCCGCCGGATGACCAGCGTCCACACGGTGCAGTCAGCTTCGACTCTCCGGGAGCCACAGGACCAATCGACGGTGACTCACTCGGCAGAACCGAGATCCGTTCAGGCGTCCGGCTCCGTCATGTCGACCACGTGCGACTTGACGTGGGCCTTCAGTGCCTCGATGCCCTTGAGGGCCTCCGCCTTGGAGTGATAGCTTTCGGAGGTCGCGATCACTTCGCCGTTGTTGGCCTTCAGCCGAAACTGGTATCCGCCGGATCGTTCCGCGTAGAGCTCATATTTCCCGGACATCACACACTCTTTTCTTCATCATCGAAAAACGTCGACGGACGCATTGCCGTTGGAAAAACCCTACCGCCCCCGTTGGCGCGCGAGACCCTCAACCGAGACCGAGCAGCCGGAGCCCGGCGGCCGCTGCCGCGCCCGCGATGACCACCGCCAGGAACGGGGCCTTGAACCAGAGCGCAATCGCCGCTACGACGAGCGCCCCGAGCCGGGCGTCGACGACGAGGTCCTGGCCGGTGGCCACGGTGTTCGCGACCGTCAGGGAAGTCAGCAGGCCGATCGTGAGGACGCCGGCGACGCGGGCGATGCGCGCGTTGGTGACCCACTTCTGCGGCACGAGATAGCCGAGCAGCTTCGTGATGAACGCCGCCGCGCAGGCCACGAGGATCCAGAACCAGACGCTCATCGGGGAGCCTGCGCATCCGTCGAACCGGGTGCATCGGGTGGACCGGGATAGGGGTCGACGTCGGGCTCGAGACCCTCGCCCGCCGGCCCGTGCCGAAAACCGAACCAGCCGATGGCACCGGCGACGACAGCCGCCACGAGGATGGGCACGCCCGGCGAAACGAGCGGCACGGTCAGTACGGTGGCCAGCGCGCAGACCGCGGCGATCGCCCCGGCCTCCTTCGACCGCAGCCGCGGCCAGAGCAGCCCGAGGAACGCCGCGACCGCCGCGCCGTCGAGGCCCCACTGTTTCGGGTCGCCCACGGCGTCGCCCGCGAGCGCCCCGATCAGGGTGAATACGTTCCACAACACGAAGATGCCGAGACCAGCGACCCAGAACCCCCGCTTCTGCTCGACGAGCACGGTCTGCCCGGTGCTCGTGGCAAGCGATTCGTCGATGGTGACCTGGGCGGCGGCGAAGCGGCGCCAGCCACGAGGGTGCAGCAGGGCGTTCAACTGCATCCCGTAGACCGCGTTACGGATGCCGAGGAGCGCCGCCGCGCCGGCGGCTGCCGCACCGCTGCCGCCGCCGGCGATCACCCCGATGAACGCGAACTGGGAGCCCCCGGAGAACAGGAGCAGACTCAGCGCCGAGGTCTGCCAGATGTCGAGCCCCGACGACACCGACAGGGCGCCGAACGAGATGCCGTAGAGGCCGGTGGCCACCGCGATCGACAGGCCGACCCTGGCCCCGGGGGAGTGGCAGAGGGTGGTGGGCACCGCTCAATGCTAGGGGGTGCGGCCCCCGGGTCTGCGGGGTCCGGGGTCGGGGAAGCCCGGCGGGGGCCTAGCATTGACCAATACCCAACGGAACGGAAGCACCCAGTTATGAGCGTCTGGCGCACCAAGAGCATTGAGGCCTCCATGGCCGACTCCCTCGAGAAGGGGCACAGCCTCAAGCGCACGCTGGGCACCTGGGACCTCATGATCATGGGCGTCGCGGTTGCCGTCGGTGCCGGGATCTTCTCGGTCGGTGCGAAGGCGGCCGGCAGCTACGCCGGGCCATCCGTCACCCTGGCGTTCCTCCTCGCCGCGGTCACCTGCGCGCTCGCCATCATGTGTTACGCGGAGTTCGCCTCGGCGGTTCCCGTGGCCGGCTCGGCGTACACCTTCACCTATGCGACCCTCGGCGAGCTGCTCGCCTGGATCATCGGCTGGGACCTGATCCTCGAGATGCTGACCGCCGCGGCCGTGATCGCCAAATATTGGGGCATCTACCTGAGTGAGGTCTTCGAACTCTGGAACTGGGATGTCCCGGCCACGATCGCGGTCTTCGGACTGCAGGTCAGCTGGGGCGCGTTCGTGATCGTCGCAATCTTCACCACCCTCCTGGTGCTGGGCACCAAGCTGTCTGCTCGCGTCGCCAGCATCTTCACCATCCTCAAGGTGGCGATCGTGGTGTTCGTGATCGTCGTGGGTGCCTTCTTCATCAATCCGAAGAACTACACGCCGTTCATCCCCGAGGCCGTGCCCTCCGCGGGCGGCGACGGCGACGTCTGGATGCAATCCCTTTTCTCGTTCATGACCGGTGCCCAGCCGGCCCAGTACGGACTGTTCGGTCTGCTCGCCGGCGCCTCGTTGGTCTTCTTCGCGTTCATCGGCTTCGACGTGGTCGCCACCAGCGCCGAAGAGGTCAAGAACCCGCAAACGACCCTGCCGCGCGGCATCTTCGCCGGTCTGGCCATCGTCACGGTGCTGTACCTCGGCGTCAGCCTCGTGCTCACCGGCATGGTGCCGTACACCGTTCTCGCCGACGACCCCAATGCCTCACTCGCGACGGCGTTCATCTCGGTCGGCGCCGGCTGGGCTGCCCAGGTCATCTCGGTCGGCATTCTGGTGGGGCTCACCACCGTGATCATGGTGCTGCTCCTCGGCCTCTCCCGCGTGCTCTTCGCCATGAGCCGCGACGGCCTGCTGCCGCGCGGCCTGAGTGTCACCTCGTCCAAGCGCGGCACCCCCGCCCGGGTGCAGATCATCTCCGGCGCCGCGGTCGCCCTGATCGCCGGGTTCACCGACGTGGGCGTGCTCGAGGAAATGATCAACATCGGCACGCTATCGGCCTTCGTGCTGGTCAGCATCGCCGTGGTCGTTCTGCGCAAGAAGCGCCCCGACCTGCCCCGGGCCTTCAAGGTGCCCTTCTCGCCCTTCCTGCCGATCCTGTCGGCCGCGCTCTGCTTCTGGCTGATGCTCAACCTCACGACGCTCACCTGGGTGCGCTTCGCGGTCTGGCTCGCGATCGGCATCGCGGTGTATTTCCTCTACGGCCGCCGTCACTCCGTCGTCGGTATCGAGGCCAAGCGCGTCTTCGACGAAACCCTCCGCGACGAGGTCCTCGCCGAGGAGAAGGCAGCGCTGGGCAAGTAGCGCGCTTTCGCGGTCGGGGGCCGTCACTGGGGTGACCCCCAGCATCCATCGGGAAGGATGGAGCCATGCTGCACCGCCATCCCGTCCTGTCCCTGGTCACGCTCGCCTATCTGGCGTTCGTGGGCTGGGTGACGCTCGGGCCGCAGCCGCTCGACAGTGGGAACAACGAGCTGCTGCTCCGGGCGCTCCGATTCTTCAACCGGCACGACTCCACCGACTGGATCACCTACGGGCGGGTCGAATTCGCGGCCAACATCGCCATGTTCATCCCGATCGGCGTGTTTCTGCTGCTCCTGCTCGGACGCCGGTTCTGGTGGCTGGCGATCGTCGTGGCCGTCCTACTCACCGGCTCAATCGAGTTCACGCAGCAGTTCCTGCCGACCCGGGTCCCGGATGTGCGCGATCTGGTCGCGAACGGGAGCGGCGCCGTGCTCGGTGTCATCGTCGGCCTCGTCCTTACAGCGTTCAAACTGGTGCGCCGTGAGGAGCCCCGGTCGAGGCGGGTTGCGCCGACCTACAGCCGGTAGAGGCGCGCCTCCCAGGGGCGCAGCACCGGGTTCGAGGACGGTGCGGCGGCATCCGTTGTGGCCGGATAGTTGGCCAGAATCAGATCGGCGCCGGAGACGTCCATCGGAAGCAGGTCGGTGAATGGGGCATCGGATGCGTTCGCGACGACGAGCAGCGTCTCGTCACCCCGGCTGCGAGTGAAGGCGTAGAGCGCGTCGTGGTCGGGTTCGAGCAGGGTGAAATCGCCGAGGGCGACCACCTCGCTCTCATGCCGCAGCGCAATCAGGCGCTGGTAGAAGCGGAACACACTCCGCTCGCTCGCGAGGTCGGCGGCCACGTTCACCGTGACGCTGTTCGGGTTCACGGCCAGCCACGGCGTGCCGGCGCTGAAACCGGCCTGCGGCGAGGCATCCCACTGCATGGGCGTGCGCGCGTTGTCGCGGCCCATGGTCTGCACTCCGGCGAGCACGGTGCCGGGGTCCAGGTCGAACTCTTCCACGGCCTCGCGGTAGTGATTGAGGGATTCGAGGTCACGGTAGTCGTCGATGGAGTCGAACCGCACGTTGGTCATGCCGATCTCCTCGCCCTGGTAGATGTAGGGCGTTCCGCGGTGCAGGTGCAACACCAGGGCCCACAGAGTCGCCGACTCGTAGCGCAAGGAGGTGTCGTTGCCGAAGCGCGACACCAATCGGGGCTGGTCGTGGTTGTTCAGGTAGAGGCTGTTCCAGCCGGTCTCGGCCAGACCCTCCTGCCAGCGTGACAGGCTCTTCTTCAGCGCCGTCAGGCTGCGAGGCAGCACCTCGAACTTGTGCTCGCCCTGGTCGAGGCCCACATGCTCGAACTGGAAGATCATGTCAACCTCGCGCCGGGCCGGGTCGGTGAACAGCAGGGCGTCGTCGGTGCTCACGCCCGGCATCTCGCCGACGGTGAGGTGCCGCCCTCCGCGGCCGTCGAAGACCTCGCGGTGCATCTCCTGCAGAAACTCATGGATCTGCGCCCCCATCGGCGAGCCGCCGCCGGTGGCCGGGGCCGGTCCGTCGATCAGCTCGACCTGCTTGGCGATGAAGTTGATCACGTCCATCCGGAAGCCGTCGACGCCGCGGTCCAGCCACCAGTTCATCATCGCGTAGACGGCCTCGCGCACCTCGGGGTTCTCCCAGTTGAGGTCGGGCTGCTGCTTGGCGAACAGGTGCAGGTAGTACTCATCGGTGGCGGGATCGAGCGTCCAGGCCGGGCCGCTGAAGGCGCTGCCCCAGCCGTTCGGCGGGCCGCCGTCGGCCTGGGGCTTGCGCCACCAGTACCAGTCGCGCTTCGGGTTCGTCAGCGACGAGCGTGATTCCTGGAACCAGGCGTGCTCGTCGCTGGTGTGGTTCACCACCAGGTCCATCACGATCTTGATGCCGCGCTCGTGGGCCTCGACCAGCAGCAGGTCGAACTCCGCCAGGCTGCCGAAGACCGGTTCGATGTCCTGGTAGTCGCTGATGTCGTAGCCGTTGTCATGTTGCGGCGACGGGTAGACCGGAGAGAGCCAGACCGCGTCAACGCCGAGCTCGGCGAGATAGTCGAGCTTCGAACGGATGCCGCCGAGGTCACCGATCCCGTCGCCGTCCGAGTCCGCGAAGCTGCGCGGATACACCTGGTAGACGACGGCGCTGGTCCACCAGGAGGCGCCGGTCGCGGGGGTGGTCGCGGGGGCGGTCATCCCGGACGTTGGTGCGGGTGTCGTCATTTGATCGATCCTCTCATCACGCCGGAGATAACCCAGCGCTGGGCAAAAATGTACACAATCAGCAGCGGGGCCATGGCCATCAGGTATGAGGCGAACGCGGCCGAGTAGTTGGTGTTGAACTGGCCCTGGAACACGAATTGGGAGAGTTGCAGGGTGCGTGCCGCCGGGTCGGAGAGCACGACGAGAGGCAGGATGAAGTCATTCCACGCCCAGACACAGGTGAGGATGCCGACGGTCGCGTTCATCGGGGTCAACAAGGGCAAGATGATCTGCCAGTAAACCCGCCAGGTGGTCGCCCCGTCGGTGTAGGCCGCCTCCTCCAGCTCGATCGGGATCGATTTGATGAACGCGACGTAAATGAAGACGTTGAGCGAGAGCCCGAACACCGCGTAGAGCAAGATCAACCCGACCTGGTTGTCCAGACCGAACAGGGCCGTCTCTTTCACGACTGGGAGCATGATGATCGGGAACGGGATGAAAATGGCGGACAGCAGGTAGAAGTAGACGCCCGTGAAGAACGGCTTGTGCAGGTTGCGGGCGATCGCGTACGCCACGAGCGAGTTCGTCAGCAGGGTGAGGATGACGGCGCCGACGGTGATCAGGGCCGTGTTCATCAGCGCCTGCGGGAATTTGGTCAGCGTCCAGGCGTCGGCGAAGTTCTCCCAGTGGACGCTGGTGGGGAGCGCGAACCCGGTGCCGCCGAGCTGGTCGGGGGTCTTCAGCGCGGTGATCACGGCGAAGTAGAGCGGCACCAGCACGGTGATCGCGCAGACCGCAATCAGCACGGTGGCCCACCAGTTGATCCGGGTGCGGTTGTCTTTGATGCGCCGGACACCGCGCGGGTCACGGGCCGCCCGGGGGGATGCGGGTTCGACCGTGGCGGGGGAGTCGATGGTGATAGCCATTAGAAGTCGGCCTCCGTGCGCTGAAGAACTCGGAACTGCAGGAACGAGACGAGCATGATCACGATGACGAACAGCACCGCGTTGGCGGGATGGCCGTCCACGCCCAGTCCGGGTTGGTGAGGATGTTGTCACGGAACACCGGGACGTTCGACAGGATCCGGGGGAGCGAATTGGCGAAGAAATACTGGAAGACGTACCCGACGACCAGGATCGCCAGCACGTAGGGGATGAAGAAGATGCCGCGAAAGGTGGACTGGAACGCGATCTTCGCGTTGAGTCCGACCGCGATGGCCAGCGAGATCACGTTGGTGAGGATGGTGGCGACGATGGCGAAGCCGAAGGTGAAGCCATAGGCCTTCAGTACCCGGTCGTCCTGGAACAGGGCGATGAAGTTGCCGAACCCGACGAAGTCCCACGAGCCGAAGCCTGCGTAGTTGGTGAAGGAGAAGAAGATGCCGATGAGTACCGGGACGGTGTGCAGCAGCGCGAAGACGGCGACCGCGGGGACGACCATCCAGTAGAAGGCGCGCGGGGTGGCGCCGACGCGTCGCCGCGCCGTGCTCGGCCGCGACGCTCGGGGCGTCTGCTCCGGCCGGGGCCGGGTCAGGACGGAAGTAGCCATCAGTTAGTCTCCGCTTCGTGTCGAGGTGGTGCGTGACGCGACCTTGCGCCATTCGTTGTCGAGGGTGGCCAGCGCTTTCGCGCTGTTCTCGTCGGTCAGGAACTGCTGAACGATGGGCCCGAGCGGGATGCTCGCCGGGATCTGGTGATCGACGAAACCGGTGATCCGGCCGGCCTGGAAGTACGGTTGCAGTTCCGCCAGGGCCGGGTTGGTGCTCTCGGCCGCGTCCCGGGCCGTCGAGAACATGTTCTGTGAGGCTGCGAAGGAGTTCTGCACCTCCTCCTGGAAGAGGAAGTCCACGAAAAGTCGGGCTTCGGCGAGGCGCGGTGTGTCGCGGCCGATGGCAATGGCCACGTCGACACCGGAGACGAGCTCGATGTCGGCCGGGTCATCCGTCACAGGGTAGGGGAAACCGCCGACGCTGATGTCGGGGTTGTTGGCCAGGATCGGGCTGAGGGCCCAGATCCCCTGCATCAGCATGGCCGATTCGCCGTTCGCGAAAGCCAGGTTGCCGTCTTCGTACGTGCGGCCGAGGTAGCCGTCCAGCGCGTAGGAATACAGCGTCTGCAGCTTCTCGAACGTCTCGTCGTAGTTCTTCGCGAACGAGACGGCCGAGTCGGGACCCACCTCCTCACCCTCCGCGCGGAGATCGGGGAAGAAATCGTCGCCGCCGAGTTGGGCGCCGATACCGTTCAGGGAGGATTGCACCGTCCATGCGTCGGCCGCGGTGCCGTAGAACGGGGCGATACCGGCCGCCTGGAGCGTGTCGCAGGCGGCGATCAGCTCGTCCCAGGTGGTGGGGATCTCGATGCCCTGCGCGGCGAAGATGTCACGGTTGTAGAGAACGCCGTTGCCGTTGTTCGCGAAGCCGAGGGCATTCACCTCGTTCTCGTAGGAGCCGAGGGCCCCGACGATGTCCTGAACGGCCGGGTTGATCCGGTCGAGAACGGGGTCGTCACTGAAGTCGTGGAAGACACCGGCCCGCGCCAGCTGGCCGAAGTTCCCTGATCCGTTCAGACTGATCACATCGGGCACCTTGTTCTTGACCAGCAGGGTGCGGATGGCGGTGTCCGCATCGGGGACGGCGTTCTGGGTCACCCGGATGTCGGGGTTCTCTGCCTCGAAATCGGCGATGATGCCGTCGAAGTCCGCGATGGCCTCGGACTTGAACTGGAAGAAGTCGAGGGTGACGACGTCGCTCTGACCCGGGGCGCAGCCGCTGAGGGCGCCGAGCCCGAGCGTACCGGCCAGGAGGAGTGCCACGGGTCGCCGGAGCGTCCGCAACCTCCTCGACCGGTGGCGTCGCCGGGCGGGTGTCTGGTACGTCGTTGTATCCGTCATTGCGGGGCTCCTTAGGCCGTCATGTCGCTGCATGAATCTTTCTACGGCAAAAAGAATAGGACGACAATTGCCGCTCTCGCGGGATGAAAAGTCTGCTAGGGCCAGAGCATTCATGCCACTATGGAATAAATGGCACCTCAGGGAGCGGATATGACCACGGATGCGGCGTCGACAGTGAGCGAGACCTCCCGGGAACTCGCGCGAGCCGTGCTCATCCACGGCCCGATCTCCCGCAGCGACCTCGGCCGTCGCCTGGGACTGTCACCGGCCAGCCTGACGCGGTTGAGCAAGCCGTTTCTCGATTGTGGCCTGTTCGTCGAGGGCAGCGAAGACCGCGACGGAACCGTCGGGCGCCCGGCCCGGCCCTTGGACGTCCGGGTGGATGCCAGTCGGTTCGTCGGGGTGAAACTCACCGGCGACGACGTCTTCGCGGTGCTCACCGACCTGCGGGCCAACGAGGTGGGCTCGGCCCGGCGGGTGCTCGCCGATCACACTGTCGAGCACGTTGTGGCCCGAATCGACGAGGTCGTGCGCGAGCTCGGCGGCCCGGATGGGCTGTCGGCGCTCGGCGTCTGCGTGGGTGGGCATGTCACCGACGCCCGGGTCGTGACCCGGGCGCCGTTCCTGGGCTGGCACGACGTGGACCTGGCCACGCGGCTCGAGCGACTGCTCGGAATTCCGGTCACGATCGAGAACGATGTCGTCGCGCTCACCTCCGCCGAGCAGTGGTTCGGAGCGGTCCGGGGTGCCCCGACCTTCGCGGTTCTGACCATCGGCGTCGGCGTCGGTTACGGACTGGTCGTCAACGACCAGGTGATCGTGACGGCCGACAGCGGCCTGGGCCTCGGTGGGCACATCCCGCTCGACCCGAACGGGCCGCTCTGCCCGGAAGGACACCGCGGCTGCTCGCAGGCAATGCTCACGAGCCAGAGCGTTTCTGCCCAGGTCAGCGTGGCCCTCGGCCGCGAGGTCGACTACGACGAGGTGCTCCGGCTCGCGGTGGAGGGGAACCGGGCTGCGGCATCCGTCGTCACCGCCACCGGTCGCGGACTGGGCCGATTGATCGCGGTGATCGCCAATATCGGGATGCTCGACACGATCGTGCTCTCCGGCGAGGGGATGCCACTGTGGGCGCTGGCATCCGAGGAGGTCATCGCCGCTGCCCGCGCCGACCGCGACCCGGATGCGACACCGCTGACGATCGTCGTTGACGACAGCGGGGTCTCCTCCTGGGCCCGCGGGGCCGCGGCTGTTGCCATCCAGCGCTCGCTCGGCCGATTGGCCGCTGCCGCCAGCGAATAGAATCGTCCATGCGCGCTGCGCGCCGCGCGAGTGGGAGGCTGCACATGGAATTCGGGATCTTCACCGTCGGTGACCTCACGGTCAACCCCACGACGGGCCACACCCCCACCGAGCACGAGCGCATCACGGCCATGGTCGCCATCGCCGAGAAGGCCGAAGAGGTCGGCCTCGACGTCTTCGCCGCCGGCGAGCACCACAACCCGCCCTTCGTGCCCTCGTCGCCGACGACGCTGCTCGGCTACATCGCCGCGAAGACCGAGCGCATCATCCTCTCCACGGCCACGACATTGATCACGACGAACGACCCGGTCAAGATCGCCGAAGACTTCGCCATGCTCCAGCACCTCTCCGGTGGGCGGGTCGACCTGATGCTCGGTCGCGGCAACACCGGCCCGGTCTACCCGTGGTTCGGCCAGGACGTGCGCCAGGGCATCCCGCTGGCGCTGGAGAACTACGCGCTGCTGCGCCGGTTGTGGCGCGAGGACGTCGTGGACTGGGAGGGCCAGTTCCGCACCCCGCTGCAGGGGTTCCAGTCGACGCCGCGCCCGCTCGACGGGGTGCCGCCGTTCGTCTGGCACGCCAGCATCCGCAGCCCGGAGATCGCCGAGCAGGCCGCGTTCTACGGTGACGGCTTCTTCGCCAACAACATCTTTTGGCCCAGGGAGCACTACCTCAAGCTGATCGGGCTCTACCGGGCCCGGTTCGAGCACTACGGCCACGGTCGAGCCGACCAGGCCATTGTGGGCCTCGGCGGGCAGGTCTATATGCGCACGAACTCGCAGGACGCCGTCGACGAATTCCGGCCCTACTTCGACAACGCCCCGGTCTACGGCCACGGCCCGAGCCTCGAGGAGTTCACCGAGCAGACGCCGCTGACCGTCGGCAGCCCGCAGCAGATCATCGACCGCTACGCCGGCATGCGCGACTACTTCGGCGACTACCAGCGTCAGCTCTTCCTGATCGACCACGCCGGACTGCCGTTGAAAACCGTGCTCGATCAGCTCGACATCCTCGGCGGCGAGGTGGTGCCCGTGCTCCGCACGGAGCTGGCCGTGAACCGGCCCGCCCACGTTCCCGACGCACCCACGCACGCCTCGCTGAAGGCCGACGCCGCGATAAGTCGGCTCGCGGCATCCGTCGCCCGCCCGTGACCTCTCCCGCGGAAGCAGACACCATGACCATCGCGCCGCCTCAGCCATCAATGGATGCGCGCCGCGCCTTCTTCGACGCCCGTCCCGCCGCCTCCGTGGCGGTCGACCTCTCCGTGCGAATCGGCAGCCTCACCCTCGCCAACCCGGTCATGCCGGCCTCGGGCTGCTTCGGGCCTTCGCTCGGACGCTTGATCCCGGTCGCCGAGCTTGGCGCCGTGGTCACCAAGACCGTGTTCGGCACCCCGCGCGGCGGCAACGCGGCGCACCGGCTGACCGAGTTCCGGGCCGGGATGGTCAACAGTGTCGGCATCCCGAGCCGCGGGGCCGCCGGCTACCTGGCGTCGCAACACCCGCTCTACCTGGCGCTCGGCGTGCCCGTGATCGTCAGCGTCGGCGGGCACCGTTCGGGCGAGTACGCCCCCGTCGTGCGGGGCCTGCGGGGCGCGGGCGACGCCTACGAGCTCAACGTGTCCTGTCCGAACCTCGACCGCCACGGCACCGACATCGGCTCCGATCCCGACGCCATCGGGAAGGTCGTGCATGCTGTGCGCCTGGAGACCGACAAGCCCCTGATCGTCAAGCTGCCGGTGCTCGTCTCTTCGATCGCGGACTGTGCCCAGGCCGCTGAGGCGGCCGGCGCCGACGCCGTCTGCGTGGCCAACTCGATCCCGGCGCTGCCGCTCACGGCTGCTACGCGGAGCCCCATTCTCGGCAACGTGATTGGCGGTCTGTCCGGCCCGAATATCCGCCCGATCGTGCTGCGGTTGGTCTGGCTGGCCTCCCGAGCGGTCGACATCCCGGTGATCGCCTGCGGCGGGATCGAAATCGCCGACGACGCCCTCGACTACTTCTCGGTCGGCGCCCGCGCCGTGCAGGTCGGCACGGCCAGCTTCGGACGCCCGTTCGCCATGGTCGAAATCGTTCGCGCCCTGCAGGAGCGCTGCGAGGGCGTCGCCGCGGCCGACATCACCGAACTGATCGAATTGTGGAGGGCCTGATGACCGTTACGACCGCCCTCGGGGCCCTCGCCGCCCTGCGCCGCCAGCAGGCGTTCGCCGCGGCCGACGAGGCCGCGCTGGACGGCCTCATCGCGGTGCGCCCGCCCGAACGGATGCCTCGGCCCGACCCGGTCTGGGACGACGCCCGCGTTCTCGTGCACGAGGTCGTGGGAGAGCGGTACCGCCGGCTCGTACTGGCCACCGACACCATTGCGACGACCGCCCTCGCCGGACAGTTCCTGATGATCACCGTGCCCCCCACAGGCGGGGAGCGCATCCTGCTCCCACGCCCGATGGCCATCCACCGCCGCCACCCCGACCAGGGCACCGTGGAGGTCATCTACGGCTCGGCCGGCCGCGGCACCACCGCGCTCACCGACGTACTCGTGGGCGAGAGCCTCCTGGTCACCGGCCCGCTGGGCCGCGGCTTCGAGTTCCCGGATGCCGCCCTCCCGACTGAGACTGGTCCAGAGGCGCCCCGCACGGCCCTGATGATCGGCCGCGGTGTCGGCGTCTGCGCCATCATGGGCTCGGTCGAAGACGCCGCCCGGCTCGGCATCGCCGCCACGGTCGTGCTCAGCGGGAGGTCGCCGGCCAACCTGATCGGCCTGGCCGACTGCGCCGAGCTGGGCGCCACGGCCATCCCCGTCACCGACGACGACGGCTCGAGCGCGCTGCCGGCGCTCGGCGAACGGCTGCGCGGGCTTTTCGCCTGGGCCCCGCCCGACGTCATCCTGGCCTGCGGCGCCGGAGTTCTCGCCCGCCTCGCCGCCGATCTCGGCGCCGAGTGGGGCGCGCCGGTGCAGGTCTCGCTGGAGGCTCACATGGCCTGCGGCCTCGGCTACTGCCACGGATGCGCCGCGCCCGTCGCCACGGATCCCGCCGTCGAGGGGCCGCTGGTCTGCGTCGACGGCCCGGTGTTCGACGCCGTGCTGCCGGACCGGGCCGCGGCCGGGCGCGGGAAACCAGCAGGCTGAACGTCTTCTGTTAGGCTTGAGGAGGTTAATCCTCAGATTGGCCACGCAGAATCACGCTCAGTACGGAGCAGACCGGCAGCGCGCTGGTCCTCGGTGGTGGTTTCCCAACTTGCCGGCAACATCCGCAGTTGGTGAATTTCTACTGGTGGCCAGCTCTCGCACCCTTCTTCTCTGCGTCCAGCTCGCGCGCCATACGGGCAAACGAGTCTTCATCGCCAGAATGGCGAGAAGCAAAAACCAAAGGAGAGAACCCCCATATGGAGGGTCCAGAAATCACGTTCGCCGAAACCGTTATCGATAACGGCAAGTACGGCACACGCACCATCCGTTTCGAAACCGGGCGTCTCGCCCAGCAGGCGCAGGGCTCTGCCGCCGCCTACATCGACGAAGAGACCATGCTTCTCTCCGCCACGAGCGCCAGCAGGCAGCCGAAGGAAAACTTCGACTTCTTCCCCCTCACCATTGACGTCGAAGAGCGCATGTACGCCGCCGGACGCATCCCGGGCAGCTTCTTCCGTCGCGAAGGTCGCCCGTCGACCGAGGCCATCCTCACCTGCCGTCTGATCGACCGGCCGCTGCGCCCGTCCTTCGTCGACGGACTCCGCAACGAGATCCAGGTTGTCGTCACCGTTCTGGCCATCGCGCCGGACGAGTACTACGACGTGCTCGCGATCAACGCGGCCTCGATGTCGACCCAGCTTGCCGGCCTCCCCTTCTCGGGCCCGATCGGTGGCGTTCGCGTCGCCCTCATCCCCGACGAGAACGGCTCCGGCCAGTGGGTTGCCTTCCCGAAGCACTCGCAGATCGTCGACGCCGTGTTCAGCATGGTCGTCGCCGGTCGCGTGGTGACCGACGCCAACGGCGCGCAGGACGTCGCGATCATGATGATCGAGGCCGAAGCCACCGACAACGCCTGGGACCTCATCAAGGGCGGCGCCATCAAGCCGAACGAAGAGGTCATCGCCGAGGGCATCGAAGCCTCGAAGCCCTTCATCAAGCAGCTCATCGAGGCGCAGCAGAAGGTTGCCGCCTCGGCCGCCAAGCCGACCGGCGCCTACCCGGTGTTCCCGTCCTACCAGCCGGCCACCTACGACGCCGTCGCCGCTCTCGCGTACGACCAGTTGAAGGCCGTCTACCAGATTGCCGACAAGATCGAGCGCCAGAATGCGGATGACGCGCTCAAGGCATCTGTCAAGGAGGCCATCGCGGCCAAGGTCGCCGCCGGCGAACTCGACGCCAGCGCGAACAACCAGGTTTCCGCCGCGTACAAGTCGGTCACCAAGCTCGTCGTGCGCTCGCGCGTTCTCAACGAGGGCATCCGCATCGACGGCCGTGGGCTCGCGGACATCCGCCCGCTCGACGCCGAGGTGGCCATCATCCCGCGCGTGCACGGTTCCGCGATCTTCCAGCGCGGCGAGACCCAGATTCTGGGTGTCACCACGCTGAACATGCTCAAGCTCGAGCAGACGATCGACTCCTTGAGCCCGGTCACCAAGAAGCGCTACATGCACAACTACAATTTCCCGCCCTACTCGACCGGTGAAACCGGCCGCGTCGGAACGCCGAAGCGCCGCGAGATCGGCCACGGAGCGCTCGCTGAGCGTGCCCTGGTCCCCGTGCTGCCGACGCGCGAGGAATTCCCCTACGCCATCCGTCAGGTCTCCGAGGCGCTCAGCTCCAACGGATCCACCTCGATGGGTTCCGTCTGTGCCTCGACCCTGTCACTGCTCAACGCCGGTGTGCCGCTGCGCGCACCTGTCGCCGGCATCGCCATGGGCCTCATCTCCGACACCGTTGACGGCAAGACCCGCTACGCGGCTCTCACCGACATCCTCGGCGCCGAAGATGCCCTCGGCGACATGGACTTCAAGGTCGCCGGCACGAGCGAGTTCGTCACCGCGATCCAGCTCGACACGAAGCTCGACGGCATCCCGGCATCCGTTCTCGCCGGCGCGCTCACCCAGGCCAAGGACGCTCGCGCGACCATCCTGGCCGTGCTGAACGCCGCCATCGACCGTCCCGACGAGATGGCACCGACCGCGCCCCGCGTGATCAGCGTCCAGATCCCGGTCGACAAGATCGGCGAGCTGATCGGCCCGAAGGGCAAGATGATCAACTCGATCCAGGACCAGACCGGTGCCGACATCTCCATCGAGGAAGACGGCACGGTGTACATCGGCGCCGTTGACGGACCGTCGGCCGAGGCCGCTCGCGCCATGGTCAACGCCGTCGCGAACCCGACCAACCCGGAGATCGGCGAGCAGTTCCTCGGAACCGTCGTCAAGATCGCCGCGTTCGGCGCATTCGTCTCCCTGCTCCCCGGCAAGGACGGCCTGCTGCACATCAGTGAGGTGCGCAAGCTCGCCGGTGGCAAGCGGGTTGAGAACGTCGAAGACGTGCTCGGCGTGGGCCAGAAGGTCCTCGTGGAGATCACCAAGATTGACGACCGTGGCAAGCTCTCGCTCGCCCCGGTCCTCGACGAGTCGGCTGAGGCCGGCACCGAGGACGCACCGGTTCCGACCGAGGCGTAGTCCGCTAGGTCTACCGACAACCTCTCGCCAGGTTAGTCGGCTAGACGGAAAGCCCGTCCTGCTCCGGCAGGGCGGGCTTTTTGCATCCCGCGGTGGTCGAGCGCCCGCCCCGATGTCTCGCGTGTTCCCGATCCGGCGGCCGATCCCGTCCCCCGCGGCTCAAGACCAGCACCTATTTGAAAGTATTACAGGTTAGCGATATGATCAGACTGTGTCGATGACCGGACTACCCATGGCCCAATTGAAGTCTGACCTCTTCAAGGCTCTCGGGCATCCGTTGCGGGTGCAGGTTCTGGAGCAGTTGGCCGGCGGGGAACGCTCGGTCGGCAGCCTCGCCGAGGTGCTCGGCGCCGAACTGTCGAACCTGTCCCAGCAGCTGGGGGTCCTGCGCCGCGCCGGCGTTGTCGCCACCCGACGAGAGGGCAACACCATCTTTTACGGTCTGCGGGACCCGGGTGTCGCCGAGCTCCTGGCCATCTCCAAACGGATGCTGGTGTCCAGCCTTGAAGACTCCCACGCCCTGCTCCGCACCATCGAGCAGGACTCGCAGTAGCCCGAGCCCTAGGCCCTGCTCCGTCCCGGACGAATTGGTTCGACACCGGGCTATAGCGGACGCGCCGCTAGAGGTCGTTGCCGGCGTAGGACTGGTTGAAGCTCTTGTTCACGAGGGGGAAGTCCGGCACGATCGTCTCGGACAGGGCCACCGGCAGCGCAGGCCAGTTGAAGTAGGACGGGTCGACGACCTTCAGCCGCGTGATGGCGCCGTCTGGCCCCAGTTCGACCCGGTGGCAGATGGTTCCGCGCCAGCCCTCGACGAGGGCAAGGCCGCTCGCCGCACCCGTCGTCGCCGCATCCGTCGTCGCCGCCACCGGAGACGACGCCGCGGCCGCACCACCATGGTGCGCGCCGAGCCGGGCGATGAGGTCGATCGCCACCGCAATGGACACCTCGAACTCGCCCGCGCGCACCCGGTAGCGGCTGAGCACGTCGCCGCCGGTGTCGGTGACCACGTGGAAGTGCTCACCCAGATCGACGAAGGGATGGTCGCGGCGGGCGTCGGCGTCGACACCGGATGCCCGCGCCACATAGCCCAGCGTGCCCATGGCCTCGGCCTGGCTGGTGGGCAGCGGGGCCGTGCCGGTGAACCGGTCCCGCACGATCGCGTGCCCGAGGGTGATCGCGATGATCTCCTGAACGTCGGCGGCGACGCCGCGGAGGGCGGCGGAATCCGGCAGGGCGAGAACGCGTACCCCGCCCACCGACAGCGCCCCGCGCAGGAAGCGGTGGCCGGTGACGGTCTTGTTGATGCGCAGTAGTGTTTCGCGAAGCCGCTGAGTGTGCGAGTTCACGACACCGAACCCCACGTCGTTGGCCAGCGAACCGAGGTCGGAGACGTGGTTGTAGAGGCGTTCGAGTTCGAGCAGCAGGGCGCGCAGCAGACGGTCGGGCTCGGAGATCTCGATGCCGGAGGCCGCCTCGATCGCCATCGTGTAGGCCAGCGTGTGGCCGATGACGGTGTCGCCGGCGATCTGCTCGGCCATATCGATGCCGTCCGCAGGCAGACGACCCTCGAAGAGCCGCTCGACGCCGCGGTGCATGTACCACTGGCGGGCTTCCATCCGCACGATGGTCTCGCCGACCACGGAGAAGCGGAAGTGGCCGGGGTCGATGATGCCGGCGTGGATGGGGCCGACGGCGATCTCGTAGACCCCGGGGCCCTCGACCTCCACGAACGGGAACGACTCGACGTCGGGTTCGAATTCGGGGGTGGCCGTGGCGTCCTTCCGCATCGGGTACCAGCCGCGGGGCCAGTGGCCGTGGCGCACCAACCGGTGGGGCTGAGGGTGGTTCGCCGGCCGCACGCCGAACAGGTCGCGGATGCCGCGCTCGAAGTTGCCGGCCGGGAACGAGAGGTCGGCCAGACTCGGAATCCAGGCGTCGTCATAGGGGACGGGCACGACGAGGTCGATCTGGCGCCGGGGGAAGACGGCGACGAAGGAGTAGACCACGCGCAGCCGGTCGCCGTCGTCGTGGCACGCGACCAGCGCGAGCCGGTTTCCATCGGTCAGCAAGGCGGCGGCTTCGCCCCGGAGTTCGTCGCGCGTGAGCGTGCGCACCTCGGCGGTGGCGGCTCGCACCGGATTCGGGGTCGTCATTGGATTCCTCCCAGAACCTCGGCCGCACGCGTCAGGAGTGTGCCGACCGGCTCCGCTATGAAGGCCACCACCGCGGTGGTGCCCAGGGCGAGGATGAGCGGAAGCATCGGCCCGTGCCCCGACCGGTCCGGCACGAGGGGGTCGTCCGGGTGCGGCTCGGCGTCCGCCAGGGTGACGGTTGCGCTCGGAACGGAGACCGGGACGGCTCCGGTGACGGATGCCGCGGCCCCCGCAGCCGGGACGGCCGCAGCCGGGACGACCAGGACGGCCGTGGCCGCAGGCGCCCCGATCGTCATGGCCACCGTCAACCGGGTGAGGCTGGCGAAGATGACGAGCAGCAGTACCAGGGCGATGCCGACCACCACGCCCAGGCCGGTGGAAAAGCCGGCCACGATGATGCCGACCTCGGAAAAGAAGATGCTGAACGGGGGGAACCCGATCAGAGCGGCCATGGCGATCAGCCAGGGCACGGCCAGCCCCGGCCGCCGCACGAGCAGGGCGCGCACGTCGTCGATCTTCGGAGTGCCCTCGACCTCGAGGATGCGGCCCGAGATCACGAACAGGGTGGCCTTGGTCAGCCCGTGGCCGAGCACGTACAGCAGCACGGCCGGCAGGGCCGCCGGGCCGATGGCCGCGCCGACGGCCATCATGCCCATGTGCTCGATACTGGAGTAGGCCAGCATCCGTTTGAAGTCGCGCTGGCGGATCAGAAGCGCCGCCGCCACGAAGAGGGAGAGCAGCCCGCCGACGCTGAGCATGATGCGCAGGAAGTCCGGCCCGATCACGGCGTCGGTGATGGTCTGGATACGCAGGATGGCGTAGAGGGCGACCGCGAGCAGGACGCCGGACATGAGCCCGGAGACGGGTGCGGGCGCCTGGCTGTGCGCGTCGGGCAGCCAGCTGTGCATGGGGGCGAGCCCGGCCTTGGTGGCGAAGCCGAGCACGGCGAGGGCGCCGCCGGCTCGGATCAGCGCGGGGTCGAGTGGCAGGCCGGCCTGGCTGAGCACGAGCCAGGACAGGGTTGCCTCGCCCGTGCCGCGCGAGGCGGCGTAGATGAGCACGATGCCGAGCAGGGCGATGGCCACGCCGACGGAGCCGAGGATGACGTACTTCCAGGCGGCTTCCAGCGATCGGGGGGTGCGGTGGTGGCCGACCAGGAAGGCCGTGGCGATGGTGGTGGCCTCGACCGCGGCCCACATCAGGCCGATGTTGTCGGCGAGCACCGCGAGGCTCATTGCGGCCAGGAAGATCGAGATCAGGGCGTCGTAGGAGCCGGCGAACCGCGCGGGCTCGGCCGTGGCGTGGCCGAGCCCGCCCCAGGTGGAGACAAGCCCGACGGCGCCGACCACGGTGAGCATGTAGGCGCTGAGCGCGTCGGCGCGGAGCAGCCCGCCGCCCAGTGTGGGAACTTCGTCCGCGAGCACGACGCTCACCAGGAGCAGGCCCGAGATGAGCACGGCGACGCTGGAGGCGACGGGGCTGAGCCGGCGTAGTGCGGGGGAGGGCACGCCGAGGCTCAGTACGGCGAGGAGGGCCGGAATGACCAGAGGGGTCCAGAGGGCGAATGACATCAGTCGTGCAACTTTCTGAGCTGATCGATCTCGGTGTTGCCGAACTTGGTGCGCATACGGCCGGCGAAGACGTAGAGGATGACGACGACCAGCAGCACGTCGAGGGAGATGCCGAGCTCGAGGAATAGCGGCACACCGCCCGAGGTCAGGAACGCGACGGTGGCGATGCCGTTGTCGAGCACGAGGAAGCCGATCAGCTGTGATCCGGCCTGCCGGCGGGTGACCAGCAGCAGGAAACCGATCAGCACCATGGCCAGGCCGATCGGAGCCGCGTGGGCCGAGATGCTGATGTCGCCGGCGAGCACCCGACTGGCCACGACGTAGCTGAGGATGGTCAGAAGCGCCACGGTCAGCAGGGCCGCCGTCGGGTTGAGGCGCGGCGCCTCATCCGTTCGCGTGGTGGCGTGGGTCTCGCGGGCGAGCACCCACGGCAGGCCCATACCCTTGACCAGAAGCACGAGCAGCGAGACGAGGATCACCTCGACCTCGCCCTCCTCCAGGCCGATCACGGCGACCAGCGCGGCCAGCGCGAAGCCCTGCACGCTGAGCAGCCGGATCGACGCCAGCAGCGAGTGCCGCCAGACCATCAGGGCGCTGGTGAGCAGCAGGGTGCCGGTGCAGAGACCGATCAGCTGCGGGTAAATGGTGGTGAACACGGATGCTCCTAAGCGACCAGGTAGGAAGCGGTGACAGCCAGCAGGCCGAGGGCGAACGACCCCGCCAGCAGCTCGGGCACGCGGAACAGCCGCGCCTTGGCCAGGAAGACCTCACCCACGCTGAGCACAACGCCCAGCAGCAGGATTTTCACGGTGACGGTGCCCACGCCGACTATCACGCCGAGCACCGAGAAGTCGGTCATGATTCCCCATGGCACGATCAGGTTGCTGAGCAGGCCGAGCAGGGCGGCCAGCTTGAGCCAGGAGCCGAGTTCGAGCCAGACCAGGTCGCGGCCGGAGGCCTCGAGCACCATGGCCTCGTGCAGCATGGTCACTTCGAGGTGGGTCGACGGGTTGTCGACCGGCAGACGGCTGGTCTCGGCCATGATGGCGATGGCCAGGGCGACCATGGCCAGCAGGCTGACCGGGGAGATGATCACGGCCGGATTCAGGAGCCGGGTCTCCACGATCAGCGAGAGGGTGGAGGTGCCGGCCGGGATGGAGAGCGCGTAGACCGCGAGCAGCAGGGTCGGCTCGACCAGAGCGGCGACGGTCATGTGACGGCTGGAACCCATTCCGCCGAACGCGGTGCCGGCGTCGAGGCCGACCAGGGCCAGGGCCACCACGCCGACCAGCATGATGGAGACGATCACGAACAGGTCGCTGGGGATGAGCGGCAGCGGCAGGGTGCCGACCAGCGGCAGCAGTGCGCAGAGCAGCAGGCTGGAGACCAGGAGGGTGACCGGACCGGCCGCGAGCATCCAGCTGCTGTCGGCGGCGCGCACCGGGTTCTTCGCCAGGAGCTTGCGCACATCGCGCCACGGCTGCCAGATGCCGGAACCGGCCCGGCCTTCGAGGAGGGCCCGCACCTGGCGGATCACGCCGATCAGGAGGGGGGCGAGGAACACGAACAGCACCAGCTGAACCAGGGCGATGATGATCGCCGCGGAGCCGGTCACAGGGACACCACGATCAGAACGGAAAGCAGGGCGACGAAGGAATAGGACAGGTAGCGATGGATACTGCCGTTCTGCGCGCGCCGGGCCAGAATGCCGAACCGTTGCATGAGGTTCAGCACCGGGCGGTAGAGCCGGGTCTCGACCACGTCGGACACGGTCTGTTCCACGTGGACGCGTTCCACCAGGTAGCGGGATTCACCCACGTGGGTGACCTCCACGTCGCGGGTGGGCCGGAGCACGTCGTCGAAGACGCGCACCAGCGGCTCGGCATACGAGGTGGCCGTGTACTGCATCCGCGGCCGCAGCCGTGACCCGCCGCCGGCCCAGGGGAGCGGCGAGGTACGGGTGGGGTGGCGCCGGGCGGAAATGAACAGCGTGATCAGCACGGGCGCGAGCAGCAGGCCGGCCAGCACGATGAAGGTGGTGGGGTCGAGTACGGCGTCGATGCCGCGGGCGTCCAGGCCGGCGAGGCCGATGGTGCGCACGTCGGGGGTGAACGCCGGGCCCACGGCCGAGCCGATGGCCACGGCGAGCGGGCCCGGTAGCAGGCCGAGCCCGACCACGAGGAGGGCGCCGAGCACGAGCGGGATGCGCATGATGACGGGCACCTCGTCGGCCAGTGCGGCCTTCCGGGAGCGCGGGCGGGCCAGGAAGGCGATCCCGTAGGCCTTGACGAAGGTGAGCAGGGCCAGCCCGGCGGTCAGGGCGATCACGGCGACCGCGAGTGGCATGGCCACGGAGGCCGCGACGGAGACGACCTCCCCGTCGACCCGTGAACCGTGGATCAGAGCCTGCAGCAGCATCCACTCGGCGACGAACCCGCTCGTGACGGGCAGGGCCGCGGCGCCCATGGCGGCCCCGCCGAACGCGGCGGCGGTCCAGGGCATCCGGCTGCCGAGGCCGCCGAGCCGGTCGAGATTCATCTCGCCGGCCGCGCGGGCCACGGCGCCGGCCCCGAGGAACAGGGTGGACTTGAACGCGGCGTGGCTGAGCATCAGCAGCAGGGCGGCGACAAGGGCCGCGTCGGCCGCGGCAGCTGCGTTGTCGGCGCGCAGCAAAACGGATGCCCCGAGCCCCAGGAACACCAGCCCCATGTTCTCGGTCGTGGAGTAGGCCAGCAGCACCTTGAGGTTGCTCGCCACGGAGGCCTGCAGAATCCCGTAGAGCGCGGACACCCCGCCGAGCACCATGATCAGCACTCCCCACCAGGCCGGGCCGTTCGGCAGCAGCCGTACGACGACGAGGAGTGCGCCGTAGACGCCGATGTTGACCATCGCGCCGCTCATCGCTGCGGCGACGTGGCCGGGGGCCTCGGGCAGCACCCGCGGAACCCAGACGTGCAGGGGCACGAGCTCAGCCTTGCCGCCGAAGCCGAGCAGCAGCAGCAGGAAGGCCACGCTCGCCTGCCAGGTGAAGGGATCGATGGTGGCGAGGTCGGCGAACCCGGTGCCGCCGGCCAGGCCGGCGAGCATGGCGAAGCCGGCCAGCACGAAGAAGAAGCTCAGCTGCGACATCGCCGAGTACCAGACCAGGGCGGAGGCGACCGTGCCGCGGGTGGCGTGGTGGGCCAGCAGTAGCGCCGTGGAGCCGAGCGTCATGATCTCTAAGAACAGCAGGAACGACACCACGTCGGTTGCGGCCGGCACGAGCTGCATGCCGGAGAGGAACACGGCCATCGACAGCCACGAGGTGCGCGAGGCCGAGGCCACGCGGGCCGAGCCGATCCCGAACAGGGAGGCGAGCACGCCGACGACGGAGACGACCACCATGACCAGTCCGCCGAGGCGGTCGGGGGAGAGCACGAGCGGGTCCATCGGCAGGGCGGTGGGGATGCTCAGCGACCCGGTGCCGCCGGAGAGCGCGATCGCACCGGTGACGACGCCGGCCACGGCGAGCAGGGTGCAGAAAAATCCGCTGACCCGCGAGCGCCATGAAGTGGGTGTGAGCAGGGCCGCGGCGACGGCGACCACGAGCAGCAGGGTCTGGCCGAGCATGCCGGCTTCGAGGGCGGTCATCGACCGGTCATCCGGCGCAGTGCTTCGACGATGACGGCCGGCTCGGGCGGGTTGCCCGGCACGGACAGGTCGACGTGCACGAAGTCCGACACCGGCCCGGCCACGCCGTAACCCTCGGCGAAGACGCCGCCGGTGAAGGCGCAGTCGCCGACCGCGATCACGAAGCGGGGGGTCGGCGTGGCGTCAATGGTGCGGCGCATCGGCTCGATCAGGTTGCGGGTCACGGCACCCGTGATCACGAGCACGTCGGCGTGACGCGGCGACGCGACCAGACGGATGCCGTAGCGTTCGACGTCGTAGACCGGGCCGAACGCGCTCTGCACCTCCATCGCGCAGTCGTTGCAGCTGCCGGCGTTGATGAAGCGCACCTGCACGCTGCCGCCGAAGACCTCGGCGCCGGGGAACAGGGCCGGGGCCGGTGGGGCCGATTCGGCGATGCGGCCACTGGTTCGGATGAGGTTCAGGAGTCGTTTGACGCTCAACTCAGGCTCCGTGTGGCACGATACATCATTACTTCTTTATATACCTATATGATGAATTTATCAAATAGATTGGGGTTATTCTTCGGGCCAGGGCGCGCTGAGGGAGTCCACGGCTTCCTGGGTGTACTCGATCACCGCCGTGAGGAGCTGCTCCATCGAGGTGGACCGCAGCAGTTCGATCTGGTCCAGCGGGCCCAGCGGGGCGATGCCGGCGATCTGCCAGGCGGCCGCCGTCGGATCCCGGGACAGCTCCACCGTCGAGGGCCAGAGCTGGTCGGCGAATTCGCTTGCGAGGGCCAGGGCGCGTCGCACGGCCTGCTCGGCCCGGTCCCGCAGTGGCAGCAGGTCGTCGTCCCAGTCCAGCTCGGCAAGGTCGCGCACCGTGGCCTGGGGGTGCGGGTCTTCGGTCAGCCAGTCGATGACCTCGACCCGGCGTTCGCCCTGGGCGGTCACCCCGACGAATCCCTCGGAGGCCTCGAGTTCGGTGATCTGGGCCACGGTCCCGTAGTGGAACCGCCGCTCGCCGCCGCCGACCTCCTGGCCGCGTTCGATCAGCACCACGCCGAACTCGGCCGGCTCCTCCTTGAGGATGCGCGACAGCATGACCAGGTAGCGGTCCTCGAACACCCGCAGCTGCAGCGGCATATAGGGGAACAGCACCGACCCGAGCGGGAACATCGGCAGGGACGTCACCGGCAGCGCGGTCATGGGCGGGTGCGCTCCAGCAGTGGGGTGATCCGGTAGGGGATCAGCTCGCCCATGGCCAGGGACGTCTCGGTGCGATCGACACCCTCGCAGGCGAGGATGGTGCCGTCGATGCGGAACAGGTCGTCGGCATCCGCACACACCACGCGCACCAGGATGTCGGTCGCCCCGCTCATGCCGTGCGCCTGCACGATTTCCGGAATGCGGGCGAGCTCGGCCACGATCTGGGCGAGGCGTTTCTGCTGCACGTGCACCTCGATGAAGGCCGTCAGCGGATAGCCCAGCGCGACCGGGTTGATGCGGCGGTCGAAGGAGAGGAACGCGTTCGACTCCTCAAGCCTGGCCATGCGCGCCTGCACCGTGTTGCGGGAGAGGCGCAGCTGCTGGGCGAGCGCCACGAACGTGCTGCGCGGTTCGGCGCACAGAGCGCGGAGCAACTGTAAGTCGACTTTGTCCAGACTGTGCATACTGCTCGACGGTAGCAGGCAGGGTGCCCCATGAATAGGGCAAATTGCTCAAAATTCATTGTCATGGTTGTGCTCCGTGTCGCGGAATCGTACGCTCTCAACAACTTCGGCAACGACGCTGGGAGCGCATCTGATGCACACTGTCCACACTGGGGAGACCCCCGACATTCTTCTGCAGCTGCTGAGCCCCGAGGGGAAGCGGCTGGCCGACGCCGATCTGGATCCCTGGGTCGCGGAGGTGACCGGGGCCGACCTCGCGGCGCTTTACCAGGACATGGTGGTGGTGCGCCGCATCGACGCCGAGGCCACGGCGCTGCAGCGTCAGGGAGAGCTGGGGCTCTGGCCGCCGTTGCTCGGCCAGGAGGCCGCGCAGATCGGCTCGGGCCGCGCGCTCCGCGCCGACGACTTCGTCTTCTCCAGCTACCGTGAGAACGCCGTCGCCTGGTGCCGGGGCGTAGCGCCCACCGACATCCTCCGGGTGTGGCGCGGCACCGCGCAATCCGGCTGGGACCCGCTGGTGTACCGAATGGCGACGCCCAGCATCATCATCGGGGCGCAGACCCTGCACGCCACGGGCTGGGCGATGGGAGCCGTGTTCGACGGCGCGGACTCGGTGGCCGTGGCCTACTTCGGCGACGGCGCGACCAGCGAGGGCGACGTCAGCGAGGCGCTCGTGTTCGCGGCGAGCTTTCAGGCGCCGGTGGTCTTCTTCTGCCAGAACAACCACTGGGCCATCTCCGAGCCGGTCGGACTGCAGACCCGCTTCGGCATCGCCGGCCGGGCCCCCGGGTTCGGCATTCCCAGCCTCCGAATCGACGGCAACGACATCCTGGCCGTGATGGCCGCGACCCGGCTGGCCCTGAACCGGGCCCGCACCGGGGGAGGCCCCACCTTCATCGAAGCCGTCACCTACCGGATGGGCCCGCACACGACCGCGGATGACCCCACTCGCTACCGGCCGGCAGCCGAACTCGAGGAGTGGGCGAAGAAAGACCCGATCCTGCGACTGCGACGGCTGCTCGACTCTCTCGGCCTGTTCACCCCCGAGCTGGAGTCCGAGACCCAGGCACTGGCCGACGCCACGGCCGCCGAGCTGCGCGCCGGCTGCATCGGCCTGCCTGACCCGGAGCCGTTGACCGTGCTCGCCAACGTCTACGCCACCCCGCACGCCGGGGTCGACCGCCAGCGTGCGGAGTACGCGGCCTACCTGGCGAGCTTCGAGCCGACCGGAGGGAAGGTCTGATGTCAATCGAAACCATCCGGAGTGCTCCGGCTACACGCGCGAACGGCTCGACGCCGGTGCCTGCGCCGGTGCCTGTGACGCCGGTGTCGCCGATCGAGGCGGCGCTGACGGACACGAAGACCCTGACCCTGGCCAAGGCGATCAACGCCGGGCTGCGCCAGTCCATGCTCGACGACCCGAAGGTGGTGCTCCTCGGCGAGGATATCGGCGCCCTCGGCGGCGTGTTCCGGGTGACCAGCGACCTGCTCGCCGAGTTCGGGCCGAACCGGGTCGTCGACACCCCACTGGCCGAGTCCGCCATCATCGGCACCGCGGTGGGGCTGGCGTACCGCGGCTACCGCCCGGTCTGCGAGATCCAGTTCGACGGCTTCATCTTCCCCGGATTCGACCAGATCGTCAGCCAGGTGGCCCGGTTCCACTACCGCACCCAGGGGGCCCTGCGCATGCCCATCACCATCCGGGTGCCGTTCGGCGGCGGCATCGGCGCCGCCGAGCACCACTCCGAATCGCCCGAGGCCTACTTCACGCACACCTCGGGCCTGCGCGTGATCGCGGTCTCGAACCCGCAGGACGCCTACAGCCTGATCCGCCAGGCGATCGCCTCCGACGACCCGGTCCTCTTCTTCGAGCCCAAACGCCGCTACCACGTTGCCGGCCCGGTGACCCCGCAACTCGGCGAGCCCTTCGAGAGTGCCCGGGTCGTGGCCGCCGGCACCGACGTCACGCTGATTGCCTACGGAGCGCTGGTGACCACGGCGACGGATGCCGCGCTCGCCGCCTCCGACGAGGGCATCTCGGTCGAGGTCATCGACCTGCGCTCGCTCTCGCCCATCGACTACGTCGTCGTCGAGGCATCCGTTCGCAAAACCGGCCGGCTCGTCGTCACTCACGAGGCCGCCCGCTCGGGCGGGCTGGGTGGCGAGATCATCGCCGAGGTCACCGAGCGCTGCTTCGACTACCTCGAGGCCGCACCGGTGCGGGTCACCGGCTTCGACATCCCGTACCCGGCGGCGAAGTTGGAGAGCCACCACCTGCCCGACCTCGACCGCATGCTCGATGGCGTCGACCGAGTGCTGGGACGACGACGATGATCAAGGTTTTCAGGTTGCCCGACCTTGGCGAGGGGTTGACCGAATCGGAGATCGTTGCCTGGCGGGTCGCGCCCGGCGACACGGTGACGCTCAACCAGCTCATCGCCGAGGTCGAGACGGCCAAGGCCGTCGTCGAGTTGCCGTCGCCCTTCGCGGGCGTGGTCGCCGAACTCCACCAGCAGCCCGGCACCACCGTGCACGTGGGTGACCCGATCGTCTCCTTCGAGGTCGCCGGCGCCGAGCCTCCCTCAGTTCCTTCAACCGCTTCTCCCGCCGATGCGGCTCCTGCGGCTCCTGCGGATCCTGCGGCTCCTGCTGGTCCTGCGGCTCCTGCTGGCGAGCCCGAACGGCTGGCCGTGCTCGTGGGGTACGGCGCAGCGGTCGAGCGTGGCGGGCGGCCGCAACGACGGGCCCGCGCGGGGGTCTCTACTCCGACGCCGGCCTCAACGTCGGCCGCGGCCTCGACGTCGGCGCCGGCCTCAACGTCGGCCGCGTCACCCGCGGCTCGGGAGGTGCCGGCTACCGGGGAGCGCCCGCGGTCCACGCCGCCGGTGCGCGCGCTGGCTCGCACACTGGGCGTCGACCTGACCCAGGTGACCGGGACCGGTCCGACGGGCTTCATCATCCGGGAGGACGTGGCGGCGTACGCCGCCCCCGCAGCCCTCGGCGTCTGCCACACACCGAACGAACCGGGACTCGAGCTCGGGCGCGCCGAACCGGATGACCGGCCCCCGGCATCCGTGCCCCGTGCCCGGGAAACCCGCAGCCCGATCCGGAGTGTGCGCAAGCAGACCGCCGCCGCCATGGTGCAGAGCGCCTTCACCGCGCCGCACGCCACGGAGTTCCTGACCGTGGATGTGACGCCGACGATCGAGCTGATCGACGCGCTGAAACGCGACCGGGGGTTCGCCGACGCGCGCATCGGCGTCCTTGCCGTGGTCGCGAAGGCGCTCTGCCTCGCCGTCGCCCGCACGCCCGAGGTCAACACCCGCTGGGACGAGGCGGCCGGCGAGATCGTGCAGTTCCACTACGTGAACCTCGGCATCGCCGCCGCCACGCCGCGCGGGCTGATCGTGCCCAACATCCCGGATGCCGACCGGCTGGCTCTCGCCGACCTCGCCGCCGCGCTCGCCGCGCTGACCAGCGCCGCCCGGGCGGGAGCGACCAGCCCGGCCGCCCTGCACGGCGGCACGATCTCGATCACCAACATTGGCTCGTTCGGCATCGATGCGGGCACGCCGATCCTGCCTCCGGGGGAGGCCGTGATCCTCGCGCTGGGAGCGATTGCGCCGCGGCCGTGGGAGTATCGCGGCGAGGTCGCGCTGCGGCAGGTGGTCACTCTCAGCGTCGCCTTCGACCACCGTCTCGTCGACGGAGAGCAGGCGGCCCAGTTCCTGACCGATGTCGCCGGCATCCTCGCCAACCCCGCGCGCGCCCTCGCCCTCCTCTAGGATTCAGTGGTCAGCCTCTAACGAATTCGCCGGAGATTTTGCTCCCACAGCCCGAAATGCGGGTCAAGACGGGCATTTTTCCAAAAATCTCCGTCGAATTGGTTCGCAGCCTGCGGGAGCCGGCCGGCGAGGGATGCCCCCGAGCGCGCCTTGACGGGGCTCGGACCGCGCAGCAGAGTGGGGGGATGAAATCACCGGGCACCCTCCTCACCCCTCTCGACACCGAGTCCGTGCTCGCCGGCGGAGCCTTCGTCCACCTCGACGGCGCCCTGCACGGCTCGTTCACGACCCGGGACTTCGCCTCGGCTGTGCGCCTGGTCGACCAGGTTGCCGAGGCGGCGGATGCGATGAATCACCACCCCGACGTGCGGCTCGGCTACGGCCGCGTCGGCTTCTGCCTTTCGTCCCACGACGCCGGCGGCGTGACCGACCGCGACCTGCGGCTTGCGCTGCGCATCCAGGAACTCGCGGATGCGCAGGGCGCCGACCGTGCGCCGGTGCGGCCGGCCCGCTATGACGTGGCGATCGACTGTACCGACGCCGGAGCGATCCGGCCGTTCTGGCGGGTGGGTCTCGGCTACGTGGAGGTCGACAGCGAGGGCGAGATCGAACTCGTCGATCCACACGGCCAGGGCCCGCGGGTCTGGTTCCAGACGATGGATATCGCGCGCACCGAGCGCAACCGCATCCACCTCGACGTGTATCTGCCCACGATCGACGCCGAGTCCCGGGTGCAGGACGTCATCGCCGCCGGCGGCGATCTCCTCACCGACGAGCACGCCCCCGACTGGTGGGTCCTGGCCGACCCTGAGGGCAACGAGCTCTGCGTCTGCACCACCGTCTCCTGAGCCGTCTCCTGAGCCGGCGACTGAGCCCGCGACTAATTCGTCTGATGGCTCGTCGACGGGTCGTGGACTGAGCCGCTGAAGCCCCGGCTACCCGCCGAGATCGACACTTCCGGTCGAGGTCGACAGACACACCGGTCGACCTTGACCGCAACGGTCGACGTCGACGGATGCCCGGCTCACGCGGGCGCGAGCCCCTCGCCTGCGAGCCCCACGCCCGCGAGCCCCCCGGCCCCGAGCGCCGCGAGCGCCATCTCCTCGAGCAGCGGCCGCACCTTGCCGCTCGGCGACGCCGGCAGCGTGTGCGGGGTCGAGTTCAGTAGTCCGAACGTCGCCTGGGCACGGATGCGCAGCAGCTGCGCATCAACCTCGGGGTGCACTTGCCCGAGCACGCGCACCCACACCTCCACGTAGGTGCGCTGCAGGGCGCGCACCTGGTGCCGGTCCGGGGCGGCGAGGCTGTCCAGGTCCCGGTCCTGCACGCGGATGACGTTCGGATGCGAGAGGGCGAAGTCCGTGTGGAAGCGCACCAGCGCGTGGAGTGCGCCCGCGGCATCCGGAGCGCCCGCGACCACGGCCTGCCCGCCCGCCACCAGCGTCTCGCTGACCTCCACCAGCAGCGCGGCCAGCACGGCCGGCTTGCCGCTGAAGTGCCGGTAAACGGCCGGTCCGCTCACGCCGACGGCCGCGCCGAGGTCCTCGATCGAGACCCCGTTGTAGCCCGACCGGGCGAACAGCGTGGCGGCGGCCCCGAGCAGTGCCTGCCGCCGGTCGGCCTTGGCCTGGCTCCGAGCCGTCGGCGAGGACGGGAGGACTCCCATTCGGTGCTCCGTTCACGCGGAAACTCTGGACAACTCAGTTATGAACCGCTAACCTGACTTTCGGTTAGTGCACGCTAACTGTACCGGCTGAACACTCAAGCGGGAAAGCGGGAAGTCGTCGATGGAGACACTCGCGAGTCTGATCGACTCGACCAGTCCGGCCTTCGACGCGAACGCCACCGCCCACCGCGAGCTCGTCGCCGACCTGCGCCGCCGCCTCGCCGTCGTCGCCCTCGGCGGTCCCGAGGCCTCCCGCCAGCGCCACCTCGCCCGTGGCAAACTGCTGCCGCGCGAACGCATCGACCGGCTGCTGGATGCCGGCAGCCCCTTCCTCGAGATCGCGCCCCTGGCCGCCACCGGACTCTACGGCGACGACAGCCCCGGTGCCGGCCTGATCGCCGGGATCGGGCTGATCCACGGCCGCCACGTGCTCGTCATCTCCAACGACGCCACCGTCAAGGGCGGAACCTACTACCCGATGACGGTCAAGAAGCACCTCCGGGCGCAGGAGATCGCATTCGAGAACCGGCTCCCGTGCGTCTACCTGGTCGATTCGGGCGGGGCCTTTCTGCCGCTGCAGGACGAGGTCTTCCCCGACCGTGACCACTTCGGCCGCATCTTCTACAACCAGGCCCGGATGTCGGCGGCCAAGATCCCGCAGATCGCCGCCGTGCTGGGATCCTGCACCGCGGGCGGCGCCTACGTGCCGGCGATGAGCGACGAAACCGTGATCGTGCGGAACCAGGGAACCATCTTCCTCGGCGGCCCGCCGCTGGTGAAGGCCGCGATCGGCGAAATCGTCACGGCCGAGGAGCTCGGCGGCGGTGACCTGCATGCCCGCACCTCCGGGGTGACCGACCACCTCGCCGAGGACGACGAGCACGCACTCCAGATCGTGCGCGACATCGTTCGTTACCTGCCCGCGCCTCCGCCGCCGGCCTGGCCGCGGCTGCCGGCCGTCGACCCCGTTGCCGACCCGGCCGAGCTCTACGGCGCGGTGCCGACCGACCCGCAGGGCCGCTACGACGTGCACGAGGTGATCATGCGTCTGGTTGACGGCAGCGAGTTCCATGAGTTCAAAAAGGAGTACGGTACGACCCTGGTCACCGGCTTCGCGCATCTGCATGGCCATCCGGTCGGCATCATCGCCAACAACGGTGTGCTGTTCTCCGAATCCGCCCTCAAAGGGGCACACTTCATCGAGCTGTGCGACCAGCGCGGCATCCCGCTGCTGTTCCTGCAGAACATCTCCGGTTTCATGGTCGGCCGCGACTATGAGGCCGGCGGCATCGCCAAGAACGGCGCGAAAATGGTCACCGCCGTCGCCACCGCGCGCGTGCCCAAGCTCACGGTCGTGATCGGCGGGTCGTTCGGCGCCGGCAACTATTCCATGTGCGGCCGCGCCTACTCGCCCCGCTTCCTCTGGATGTGGCCGAACAGCCGCATCTCCGTGATGGGCGGCCCGCAGGCCGCATCCGTTCTCGTCACCGTCAAACGCGAGCAGCGGGAGAAGGCCGGCCAGCCCTGGTCGACGGATGCCGCGGAGGAGGTCACCGCGGCCGTCACCGCCCAATACGAGCGGCAGGGCAGCCCCTACTATTCGACCGCCCGGCTCTGGGACGACGGGGTGATCGACCCGGCCGACACCCGCACCGTGCTGGGCCTGGCCCTCGACGTTGTTTCCGGGCCACCTCTGCCCGAGACCGCTTTCGGCCTCTTCCGGATGTGAGGCGCACCATGACACCGAACGCACCGACACCGAACGCACCGACACCGAACGCACCGACACCGCACTTGACACCCTTCGAGACCGTGCTGGTCGCCAACCGCGGCGAGATCGCCTGCCGCATCATCCGCACCCTGCGCACGATGGGCATCCGTTCGGTGGCCGTCTACAGCGACGCCGACCGTGATGCGCTGCACGTGAGCCTCGCGGATGCCGCGGTGCGCCTCGGCCCGGCCGCGCCCCAGGCGAGCTACCTGAACATCGACGCGATCCTGGCGGCCGCGGCGGCCACCGGCGCCGACGCCGTGCATCCCGGCTACGGATTCCTCAGTGAGAACGAGGCCTTCGCCCGCGCCTGCGCCTCCGCCGGCCTCGTCTTCGTCGGACCGGGTCTGAACGCCCTTGTCGTGATGGGCGACAAGATCCGCGGCAAGAACCATGTCGCCGACAGCGGTGTGCCCGTCATTCCCGGGTTCTCCCGGCCCGGCCAGACCGACGACCAGCTCATCGCCGCCGCGGAGCAGGTGGGCTACCCGCTCCTGATCAAACCGTCCGCGGGCGGCGGCGGCAAGGGGATGCTGCGGGTCGACGCCGCGGGCGAGCTCGCCGCGGCGCTCGTCACGGCCCGGCGCGTGGCGCAGGGCGCGTTCGGCGACGACACGCTGCTGCTCGAGCGCTTCATCGACAGTCCCCGCCACATCGAGGTGCAGGTGCTCGCCGACGCTTCGGGCGCCGTGATCCATCTCGGTGAGCGCGAGTGCTCCCTGCAGCGCCGCCACCAGAAGGTGATCGAGGAGGCTCCGTCGCCGCTGCTCGACCCGGCCACGAGGGCACGCATCGGAGAGGCAGCCTGCCAGGCCGCCCGGAGCGTCGGCTACACCGGCGCCGGCACGGTGGAGTTCCTGGTCTCCGATGCGGCCCCGGACCAGTTCTTCTTCATGGAGATGAACACCCGGCTGCAGGTGGAGCACCCGGTGACCGAGCTGGTCACCGGCCTCGATCTGGTCGAGTGGCAGCTGCGCATCGCCGCGGGGGAACCGCTGCCGCTCACCCAGGCGGAGGTGGTGCTCACCGGGCACGCGATCGAGGCGCGCCTCTACGCCGAGAACCCGGCGCGCGGTTTTCTCCCCAGCCAGGGCACCGTGCGCAGCCTGTCCGAACCGGTCGGCGAGGGCATCCGGGTCGACAGCTCGCTGCGTCCGGGCCTGCCGATCTCGGGGGTCTACGACCCGATGCTCGCCAAGGTGATCGCCTGGGGTGCTGACCGCGCCGAGGCCCTCGCCCGCCTCGACCGGGCGCTCGCCGACACCGTGGTGCTCGGGGTGCACACCAACGTGGAGTTCCTCCGGTTGCTGCTGCGCGACCCCGACGTGTGCGCCGGCCGCCTCGACACCGGCCTGATCGAGCGCAGCCTGCCCGGTCTCGGACTCCGGGGGATGCCCGGGCAACCGCTGCCCGACCACCTGCCGGCCGCCGCGGCCCTGTTCCTGCACGCGCGCGCCACCGCCACCGCCCGCACTGCCACCGCCACCGCCCGCACTGCCGCCGCGGGCACCGGCACGACGAGCGCCGCCGCCGGCCTGTGGGCACAGCCGAGCGGCTGGCGGCTCGGCCCGGCCCGGCCGGTGCACTACAGCCTGCGGGTCAGCGCCACCGAAACCGTCGACGTTGCCGTGCTGACCGGCCCGGACGGCCTGAGCGTGGCCGTCGACGAACGGATGCCCGTTCCCGGCCGACTCGCGCCCGTCACCGGCCGCGCCGACACCTTCGCCTGTGAACTGTGCGGCCGCCTTGAGGTGCTGCAGCTCGTGTCCGACGGCCCGCGCCTCTGGCTCGGCCAGAGCGGTTTCGGCACCGAGCTGGTGCACCGCTCCCGGGCCGAGCAGCTCGCCGACCGCCTCGCCGGCCTCGACCGGGCCGGGGGAGAGGCCGGGGCGGCCCGGCCGGAGGTGCGCTCGCCGATGCCCGGGACCGTGGTTGCCGTGCACCTCGCCACGGGCGACCTGATCGTCGCCGGCCAGCGCATCCTCACCGTGGAGGCCATGAAAATGGAGCACCATCTGCTGGCCGAAACGGATGGCCGGCTCACCATCGGCGTGCATCCGGGTGACCTCGTGCGCCTCGACCAGATCGTCGCCACAGTCACCGCCACCGCCGTGACCACCGGGACGGAAGCCACACCACCAGCCACGCCAGTCAAGGGAGACCCAACGTGAAACAGGAACTGACCGAGCAGCAGCAGCAGCTCAGCGACACCGTGCGCGACTTCGCCGACATGGTCGTAGCGCCGGCCGCCTACGAGTACGACACCAAGCGCAGCCTGCCCTATGACATCATCGCCCAGATGGGGGAGTTGGGCCTGTTCGGCCTGCCATTCCCGAAGGAGTACGGCGGCCAGGGCCAGGACTACTTCGCGCTCTGCCTCGCGGTCGAGCAGCTTGCCCGGGTCGACCAGTCCATCGCCGTCACCCTCGAGGCCGGCGTGGGGCTCGGCATCATGCCCGTCTACCGGCGCGGAACCGAGGCGCAGAAGCAGGAGTGGGTGCCGCTGCTGACCAGCGGGCGCGCGCTCGCCGCGTTCGGGCTGACCGAGGCGGATGCCGGCTCCGACGCCGCCGGCACGAAGACCACGGCCGAGCTCTCCGGCAGTGAATGGGTGATCAACGGCACGAAGCAGTTCATCACCAACTCCGGCTCCGAGATCACCCGGCTGGTCACCGTGACAGCCGTCACCGGCGAGTCCGAGCGCCCCGACGGCTCGGTGAAGAAGGAGCTCACGGCCATCCTCGTGCCCACCCCGACCCCGGGGTTCACGGCGCTGCCGGCTTACGACAAGGTGGGCTGGCACACCTCCGACACGCATCCGCTGCTCTTCGAGAACGTGCGCGTGCCCGAGGCCAACCTGCTCGGCGAACGCGGCCGCGGCTTCGCCAACTTCGTGCAGACCCTCGACGAGGGGCGCATCGCCTTCGCCGCGCTGTGCACGGGCGCGGCGCAGGGCTGCCTCGAGGAGGCCATCCGTTACGCCAACACCCGCAATGTGTTCGGCCGGTCGATCGGCTCCAACCAGCACATCGCGTTCAAGATCGCACGGATGCAGGCTCGCGTGCACACGGCCCGCCTCGCCTACTACGACGCGGCCAGGAAAATGGTTCACGGACACCCCTTCAAAATGGAGGCCTCGATTGCCAAAATGGTGGGAAGCGAAGCCGCCATGGACAACGCTCGCGACGCGACCCAGATTTTTGGCGGCTACGGGTTCCTGAACGAGAACCCGGTGGCGAGGCACTACCGCGATTCGAAGGTGCTCGAGCTCGGTGAAGGCACTACCGAGGTACAGCTGATGGTCATCTCGCGGGCGCTTGGGTTCACCGGTTAGGCAGGAGGAAAATGAACGACGAACGACGCACGATCGAGCAGCGCGGGCTGTATTACGAGGAATTCGACCTCGAGGCCCGCTACCGGCACAGCCCCGGTCGCACGGTGACCGAGGCCGACAACGTGCTCTTCAGCACGCTGACCATGAACTCGCAGGCACTGCACCTCGACGCGGCGTGGGCGGCCACCCAGCCGTTCGGGCAGCGCCTGGTCAACTCGATGTTCACGTTGGCGACGCTGGTGGGCAGTTCGGTCGCGCAGCTGACGCAGGGCACGATCGTGGCGAACCTCGGCTTCGGGGAGGTGACGTTCCCGCATCCGCTCTTCCACGGCGACACCCTCTACTCCGACACGATCGTCACCGCCCGCCGGCTGTCGGCGTCCCGGCCGGGCCAGGGGCTGGTCACGCTCCGGCACACCGGTCGTAACCAGGAGGGCGACGTGGTGGCCACGGCCGAGCGCACGGTGCTGGTCTGGTGCCGGGCGTCCGTCCAATGAGCTTCGACCTTGGACCCGCGCTGCTGTTCTGCCCGGCCGACCGCCCCGACCGGTATCGCAAGGCGGCGGAGCGGGCGGATGCCGTGATCCTCGACCTGGAGGATGCGCTCCTGCCCGGCAACCGGGCACGCGCTCGCGGCCTGCTGGTCAGCCATCCGCTCGACCCCGAACGCACCGTCGTGCGCGTCAACCCGGCCGACACGCCCGACTTCCAGCTTGACCTCGCCGCCCTCGACGACACCCTGTACCGCTACGTGATGCTGCCGAAGACCGTGAGCGCCACCCACCTCGCCGCTCTCGCCCGGTTCGAGGTGATCGCGCTCTGCGAGACCGCCGCGGGGGTGCTCGCCGCCCCCTCGATTGCGGCCGAGCCCAATGTGGTGGCGCTGATGTGGGGCGCCGACGACCTGGTGGCCTCGCTCGGTGGCAGCTCGAGCCGGTTCCCCGACGGCAGCTACCGCGCCATCGCCCGCCACGCTCGGTCCGCTGTGCTCCTGGCGGCCGGGGCCAACGACAAGGCGGCCGTGGACGGCGTGTTCCTGGCCATCCCCGACCTCGAGGGTCTGCAGGCCGAGGTGGTGGATGCGGTCGCGAGCGGATTTCGCGCCACCGCCTGCATCCACCCCAGCCAGGTACCCGTCATCCGGGCCGCCTACCGGCCCACGCCTGCCGAGGTCACGGCGGCGTGGCAGATCCTGGAGGCGGCCGCGGGAGAGGGGGGCGTGTTCGCCTACCAGGGGCGCATGATCGACGCGCCCCTGCTGCGCCACGCCGAGGCGGTGCTGCGGCGGGCGGCGGCCGTCCCGCCGGAACCGGGATTTCCGACGGGATCGGCTCCGGCCGACTCGGTGGAGCACTAGCTGCCTCTGTTCGGCGTCGAACCAATTCGACGGAGATTTTGGCGATAAACGGATACTGCAGCGGTTTACAACCGTTTTGGAGCAGAATCTCCGTCGAATTCGTTCACGGCGCAGCGCGGGGCGGGGCGACCGCTGATTGCCCGAACCGCGTAAGCCCTGCGGAATACCCGAGGCCCCTTGTGGCTTAATCAGGAGATACGTCTGGCCACGCCGGGCATCCGTGCCGGTTCCGCACTGTTCCGGGGCGGCAGGTTCACGCGGGCGACGGATGTCCTGAGTTGACCACACGCGCGGGCACGGCCGGGGCCGACCCACCCCAGGGGAGCCAGGGGCTCCAACCGGTTCGCTGGGCTCCTAGGCGGCGTTGGCCGCGAGGGTCTTCTCGATCGCCTGCACGATCTCGTCGGACTCCGGCTCGACCGTCGACGCGAAGCGGTTGACGATCTCACCCTCGGGACTCACCAAGAACTTCTCGAAGTTCCACTTGATCAGACCGGGCAGCAGGCCCGACTTGAACTTGGTCAGCTGAGCGTAGAGCGGGTGCTGGTGCCTGCCGCGCACGTCGACCTTCACGCTCAGCGGGAAGGTGACGCCGTAGTTCATCTGGCAGAACGACTCGATGTCCGCCTCGGCCCCTGGCTCCTGTCCCATGAACTGGTTGCAGGGAAGGCCGAGCACGACGAGTCCCTCGTCCTGGTACTTCTGGTAGAGCGCTTCGAGACCGGCGTACTGCGGGGTGAACCCACATTTCGAGGCGACGTTCACGACCAGGACGGCCTTGCCGCCGAACTGGCCGAAGGTCGTTTCCGTGCCGTCGATGAGGGTGAGTGGGGTCGAATAGAGCTCTGAGGCAGACATGTGTCCGACGCTACCGGTGCTGCCTTCGAGAAGGCTGGGCAGGGGAGCGGTGAAGGGGCTGACCAGGCTGCGATAGAATGGGGCGTCATGAGCATCATCCGTGCCCTCTCGACTGCCGTGTCGATGACTTCACGGACCTGACGCCACCGCCTTCGGACTCAGCCTCAACTCCGACCCGATCGGACATTAGCGTCCGCCCCGGGCGAGGCCGCCCGAATCCAGACTTTGCACGATCTGTTCACCAGAACATCCGTTCACCAGGACCCGACCACGGTCCACTACGCGAGATACGCCCGCGACGCGCGCGTTTTCACACTGAGAAATGAGTTTTTTTGACCAAGCACCCGCTCGACCTGTCCACGCCGCCGCAGCTGCCCAGGCGCGGCCTCCGCGTCACCCCGCTCGGCGGTCTCGGCGAGATCGGCCGCAACATGACGGTCTTCGAACACAAGGGCAAGCTCCTGATCGTGGACTGCGGCGTTCTCTTCCCCGAGGAGACCCAGCCCGGCATCAACGTGATCCTGCCCGACTTCTCGTCGCTGCGCGACCGCCTCCAGGACATCGAGGCCATCGTGCTCACCCACGGCCACGAAGACCACATCGGCGGCGTGCCGTACCTGCTGCGCGAGCGCAAGGACATCCCCGTCATCGGATCGCAGCTGACCCTGGCCTTCGTCACAGCGAAGCTCGAAGAGCACCGCATCACGCCGCGCCTGATCGAGGTCAAGGAGGGTCAGCGCCGCAAGGCCGGCCCGTTCGACCTCGAGTTCCTCGCCGTGAACCACTCGATCCCCGACGGACTCGCCGTCGCGATCCGCACCGAGGCCGGCCTCGTGCTCGTCACCGGCGACTTCAAGATGGACCAGTTCCCCCTCGACAACCGCCTCACCGACCTCCCCGGTTTCGCCCGGCTCGGAGAAGAGGGCGTCGACCTGTTTCTGACCGACTCGACCAACGCCGAGGTTCCCGGGTTCACGGTGACCGAGGAAGACATCCGCCCGGCCATCGACGCCGTCTTCCGTACCGCTCCTCGCCGGATCATCGTCTCCAGCTTCGCCAGTCACGTGCACCGCATCCAGCAGGTCATCGACGCCGCCGCCCGCCACAACCGCAAGGTGGCCTTCGTCGGCCGCTCGATGGTGCGCAACATGGGCATCGCCGAGAAACTGGGCTTCCTTCAGGTGCCCAAGGGCCTCCTGGTTGACGTCAAGGCCTTCGACCGGATGAAGGACGACAAGGTCGTCCTCATCTGCACCGGTTCGCAGGGTGAGCCCATGGCCGCGCTGGCCCGCATGGCCAACCGCGAGCACACCATCAAGATCGGTGAGGGCGACACCGTTCTGCTGGCCAGTTCGCTGATCCCCGGAAACGAGAACTCGATCTACCGGGTCATCAACGGCCTCACCCGCTGGGGTGCCAACGTCGTGCACAAGGGCAATGCCAAGGTGCACGTCTCCGGCCATGCGTCGGCCGGCGAACTCGTCTATGTCTACAACATCGTCAAACCCAAGAACGTCATCCCGTACCACGGCGAATGGCGCCACCTCAAGTCCAATGCCGATCTGGCCATCCGCACGGGCGTCCCCGAGGACCAGGTCCTCGTCGTCGAAGACGGCGTGGTCGTCGACCTCGTCGACGGTGTCGCGAAAGTCACCGGCCGCGTGGCTGCCGAGCTCGTCTTCGTGCACGGTATGACGGTCGGCGGCGGCGGCTCCGAGGAGGCTCTCGCCGACCGCGTGCAGCTCTCCAACGACGGCGCCGTCACGATCCTCGGCATCCTCGACACCCGAACCGGGCTTCTCACCGAGCCGGTCGAGTTCATCGCCCGCGGCTTCGTGCAGGACAACGAGTGGATCCAGGGCGCGACCAAGTCCATCGATGACGCCCTGCGCGCCGCGAACAAGGTCAAGATCGTCAACGGCGCAGAGCTCGAAGACATCTTCACGCAGAGTCTGACCCGCTGGATGCAGCGCAAGTACCGCCGCATCCCGGTCATCACCTCGGTCGTCGTCGACGCCTGATTGTAGCCGCCGGGCCACCGGGCCGTTCGGCTCGGTGGCCCTCCCGCTTCCTTCGCAACCAGAAACGACTCGGCGCTCATGACCCCTGAATTGTCCGGTAGGAAAAACGCCCGTCGGTCCCGACGGCGTTCGCGTGTGCTGATCGCGCTCAGTGTCGTCGTGGCCCTGCTGGCGACGACGGCGATCGTGGTCGTGGTCAATCTGCCCGACGACCTGTCAATCGGCCGGTTGTCGCAGAAGAGCAACATCTACGCCACCGCGAGTGACGGTTCGCCCTATCTGCTTGCCTCCTTCTATGACCAGAACCGGGTCGAAGTGAGTTCGGATGCGATCAGCCAGTACGTGAAGGATGCGGCGACCTCCGGCGAGGACCCGGGATTCTACGAGCACGGCGGCGTGAACATCTGGGGCAGCCTCACCGGCGCCGTCACCACGCTGTTCACCGGCGACGTCCGCGGCGGATCCTCGATCACCCAGCAGTACGTGAAAAATGTGCTCGTGCAGCAGTGCGAGGCCCTTTCCGACGACGCCGAGCGCATGACCTGCTACGACGCGGCCACGGAGACCAGCCCGTGGCGCAAACTCAAGGAAATGAGCCTCGCCGTCGGTCTGGAGAAGAAGTCCTCCAAGGACGACATCCTGCGGCAGTACCTGAACATCACCGGCTTCGGTGGATCCGTCTACGGCATCGAGGCGGCCGCCAACTACTACTTCAACACGACCGCGGCCGCGCTGACGCTGCCGCAGGCCGCGAGCCTCGTCGCGATCGTGAACAACCCGGTCAAGTTCCAGCTCGACGAACCCGACAGCACGACCAACGGCGCCGCCAACGGGTACGCGGCCAACAAAGAACGCCGTGACTACATCCTCGACGAGATGCAGGAGAACGAGAAGATCAGCACGGCCGACCACGACGCCGCGATCAGCTCTCCGATCGAACCGATCATCACCGAACCGAGCACGGGGTGCCGCACCGCGGGCGGAAGCGCCTACTTCTGCGACCTGGTACTCCAGACCCTCCGGAACGATCCGGCCTTCGGGGCGGATGCCGATGCCCGCCTGGCCAACTTCCGGCTCGGCGGCTACAACGTGTACACGACCCTCGACCCCGACCTGCAGAGCGCGGCAGAGAGCACCATGGCCGAGAACGTGCCCAAGACCTTCGAGGACTGGGATGTCGGCGGCGTGATCACGAGCGTGGGCGTCGGTACAGGGCGGGTGCTGGCCATGACCCAGAACAAGGACTATAGCCAGGACCCGGCCGACACCGGAGCGAACTTCACCGGCATCAACTACAACACCGATCTCGACCAGGGCGGCTCCAACGGATTCCAGACCGGGTCGACCTACAAGGTTTTCACCCTCGCCGAATGGCTCACTCAGGGTAATTCGCTCGCCGACTCGGTCAGCGCCTGGGAACGCGACGAGTGGGGAACCTTCGAGGACAGTTGCAACGGTCCCCAGGACTACGGCGAGAGCTTTGCGCCCGGCAACGACTCCTCCTCGGATGACGATTCCTCCTATTCCGCCCTGGAATCGACCATCGACTCGATCAATACCGGCTTCATCGGAATGGCCAAGGAACTCGACCTCTGCGGCATCCGCAAGACGGCCGAAGCCTTCGGCGTGCACCGCGCCGATGGTGGCGCGCTGAAACAGGGCGCGTCCGCGGTGCTGGGCACCAACGAGATCGCGCCGCTGACGATGGCCGCCGCCTACGCGGGGATCGCCAACAATGGCGTCACCTGCACGCCGATCGTGATCGACCGGATCACCGGCCCCGATGGAGCCGAACTTCCCGCCCCGCAGTCGAATTGCACGCAGTCCGTCACCCCCGAGGTCGCCGCGGCCATGAGCTACGCGATGGAGCGCGTGATGACCAGAGGCTCGGGTAGCCCGTCGTACTACGACACCGACCCGCAGGTGCCGATGATCGGCAAGACCGGCACCACCGATGAGAACAGGGACACCTGGATGGCCGGTGCGAGCACGAAGGTCGCCACCATCGTGGGCGTCATGAACGTGTCCGGGGTCGGCGAAGACCAGCGGGAGACATATTTCGAGAGCGGGCAGGCGGCCACGGCCCGGCACCGGATGTGGCCCGAGATGATGGGCGTCGCCAACGAAAAGTACGGCGGAGACGAGTTCACGGAGCCGCCGCGCGACCTGACCCGCTGACCCCATGCCCGACGGCATCCGCCTGACCGCTGCCCTCGTGCTGGCCGCTGCCCTCGCGGCGTCAAACCAATTCGACGGAGATTCTGGCCTGAATCCGGTTTTCCGGCCGGTTTGGGCCGGTTTTCGGCAGAATCTCCGTCGAATTCGTTCGGGCTGCTGGCCTGCGAATCAGGACCGACTCGCCTAGTACGCGGCGGGAACCTCGTTGCTGCCCGTGGCGAGGTCTTCCAGCATCAGCTCGGGGTGGTCGCGCACGGTGTTGCGCAGCCGCCACGGAGTGCTGAACAGGGCGAGCAGCGTGCCGTCGGAGCGCATCAGCACCTCGACCTGGCGGTCGTGGCCGAGGATCTCGGCGCTCGCGCGGTCGGTGCGCCGGGCCAGCTGGTAGGGCAGAGCCTCGGTGCGAATGGCGGCGCCGAAGTCGTGCGTCATCCGTTCCTCCACAACCTCGAACTGCATCGGCCCGACCGCGCCGAGCACCGGCGCCTGGTCGCCGCGCAGCTCCGACCGCAGCACCTGAATGACACCCTCGTGGTCAAGCTGGTCTATGCCGCGACGGAACTGCTTGTGCTTGCTGGAGTCCGCCGACCGCACCACCCGGAAGTGCTCGGGCGCGAACATCGGTAGCGGCGGGTATTCCACCGGTTCGATCTCGAAGATCGAGTCACCCACCCGCAGGGCGGAGGCATTGACCAGGCCGACGATGTCGCCGGGCCAGGCCTCGTCGGCCACCTCCCGCTCGCGCCCGAACAGGTGCTGCGCGTACTTGGTGGCGAACGGCCGCCCGCTGGCCGCGTGGGTCACGATCATCCCGCGCCGGAACTGACCCGAACAGACCCGCACGAACGCGACGTGGTCGCGGTGCGAGGCGTTCATACCGGACTGCACCTTGAACACGAAACCGGAGAAGGCGCTGTCCACGGGGCGGTGGCCACCGGATGCGTCCTCCCGGGCTTCCGCGGCCGGCGCGAAGTCCACGAGGGTGTCCAGAATGTGCTGCACGCCGAAGTTGAGCACGGCCGCGGCGAACAGCACCGGGGTGGTCTCGTTCGCGAGGAAGCGGGCCTCATCGTGGTCCTGGCTCTCCTCGGCGAGCAGCTCGGACTCCTCGGTGGCGGTGACCCAGGCTGCGCCCTCCTCGGCGGCCGCCACGGCCACACTCAAGCGCTCGGGTTCGGCGGCTTTCGTTCCGCCGGCGGTGCGGTGAAAGCGGATGAATTCGTGCGAGGACCGGTCGATCACGCCGCGGAAGTCACCGGCGATCCCGACGGGCCAGGTCAGGGGAGTGGGCAGGAGTCCCGTGCGCTCCCGGATCTCGTCCATCAAGTCCAGCGCCTCGGCACCGGGACGGTCCCACTTGTTGATGACCGTGATCACCGGTAGGCCGCGCTGCTTGCACACCTCGAAGAGCTTCATGGTCTGCACCTCGAGACCCTTGCTGGCGTCGACGAGCATGACTGCGGCGTCGACGGCGGAGAGCACGCGGAAGGTATCCTCGGAGAAGTCGGCGTGCCCGGGGGTGTCCACCAGATTGATCACGGCGTCGCGGTACTCGAACTGGATCGCCGCGCTGGTCACGGAGATGCCGCGGGCCTGCTCCATCGCCATCCAGTCGGAGACGGTGCCGCGCCGGCCGGCCTTGCCGTGTGTGGCGCCGGCCGTGGTGATGGCCCGCGCGTGCAGCAGCAGGGCCTCGGTGAGCGTCGACTTCCCCGCGTCGGGGTGCGAAATCACGGCGAACGTGCGTCGCCTGCGCGCTTCTTTCAGTACCTCGGGCGTGGACACGCCGGCGAGCTGCGTCATGGATCCTTCTTTCGCGGATGATTCGGGCAGGCGGGGGGCGTTGCCTGGGCGGCCGCTACTCAGGAATCGGTTCCCCAATTCTAACTTCACACTCTGGGAACTGGTTCTCCGCTTCCGGCGGCGGGGTTCAGGCCCGATGCGCGCACGGTTTGGTAACGGTCCAGGCGTGTCCTGTGCAACGTTCGGCCCCGGGGATAACCTCGGCTCAACCGAAGGGAGACAACGGATGCCGCGTCCGAGCATGCATGGTTCCCGCCGTACGACCACCAGCATGCCCGCTCATCCGACCGGACAGGGCCCGGCTCCGATCTCGACGTCCATCCCGACCGCCCCGCAGGCGGTTTTTCCGCCCCCGCCCCCGCTCGCGATCCCGGATCTGTACGTCCCGCAGGCCGCCCCCGCGACCGGGGCGTCCCCCCTGGCGCTCCGCCGCACGATTGCCGACACCGACCTCACCGTGCACCCGCTGGCACTCGGCACGAGCGTGTTCGGGTGGACGGCAGACGGCGCCACGAGCCACCGCATCCTCGACCGCCACCGCGACCTGGCCGGCAACTTCCTCGACACGGCCGACAGCTACACCTCCGGCCGCAGCGAGGTGATCATCGGGTCCTGGCTGCGCTCGCGCCGAACGCGCGACAGCACCGTCATCGCCACCAAGATCGGAAAGAACCTCGACAACCCCGGGCTCTCCTCCCGCAGCATCATCGGCGCCGTGCACGCCTCCCTCGACCGGCTGGGGACGGATTACATCGACCTGCTGCACTTCCACTTCGACGACCCGACCGTGCCGCTGGAAGAGAGCCTCGGCGCCGTCGATGTGCTCATGCGCCGCGGCCAGGTGCGCTACCTCGCCGCCTCCAACTTCTCCGCCGAACGCCTGATGGAGGCCCGGGTGCTCGCGGCGAACGGCCTGCCCCGCTTCGTTGCCCTGCAAACGCAGTACAGCCTCCTGCACCGCACCGCATTCGAATCCTCCCTCGCCCTCGTCACCCGCGCCCAGGGAATGGCGGTGCTCCCCTATTTCGCGCTCGCCCACGGATTTCTGGCCGGCCGGTACCGGTCGAAGGCCGATCTGGAGAAGACCACTCGCAGCTCCCGCGGCGCCCAATACCGCAACCGCAGCGGATTCCGCGTGCTCGCGGTGCTGGACCGCATCGCCGAGGAGCACGAGGCGCCGCCGGCGGCGATCGCGATCGCGTGGCTGCTCGCACGGGGGCCGGTCGTGGCGCCGGTGGCCAGTGCCAGCCAGCCCGAACAGGTCGACGCCCTCGTGACGGCGGCCGACATCCGTCTGACCCGCAGCGACATGGTGGACCTCGACCGGATCTCGGCCTGACGCACCGGTGCCGGCCGAACACCGGTGCCGGCCGAATACCGGTGCCGGCACCCGGGCCGCGCCGGCGCCGTGACATAAGGTGGACTAGTCATGAACGGTGCCGTCGAATTCTCTCTGGATCTGCCCGAACTCTCGTTCCGCGCGGCAGGTGATTCCCTGGTGCGCCGCAGCGTGCTGCCGAGCGGTGTGCGCATCGTGTCGGAACACGTTCCCGGCAGCCGCAGCCTGACCATCGGCTACTGGGTCGCGGTCGGCTCCCGCGACGAGGAGCCCGGCCACTTCGGGTCCACCCACTTTCTGGAACACCTTCTGTTCAAGGGCACCGCCAAGCGCACCGCCCTCGATATCGCGATCGCCTTCGACTCGGTCGGCGGTGAGCACAACGCGATGACGGCCAAGGAATACACCTGCTACTACGCCAAGGTGCAAGACCGAGACCTGCCGATGGCGGTCGAGGTGCTCACCGACATGCTCACGTCGTCGCTGCTCGACCCGGTTGAGTTCGAGAACGAGCGGGGCGTCATCCTCGAAGAGCTGGCCATGGCCGACGACGACCCGGCCGACGTCGCCAATGAGCGCTTCTTCGAGGCGGTCATGGGAGATCACGCGCTCGGGCGCCCGATCGGCGGCAGTCCCGACACGATCCGTGCGGCCACCCATGCCGCCGTTCTAGAGCACTACCGGGCGAACTACCGCCCACAAGACTTGGTCGTCACCGTGGCCGGCGCGGTCGACCACGACGTGCTGGTCGCAGCAGTCACCCGGTCCCTCGCCCTCGCCGGCTGGGACCTCAGTGTTTTCGCACCCCCGGTCGGCCGCCGGTCCGGTGCCCCCGCCGCCCTCAGCCAGGGTGATCCGGTCACCATCGTGCGCCGCCCGCTCGAACAGGCGAACATCCTGATGGGCTTCCCCGGCCTCCTGGCCACCGACGAGCGGCGCGTGACCATGAGCGTGCTCACCTCGATCTTCGGCGGGGGCATGTCCTCGCGCCTGTTCCAGGAGATCCGCGAGAAGCGCGGTCTGGCCTACTCGGTCTACTCCTTCGCGCCCGGCTACTCGGATGCGGGACTGTTCGGCATGTACGCGGGCTGCACCCCGGCGAAGTCCGGCCAGGTGGCCGAGCTGATGTTGGGCGAGCTGCACCGACTCGCCGACAACGGCGTCACGGCCGACGAGATGAAGCGGGCCGCGGGTCAGTTGTCCGGCGCATCCGCTCTCGCCCTTGAAGACTCCGATACCCGGATGTCCCGGTTGGGCCGCGCCGAGATCACCCTCGGCGAGTTCATCGACCTCGACGAGGCCCTCCGCCGGCTCGCGCGCGTCACGGCCGACGACGTTCAGAACCTCGCCGCCGAACTGGCCGCCGGCTCGCTCTCCATCTCTGCGGTCGGCGCGCTCGACGACGACGTCTTCGCCGCGATCCTGCCGACCTTCGTGCCCTCCTGAGCAGAACTGTCGAGCCCAGAAACTCGGTGCCCAGAAACTCGGAGCCCAAAAACTCAGTGCCCAGATACTCAGTGCCCAGATACTGAATGCCCAAAACCACCGAGACCCAAAGCCGGGGCCACACGCTGATGTGCGGCTCCTGACTGAGAGAGATCCCCTTGCACCATTACATTTACCTCGTTCGTCACGGTGAACAGCAGGATGCCGAGCACGGCATGCCCGACGGGCCTCTGTCCGCGCGCGGCACCCGGCAGTCTCAGCTGATCGCCGAGCGTCTCGGCGGCGTGCCGTTCACGGACGCCTGGCACTCCCCGCTGCAGCGCGCCGCCGACACGGCGAAAATCATCGCGCAGCGACTGCCGGCCCTGACCTCGGTGCCCAGCCCGCTGCTCTTCGACTGCATCCCCTCCGGCAGGGCGCCGGAGACGCCGTCGGCCTATGCGCCGTTCTTCGGTGGGGTCACTGAGGCCGACATCGAGGCCGGCAGCGCGCAGATGGGCGACGCAGTGGCCGAGTTCCTCCAGCCGCGCCGCGGCGAACGCCACGACCTGCTGATCACCCACAACTTCGTCATCGCCTGGTTCGTGCGGGAGGTACTGGGCGCCCCGAACTGGCGGTGGATCAGCATCAACCAGGCGAACTGCGGCCTCACCGTGCTGCACCAAAAACCGGGCCGCCCCTGGACGCTGCTGACCCACAACGACACCGGGCACCTCCCCGTGGAGCTGCGCACCGGTCTGCCGGACCCGCTCCTGTTCTAAATGGATAGGCGGGTTCCGGGCGGTCGGCTCTCGGCTGGCCCGGCTCCGTCCGTTTTCCGGGTGAGGCTCTTGCGATACCAGGTCGTGGCATTCGGGTTGTCGTTATACGGCGCGCAGGACTCGTAGCCCGACCGCGCGTAGAGCGCTCCGGCCGCGGTCAGGCTCGCGTTGGTGTCGAGCACGACGTCGTCGGCGCCGAACTCCCGAGCGCGTCGTTCGAGCTCGGTCAGCAGCGACTGCCCCCAGCCGCGCCCGCGCACCTGCGACTGCAGCCAGAGATGCTTGATCTCGAACCGCACATTTCCGGCCGGGGAATCCTCGAGACGACGGATGCCGCCACACCCCACAAACGCACGTTCGGCCGGTCCCATTTCCTCGCTGACCAACAGGAACACCCCGGACGGCGGCAGGAACTGGATCGGATCGGGGAACGTGGTGCGGTACCGGCCCTGCGCGGCCGGGAAGCCCGACTCCCGATCGCTGAAGTACTGGGTGAGCAGCACGATGGAGCCGGCATCCGTCACCGACACAGCGGTGAAGGCAAGGGCGGGAGAGTCAGGCATGGCCCAAGGCTAACTCGATGCCCCGCGATTGATAGATTGGACCCATGAAAACACGGGTGGCCATCGTCGGCGTATCGGGAACGATGGGCCGCTTGGTCTCGGGTCTCGTCGAGCAGTCCGAGGAGTACGATCTCGTCGCCGGCCTGAACTCGAAGAGCGACCTGTCCGAGATGATCGGCGCGGAGATCGTGATCGACCTGACCCTGCCCGGGGTCAGTCAAAGCGTGGTCGACTTCGCGGTGGACCACGGCCTGCGCGTGCTCGTGGGCACCTCCGGCTGGTCGCAGTACCGCATCGACGCCCTCTCCGCCCGCCTCGCCGGGCAGAATGAGATCGGCGTCGTCATCATCCCCAACTTCTCGATGGCGTCGGTCATCGCGACCGGCCTGTCGGTGCTCGTCGCCCGCTTCTTCGACTCGATCGAGATCGTCGAGGCCCACCGGGCCGGCAAGGTGGACTCTCCGTCGGGCACGGCCGTGCGCACCGCCGAACTGATCGGGCGGGCCAGGGCCGAAATCGGGCCGGTGTCGGCGCCGCACACCGACCAGCGCGCCCGTGGCCAGCAGGTGTCGAGCATCCCCGTGCACAGCCTGCGCCTCGACGGCATGCTCGCCCGCCAGGACGTGTTCTTCGGCGGTGCGGGGGAGACCCTCACGATCAGCCACAACACTCTGTCGGCCGCATCCTACGAACGTGGCATCCTGCTGGCCCTGGCGGCCACCCGCACGGCCGTCGGCGTCACCGTCGGGCTCGACCAGATCATCGATCTCGGACTGGGTGCGCCGACGACGGCCACAACTGCCCACCCGGGTGAGGCCGCCGTATGAAGGGCCGGCTTGCCGCCGGCCTGATGGCCCTGCTGCTGGTCTTCTACCTGGTCCTCGTCGGCTGGCGAGCGGTGTTGTTCCTGCAGAGCGGCGAAATCATCGGCATCGTGATCGGGGTGGCGCTTCTCGTGCTCCCGTTGGTCGGAGTCTGGGCGCTGGTCGCCGAACTCCGGTTCGGGCGCAACTCCGAGCGGCTCGTGCGCCGGCTGGAGGCCGAGGGCGGGCTCCCTGTCGAAGAACTGCCGATCAGGCCGAGCGGACGCCCCATGCGGGACGAGGCTGACGCCGAATTCCCGATCTTCCGGGCGGCCGTCGATGCCGCCCCCGACGACTGGCGCGCCTGGTTCAGGCTTGGCCTGGCCTACAACTCCTCGGGGGACCGCCGTCGCGCCCGCGGCGCCATCCGTACCGCGATCGCCCTCGAGCGCGCCTAGCCTCCACCGGTGCGTGAGCCCGCCGAAATGCGGTGACCCGGCCCTCGAACCAGCTCACCGGCGTCCATCACCGCGTGCTAAATGTGGAGTTTTTCGCGACACGCCGCCGGAGCAACCGAAAAATGCGGCGTGTCCCGATTTACTCCGAGTTTACGTCGCGACGGATGCCTTCGGCCCGCTGCGACCGCGCCCGAATCCCCGACCGCGCCCGAACCCCGGGCGGGGTGGTGCCTCGGCCGTCCAAGGCCGCGAACCGTCAGAACTACGGGCGGCTGAGCATCCAGGCCACGGCCTCGGCCGCGGTTTTGTGGGTGAAGACGAAACCGTCTTTGTGCAGCCTCTCCGGCACGATCTGCTGGTCGGCGAGCAGCAGTGCGCGAGCGGCATCCTGCAGTGCGAGCGTCAGCACGAATTCCGGCACCGGCACCAGGAACGGGCGGTGCAGCCCGGCTGAGACGGCCCGGATGACGTCGTTCGCGGTGGCCGGTTTCGGGCCGACCAGGTTGACCGGACCCGACAGCGTCGAGGTGAGCAGGTGCACGACGGCCGCGGCCTCGTCGTGCAGGCTGATCCACGGCCAGTGCTGGGTGCCGCGGCCGAGCGGGCCGCCCAGGCCAAGCTTGACGATCGGCAGAAGCGGCTTCAGGGCGCCGCCGCGGGCGATGACCAGCCCGGTGCGGAGGGTGACGACACGGGTCGACTCCGGCGCACGTGCGGCCTCGGCCTCCCAGTCTCTGGTGACCTTCGCCAGAAAATCGTTGCCGGCAGGGGAGTTCTCGGTGAGCACCTCGCTCGGACGGTCGCCGTAGATGCCCACGGCCGACGCATTGAGCAGCACGGCTGGCGGTGTCGCCTGCCGGCCCATGGCATCCGTCAGCGTGCGTGTGGCCTGCACCCTCGAGTCACGGATCTCCCGGCGATAGGCCTTCGTCCACGGCAGACGGGCGATGGATGCCCCCGACAGGTTGATCACGGCGTCGACGCCGTCGAGGACGCCCTTGTCCATGCTCAGCGCGGCCGGGTCCCAGCGGAATTCGTCGGCCCCGCGCGGATCGCGGCGCACCAGACGGGCCACGGTGTGGCCGGCCGCGCGCAACTGTGCGCTCAGCTCGGTGCCGATCAGTCCGGACGCGCCGGAGACGAGAACTCGCATTGTGTGCGGGCCGCGCCTACGCCAGCTCGGCTTCGATGGTGATCGGGATGCCCGCGAGCGCCTTCGAAATCGGGCAGTTGGCCTTGGCGTCCTCGGCGTAGACCGCGAACTCCTCTTCGGTCAGGCCGGGGATCTTGGCGCTGACCAGGAGGTGGCTGCCCACCACGCCGACGCCGGCTTCGAAGGTCACGGCCGCGGTGGTCTGGATGCTGTCGGGAGTGTGTCCGCCGGCGCTGAGGCCGTTGGCCAGGGCCATCGAGAAGCAGGCCGCGTGGGCGGCTCCGAGGAGCTCTTCCGGGTTGGTGGTGTTCGGGGTGCCGACGGACCGGGCCTGCCAGGTGACCGGGAACTCGGCAGTCTTGGAGGAGTCGAGGGTGACGATACCGCTGCCGGACTTCAGATCGCCGGTCCAGACAGTTGTTGCTTCGCTGGTGAGTGCCATGGTGTTGCCTCCTGAGGTGAAGCTTCAGCCTAACTGTCGCCTCGGCTCACATGGGGTTCACTCTCAGCCAATGATCAGGGATGGAGCCGCGGCGGCCGTCAGCTCCCGGCCACCGGCGTCGGCCCGCGTCCGAGGATGCCGGCACGCATCAGGAGCAGGTACAGCTGGCAGCCGAGGCAGTAATCGAACACGGCGTTCAGGAACGCCGCGACGAACGCGACGGCGGCAGCGACGCCCACAGCGGGCGTCAGCCCGGCCAGACCGAGCACCACGCCGGTCACGGTGACCAGCAGCCCTACCCCCTGCGCAAACGTCGGCGGGGCCGCTTTCTCCAGCGCGGTGGGCGGGCCGAGCCGCGGCCGCATGACGGTCTTGAACAGCACGCCGTAAGGGTGCCGCCCGGCGCCGGCGAACGCACCCCAGGCAAAGAGGGCCGCGAGGATCGTGAGGAGGACGAAGGCGGCGACGGATGCCCCGGTCAGCGACAGGAACACCACCACCAGGAGCAGAACGGCCGTGATCGCGGCGCCGAAGCGTGGTCCGCGCGGGTCGAGGTCCGGGCGATCCGGGCGGGCCCGGCGCGCGGAGGGCTGCGGCCGGGGCTCAGCGGGCGAACTGGGCATGGCTGCTCCCGGTGAGGTCGTCGAGTTGCCGGAGGACGCCGGCCCGGTTCGGAACGCCGCCGATCCGGGCGCGCACCTGACCGGTTCCGTCGAGGATGAGTGTGGTCGGGGTCTGCAGGATCCCGAACCGGTTCGCGAGGTCGCGGCGGTGGGTCAGGTCGACGTCCAGGTGCGCGACGCCGGGACGGGACCGGGCCAGGCCGGCGAGGAGCACCTGGGTGCCGGGGCAGCGGGCGCAGTGACTGGTGGAGAACTGCACGAGCGTGGCGTTCGCGCCGAACGGAACCCGGCTGCTGACATCCGCCGGCGTGAGCGCGTCCGGCACACCGAGCGCCTCCGGAGCCGCCGGGGTGACCACGATGGGGCGCCCCTGGCGGGACCGCCAGAAGAGGCCCAGCACGGTGGTGCCCGAGACGAGAACCAGCACGAGAATCAGGGCGGAGATCGGACTCATGCTGCGACGTTACAAGGATCTCGGGTCGGGCGGGTCCGTGTGACGACAGGTTACGCGTGCAGCAGGTATCGTTTAGCCGTGTCTGAAATCGAGTTCCGCTCCGATGTAACCGTCGAACTGGTGCGCGCAAGCGCCCACGACTCCGATGTGCTGTTCGCCGCACGGGTGTCGACTCAGGGGGAGCAGACCCTGACCAAGGCCCTGCTCGAGGAATCGGACGGCGACGCAGCGAGCACGGGTGACGCCGGGCTGATCAACTACCTCATGCGCGACCGCCACGGCTCGCCGTTCGAGCACAACTCGATGACCTTTTACGTGCAGGCGCCGATCTTCGTATTCCGCGAGTTCATGCGGCACCGCATCGCCTCCTATAACGAGGAATCGGGCCGCTACCGCGAGCTGAACCCGGTCTTCTACGTTCCGGCCCCGACCCGCAACCTCGTGCAGGTCGGCAAGCCCGGCGCCTACGACTTCCTGCCCGGCACGGCCGAGCAGGGCGCGCTGGTCGATCAGCTGACCCGCGAGGCCTCCGCGCACGCCTACGCGTCGTATCAACGGATGCTCGAAGCCGGCGTGGCCCGCGAGGTTGCCCGCATCGTGTTGCCGCTCAACATCTTCTCCTCGATGTACGTGACCATGAACGCCCGGTCGCTGATGAACTTTCTCAGTCTGCGTACCAAGCGCGAGGGAACCCACTTCCCGTCGTTCCCGCAGCGCGAGATCGAGATGTGCGCCGAGAAGATGGAAGACCAGTTCGCGACCTTGATGCCGCTCACCTACGCCGCCTTCAACAAGAACGGTCGCGTCGCCCCGTAACGTGACGCCGCGGCGGTGCGCGGCCGCACACTGACCGGTAGCCTGTCCCTCGTGTCTATGTCTCAGAATCCCTTCGGCCAGGTCCTCGTTGCCCTCGTGACTCCCTTCACCGCCGACGGCGAAGTCGACTGGGCGGGCGTTGCCCAGCACATCGACGACGTCATCAACGCCGGAGCGGACGGCATCGTCGTCACCGGCACCACCGGTGAGACGTCTACCCTCACCGACGCGGAGAAGATCCGCCTGGTCGAGGTCGGCAAGGATATCTCGGGCGGACGCGCGAAGATCATCACCGGCGGCGGGTCCAACGAGACCGCCCACGCCATGCAGCTTGCCAAGCAGAGCGAGAAGGCGGGCGCCGACGGCAACATGATCGTCACCCCGTATTACAACAAGCCCACCCAGGCCGGCGTGCTCACCCACTTCCGCATGATCGCGGATGCCACGGATCTGCCCGTGATCCTCTACGACATCCCCGGACGCACCGGTATCCCGATCGAATACAAGACGATCCTGCGGGCCGCGAAGCACCCGAACATCCTCGCCGTCAAAGACGCCAAGGGTGACCTGGCCCAGGTCAGCCGCGTGCTCAACCAGACCGACCTGATGTACTTCTCCGGCGACGACCCCAACGTTCTGCCGCACCTCTCGATCGGGGCGACCGGCCTGATCGGGGTCACGGCGAACATCGCCGCCACCCCGTATCGCCAGATGGTCGACGCCGTGAATGCGGGCGACCTGAAGGCGGCCACCGCCGCGCATCAGCAGCTCGAACCGCTGGTGCGGGCCTGCATGACGCACGTTCCGGGTACGGTCGCGGTCAAGTACATCCTGCACGGCCTCGGTCGAATCAACAGCCCGCGCGTGCGCCTGCCCCTCGTCGGCCCGGAGGAGTGGGAAGCCGCCCAGATCGAAGACGAAATAGACCTGGTCAAGAACATCCCCGGGGTCAACTTCTCCAACTTCCGCCCGGACCGCAATGCCGCGGCCGGCGGCGCCCTGCCGAAGGTCGCCGGAACGACACGCTAACCGCTCCACCGAACCCCGAGGAGGGCCTGTGCCCATCGATGTGTACGACCCGGCCCCGCTCACGGCGGGAACCCTCCGCATCACGCCGATCGGTGGCCTCGGCGAAATCGGCCGCAACATGACCACGTTCGAGATCGACGGCAAGCTGCTGATCGTCGACTGCGGGGTGCTGTTTCCCGAGGAGCACCAGCCGGGCGTGGACCTGATCCTCCCCGACTTCAGCCCCATCCGGGACCGCCTCGACGACATCCTCGCGGTCGTGCTCACGCACGGCCACGAGGACCACATCGGCGCCGTCCCCTACCTTCTGAAGCTGCGTGCGGACATCCCGCTGATCGGTTCGGGCCTGACCCTCGCCTTTATCGAGGCAAAGCTCAAGGAACACAAGATCACGCCGTACACGCTGCAGGTCAAAGAGGGCCAGACGGAACGGCTCGGCCCGTTCAACCTCGAGTTCGTCGCCGTCAACCACTCCATCCCCGACGCCCTGGCTGTGGCCATCAAGACCGCCGGCGGCACCGTGCTGCACACCGGCGACTTCAAGATGGACCAGCTGCCGCTCGACAACCGCCTCACCGACCTGCGCGAATTCGCGCGCCTCGGCACCGAGGGCGTCGACCTGTTCCTGGTCGATTCCACCAACGCGGATGTCCCGGGCTTCACACCCACGGAACGCTCCATCGGCCCCGTCCTCGACGACGTCATCGCCCGGGCTCCCCGACGGGTGATCGTGGCCAGCTTCTCCAGCCACGTGCACCGGGTGCAGCAGGTGCTCGACGCCGCCCACGCGAACGGTCGCCGCGTCGCGCTCCTGGGCCGCTCGATGGTGCGCAACATGACCATCGCCGCCGACCTCGGCCACCTGCGGGTGCCGGAGGGTGTGCTGGTGGACTTCAAGAAGGCCGGCAACATCCAGGGCGACAAGATCGTCTACATGTCCACGGGCTCGCAGGGGGAGCCGATGGCCGTGCTCAGCCGGATGGTCAACCAGGACCACCAGATCGAAGTCGGCCACGGCGACACCGTCATCCTGGCGTCCAGCCTGATTCCCGGCAACGAGAACGCGGTCTACCGGATCATCGACGGCCTGACCAAGCTGGGCGCCACAGTGGTGCACAAGGGTAATGCGAAGGTGCACGTCTCCGGGCACGCCGCCGCCGGGGAACTGACCTACTGTTACAACATCCTGAAGCCGAAGAATGTGCTGCCCGTGCACGGCGAATACCGGCACCTGGTCGCCAATGCCAAGCTCGCGGTGCAGACCGGCGTGCCGGAGGCGAACGTGCTCCTTGCCGAGGACGGCACGGTCATCGACCTGCGGGACGGTGTGGCCACCAAGGTCGGCCAGCTGGACCTCGGCTACGTCTACGTCGACGGCTCCACCGTCGGCGAGATCACCGAGGCCGACCTCAAGGACCGCCGAACCCTCGCCGAGGAGGGATTCATCTCGATTATCATCGTGGTCGACGCCGCCACCGGCAAGGTGATCGTCGGGCCCGAGATCCACGCGAAGGGCTTCGCCGAAGACGCCTCGGTGTTCGACGCCGTGCGCCCGAAAATCGAGGCGGCCCTGGCGGAAGCCGCCGAGCACGGGGTGCGCGACCCGTTCGCGCTGCAGCAGATCGTGCGCCGCACGGTCGGCCGCTGGGTGAATACCGCCTTCCGTCGCCGCCCGATGATCGTCCCTCTGGTGATCGAGGCCTGATCCCGCCGAGGGCGACGGATGCCGCGCGTCCGCCCAGCCCTGATGTCGCGGTCGCTGATCGCCGCCCGCAGGCGCTTTGGCGTGCCTAAGCCCCAATGTCGGGGGATCGAAGTACCGTAGTTGCATGGCTACGAGCACTAAGTCGAACGGTCGCGCCCGCAGCACGCCTGCGCGCGGCACCCCGGCGCGCAAGCCCGCAGCCCGCACCGCCGCTCAGAAGACGGTCAAGTTCACCGCGGTCGAGGTCAAGCCGAGCCTGTTCGTGCGGTCTTGGATGGCCCTGGCCCACGTGACCGGCGGGGCTGCCCGCGCGCTCGGCCCGGAGAAGCTCTCCAAAGAAGAGCGCCGCGACGGCCTGCCCTTCTTCCTCGTGCTGCTGTCGGTCGCCGGCGCCGTGATCGAGTGGTTCCTGATCAACAACGCGGTCGCCCAGACCCTCGACGCCTGGACCTTCGGCGGACTGTTCGGCCGCGTCGCGTTCGCCCTGCCCGTGATCATGCTGCTCTTCTCCGTCTGGCTGTTCCGCAAACCCAGTTCGGTGCACGACAACGGCCGCATCGGCATCGGACTATCCGTGCTACTCGTTTCGGTGTCGGGTCTCTGCCACATCTTCGGTGGCCAGCCTGCCCCCAGCGACGGCATGGAGACCCTCGCACTGGCCGGCGGCGTCATCGGCTGGATGATCGCTGCCCCCCTGATCTACCTGACCACGGCGATCGGCGCCACCATCGTCGTCATCCTGCTTCTCGCCCTGAGCCTCTTCATCATCACCAAGACCCCGCCCAACCGCATTGGTGAACGCAGCCGGGAGCTCTATGCCTGGCTGTTCGGGGCCCAGCTCCCCGATCCCGAGGAGCGCGCCGCCGCCCGGGAAGCGAAGCATGAGAAGGCCGTTCAGGTCGAACTGGACGGGGTCGACGATGACGACGGAGATGCCGGAGCGCTGCCCTGGTGGCGGCGCAACACGAGCAAGCGCGAGGAGGACCCTGACTTTGGCGGGCCGCTCGGCCCGAACGGCGCCGGTACCCCCGCCGACGATCCGAACGCCGCAGGCCCGCACGGCGCCGACCCGCTGCGCACCCTGCTCGGCGGCGACAAACGAGGCAGCTTCGACACCGCGCTGGAGACGACGCCGACGACCCCCGGTCCCAACCAGGACCATTACGGCACCGAGGTGCTCGAAGACCTGCTCCGAGCCGAAGACGCCCTCAAACGTTTCACGGGCGCGATCGACCTGCCGCAGGGCTCGTCGACCGGGCTCCAGGCCGACGACCAGACGGGCCTGACCGAGGTTCTTCCCGGTTTGACCGGAGCAGGATTCGACGCACTCGACCCGGCCGCGGCCGGTGGGGCCGCCGGTTCCGCCGACACGCCCCTGTCCCTGGTGCCGGCCCCGGTTCCGCCGGCATCAGACCAGCCCGCCGCGCCCTACCTGCTGCCCTCGGACACGACCCTCACCAAGGGCCCGCCGGCCAAGGCCCGCTCGGCGGCCAACGACGAGATCGTCAAGTCCATCACCGAGGTGCTCCGCCAGTTCCAGGTCGACGCGAAGGTGACCGGGTTCTCCCGCGGCCCCACCGTCACCCAGTACGAGATCCAGCTCGGCCCCGGAGTCAAGGTGGAGCGCGTCACCGCGCTGAGCAAAAACCTCTCCTACGCCGTCGCCTCAAACGAGGTGCGCATCCTGTCGCCGATCCCGGGCAAGAGCGCGATCGGCATCGAGATCCCCAACACCGACCGCGAAATCGTCACCCTCGGTGACGTGCTCCGCTCCCCGGCGGCCTCGAACAGCACCCACCCGATGACCATCGGCGTCGGGAAAGACGTCGGCGGCGGCTTCGTGCTCGCCAACCTCGCCAAGATGCCTCACCTCCTGGTCGCCGGTTCCACCGGTTCCGGCAAGTCCAGCTTCGTCAACTCCATGATCACGAGCCTGCTCATGCGGGCCAAGCCGAGCGACGTGCGCATGGTGCTGATCGACCCGAAGCGGGTCGAGCTGGCTGCCTACGCGGGGGTTCCACACCTGATCACGCCCATCATCACCAGTCCGAAAAAGGCCGCCGAGGCGCTGCAGTGGGTGGTGAAGGAGATGGACATGCGTTACGACGACCTGGCCAGCTTCGGATTCCGCCACATCGACGACTTCAACAAGGCCGTCGTCAACAACGAGATCGTGCTGCCCGCCGGCAGCCTGCGCAGCCTCAAGCCGTACCCCTACCTCCTGGTCGTCGTCGACGAGCTCGCCGACCTGATGATGGTCGCACCGCGCGACGTCGAAGACTCGATCGTGCGCATCACCCAGCTGGCCCGCGCGTCGGGCATCCATCTCGTGCTCGCCACCCAGCGCCCCAGCGTCGACGTCGTCACGGGCCTGATCAAGGCCAACGTGCCCTCCCGCCTCGCCTTCGCCGTGACCAGCGTCACCGATTCCCGGGTCATCCTCGACCAGCCGGGCGCCGACAAGCTGATCGGGCAGGGCGACGCCCTGTTCCTGCCGATGGGAGCCTCCAAGGCCATCCGCGTTCAGGGAGCCTGGGTGAACGAGGCCGAGATCGAACGCGTCGTCAAGCACGTCACTCTGCAGGCCCGCCCCGACTACCGGCCGGATGTCTCCATGGTCGCCCCCCGCAAAGAAATCGACTCCGACATCGGAGACGACCTCGAGGTGCTCCTCGCAGCGGCGGAACTGGTCGTGTCGACCCAGTTCGGGTCCACGTCGATGCTGCAGCGCAAGCTCCGGGTCGGCTTCGCCAAGGCGGGCCGCCTGATGGACCTGCTCGAGTCCCGCGAAATCGTCGGTCCCTCCGAGGGATCGAAAGCGCGCGACGTGCTCGTCTCCGTGGAGCAGCTGCCCGGCGTGCTGGCCCTGCTGCGCGGCTCCGACGCCGAACACCACGCCGCCACGGCCACCGCTCAGGCCGCCGCAGCTCACCAGTCCGCGGCCCAGCACACGCCCGGCCCGCCCGATCCGCGCTACGCCGACGACCCGGTCGCCAAAATGTCGGAGGGGTACCGTGAAGAAGACGCATCTCCCGATGAAGACGCCTGGCAACTGACCGACAGGGACTGACCCATGGCCACACCATCCACGCCGGTCGTCCGGCCCAGCAACTGGAATCTCCCGAATCTGATCACGATCGTGCGCATCCTGCTCGCGCCTGTGTTCATCTATATGCTCCTCGCCGACGCCGGCCAGGACGGCGCGCTGCGCTGGTGGGCGGCCGCCCTGTTCATCGTGGCCATCGCCACCGACGGGATCGACGGGGCCATCGCCCGTCGGCACAACCTGGTCACCGACCTCGGCAAGATCCTCGATCCGATCGCCGACAAGGTGCTCACCGGCGGAGCCCTGGTCTGCCTCTCCATCCTCGGCGAACTGTGGTGGTGGGTGACCATCGTCATCCTCGTGCGCGAAGTCGGCATCACGGTGTTCCGGTTCGTCATGCTGAAGAACCGGGTCATCCCGGCGTCACGGGGTGGCAAGCTCAAGACCGTGTTGCAGTCCGTGGCGATCTCCCTGGCCCTCGTGCCCCTCTGGCTGCTGCTGGGCGACTGGATTTACTGGGTCAACTGGACGGCCATGGCCCTCGCCCTCATCGTTACCGTCGTCACCGGCTTCGACTACCTCGTGGCCGCGCGGCGCGAGAACCGGCTCCAGCACGACCATGGCTGATCCGATTCCCCCGGCATTCGACGCGGCCCTGTCACCTGCTGACATACCCGGAGCGACGGATGCCACCGCGCGCCTCGTCGCCGAGCTCACCCGCCGCGGCCTCACTATCGCCGTGGCCGAGTCCCTTACCGGCGGGGCGCTGACAGCCGAACTCATCCGCATCCCCGGCGCATCCGTCGTCGTCAACGGGGGAGTGGTGGCGTACCAGAGTGCGCTCAAGCACACCCTCCTCGGCGTCGACGCGGCTCTGCTCGAGGAGCACGGCCCGGTGCACCCGCAGGTTGCCCTGCAGATGGCAGAGGGAGTGCGTACGCGCCTCGCCGTCGACGGCCGGCCCGCCGACATCGGCATCGCCACGACGGGTGTGGCAGGGCCCGACGGCCAGGGTGGCCACGAGCCGGGAACGGTGTTCCTCGGGCTGGCTCGTGGAGGAGAAATATCGGTCATCCCGCTCCGGCTGCACGGAGACCGTGCCCTCATTCGAGCGGCCTCCGTGGCCGCGGCCGTCGAAGCTGTGTGGCAGCTGTTAGCCCGTGACGCGGTGGAATAGTTCCCCGAATTCCGTGGTTACAACGAGCGTATTCACAAGAAAAGCCCAGTCGATATCGGTAGTGTCAGGGTGTTCAAGGTTGTAGTACTCTTGCGATCCAACACACGCAACCACCCGGTTGAGTGGGCGCCAGAAGTATCAAACGGTACTCGATAAGCAACACATAATCAGTACGAGAAGGAGGTTCCGATGATTCTTGTTCGACAGGAAATCGGCGATGTGCTCAGGGACTTCCGCCTGCAGAAAGGGCGCACACTCCGTCAGGTAGCCAGCAAGGCCAGCGTGGCCCTCGGGTATCTGAGCGAGGTGGAGCGTGGCCAGAAAGAAGCGTCTTCCGAGATTCTGGCTTCCGTTGCAGAAGCGTTGGAGACCCCGATCTCGGTCATCATGCGGGAAGTCGGCGACCGACTGGCCATCATCGAGGGAATCGACAGGTTCCCCGACACTGTGCCCGACGAGCTCGTGGCCAACTACGACGACATGATGGTGCGCTAGTTCCATCCCATGCGACTCAGTGAGTTCCGTCAGGCTCTGAGCGACGAGTTCGGCGAAGGCTACGGCCGCGTCCTCACTCGCGATCTCATCCTGACCCCGTTTGGATGCACCGCCGACCAGGCCCTGGCCGGCGGTGCTTCGGCGCGCGACGTCTGGCTTGCCCTCTGCGCCGAGACGGATGTCCCGAAGGCCCGTTGGTACGGTGCGGGACTGCCCGCCGCCCGCAGCTAGGTTTCGCTCGACACGCCCCGGATTCCGTGGAATTCTCGAATGCGTGTTCGCATTTTGATATGCTCCTCCACAGCAGGAGTCGAAGACGGCTTATCCACTGCCGCTCCCCGTTCCCGGCTCTGTCGGACGTGCCGCGTACAGTCGGTTTGTGTCAGCGACAGAGAGCACATGCCTTGTTGAAAGCGGGTGTCGGGGTCTTCCCGGTGGCCAAACGCGACAGCCTGTAGGCGCCGGAATGCACGACCGAAGGAGATCACTCATGGCATCATCAGCAGATCGCGAAAAAGCGCTCGACACCGCTCTTGCAGCAATCGACCGCCAGTTCGGCAAGGGTTCGATCATGCGTTTGGGCAGCGACGAGCGCGCCCCCGTCGAGACGATCTCCACGGGGTCGATCGCGCTAGACGTGGCCCTCGGCATAGGTGGCCTGCCCCGAGGTCGCATCGTGGAGATCTACGGTCCGGAATCGTCGGGAAAGACCACGCTCACCCTGCACGCCATCGCGAACGCGCAGAAGAACGGCGGCATCGCCGCCTTCATCGACGCCGAGCACGCTCTGGACCCTGAGTACGCCCGCAAGCTCGGAGTCGACATCGACGCGCTCCTCGTCTCCCAGCCCGATACGGGTGAGCAGGCGCTGGAAATCGCCGACATGCTCGTGCGAAGCGGGTCCATCGACCTGATCGTGATTGACTCCGTCGCCGCGCTGGTTCCCCGCGCCGAGATCGAGGGCGAGATGGGTGACTCGCACGTGGGCCTGCAGGCCCGTCTGATGTCCCAGGCCCTGCGCAAGCTCACCGGTGGCCTCAGTCAGACCAACACCACCATGATCTTCATCAACCAGTTGCGCGAGAAGATCGGGGTCTTCTTCGGCAGCCCCGAGACCACCGCCGGTGGCAAGGCGCTCAAGTTCTACGCGTCGGTGCGCCTCGACATCCGCCGTATCGAGACCCTGAAAGACGGCACCGAGGCCGTCGGTAACCGCACGCGGGTCAAGGTCGTCAAGAACAAGATGGCACCGCCCTTCAAGCAAGCGGAATTCGACATCATCTACGGCATCGGCATCTCCCGGGAAGGCAGCCTGATCGACTTCGGTGTCGAGCACGGCATCGTCAAGAAGTCCGGCGCCTGGTACACCTACGACGGCGACCAGCTGGGCCAGGGCAAGGAGAACTCGCGCAACTTCCTGCTGCGTGAAGCGGAGATGGCCAACGAGATCGAGAACAAGATCCTCTTCAAGCTCGGGATCAGCCCCGAGGGTGCGGCCGCCAAGAAGGCTCAGGCCGCAATCGACGCCGCGGCCGCCCTGGTCGCCGCAGCCGCAGCCAAGGAGGCCGCAGCCGCCAAGGCGGAGTCCCTCCAGGCCAAGCTCGCCGCCCGCAAGGGGGCGTAGCGCATGGTCCACTTCGAGCCGGCCGACGAGGTCGCGTCGCTGAGTGCGGCACGTCGCAAGAGCGCGGCCCGCGGCACCGCCGCGACCCGGCCGGTCGAGCTCGAGACGGCGCCGATCGCCGACGAACAACTGGCGCCGGTCACGTATCTCGGAGACGGTGGTCCGGCGGCGTCGAGCGGCCCCGCAGTCGACAGCGGTGCCGGTGCCGGTGCCGGTGCCGGTGCCGACGCTGGTGTCGGTGCCGACGACGGGGACGACACCCCCGAGGGCGTGGCGTCCCGGGCCGCCGCCGATCGCGAGCACGCCGAGGGGGTGCTGCGCCAGCGGCTGCGCGGCCGGTCCCTGTCGGCGGCCGAGGCCCGCACAGTTCTTGGCGGTACGGAGGTCGCTGAGCACGAGATCGAAGAGATCATCGAGCGCTTCATCGAGTTGTCCTACATCGACGAGGGCCGCCTCGCCGATCAGATCGTGCACAGCCACCACGAGCGCAAAGGCCTGGGGCGCTCCGGTGTGCAGGCGGAGATGCGCCGCCGCGGGCTCGATCAGGACCTCATCCTGGAAAAGCTCGACGAAATGCCCGACGACGAGACGGAACGGGCCATCGAAATAGCCGTCAAGCGGGTGGGGCAGCTCGGGCGGCTCGACGACCAGACCATCGACCGTCGACTCAACGCGTTCCTGATGCGCAAGGGCTATTCCTCGTCCATCGTGCGCGTGGCGGTGAAGGCCGCCCTAGCCTCCCGCGGTGGTTCGCCATCGCGGGTGCGGTTCCAGTAGGGAGCGGGTCGGGGCAACCCGGCCCGGTTTCGGAGGTGCCACGCGTAAGCTGGTACCCACTATGACCAGCAGCACCGCTACGCCCCCATTCTCCAGCGCCGAGACGCTGGACCCGCAGCAGTCGGCCCTGCGCACCTCGGCCCTGCGCACCTCGGCCCTGCGCACCTCGGCCCTGAGCGCGCCGACTCTGATTGCTCCAAGCCAGGCGGCGCACGATGCTGAGGGCCGGGCCCGCACCTACGAGGTGCGCACCTTCGGCTGTCAGATGAACGTGCATGACTCCGAACGGCTCAGCGGGTCGCTCGAAGCGGCCGGCTACGTGACGGCCGGCGGGGAGGAAGCCGACATCGTCGTGCTCAACACCTGTGCCGTACGCGAGAACGCCGACAACAAGCTCTACGGCAACCTGGGGCAGCTGGCCTCGGTCAAGCGCCGCCACGACGGCATGCAGATCGCCGTCGGCGGCTGCCTGGCCCAGAAAGACAAGGACGTCATCCTCAAGAAGGCACCCTGGGTCGACGTCGTCTTCGGGACGCACAACATGGGGTCGCTGCCGAGCATGCTCGAGCGTGCACGGCACAACGGCGAGGCCCAGCTCGAAATCCTCGACTCCCTCGAGACCTTCCCCTCGACCCTGCCCACGAAGCGCGATTCGAGCTACAGCGGCTGGGTCTCCATCTCCGTCGGCTGCAACAACACCTGCACGTTCTGCATCGTGCCCGCGCTGCGCGGTAAGGAGAAGGACCGCCGTCCCGGCGAGATCCTCGCCGAAATCCAGGCCCTCGTCGACGACGGGGCAATCGAGGTCACCCTGCTCGGCCAAAACGTCAACTCCTACGGGGTTGAGTTCGGCGACCGTCTCGCCTTCGGCAAGCTGCTGCGCGCGGCCGGCAAGATCGAGGGGCTGGAACGCATCCGTTTCACCAGCCCGCACCCGGCTGCCTTTACCGACGACGTGATCGACGCCATGGCCGAGACGCCGTCGGTCATGCCGCAGTTGCACATGCCGTTGCAGTCCGGCTCGGACCGTATCCTCAAGGCCATGCGCCGCTCCTACCGGTCGGCGCGGTTCCTCGGCATCCTCGACCGCGTGCGCGCGCGGATGCCGCACGCGGCCATCAGCACGGACGTCATCGTCGGCTTCCCCGGCGAGACCGAGGAGGACTTCCAGGAGACCCTGCGGGTCGTGGAGCTGGCCCGGTTCGCCACCGCCTTCACCTTCCAGTACTCCATCCGGCCCGGGACCCCCGCCGCGACGCTGCCCGACCAGGTCCCCAAGGAGATCGTGCAGGATCGTTACGAGCGCCTCGCCGCCCTGCAAGAGCGGATTTCCTGGGAGGAGAACCAGGCTGTGGTCGGTCGAGAGGTCGAACTGCTCGTCGCCAACGGCGAGGGCCGCAAGGACGCCGACACCCGTCGACTCAGCGGCCGCGCCCTTGACAGCCGGCTCGTGCACTTCGACGTGCCGGAAGGCTCGGAACTGCCCCGTCCGGGCGACCTCGTGACCGTCACGGTCACCCAGGCGGCCCCCTTCCACCTGATCGCTGACTCCGTCGACGGGGCTCCGCTGCGCATCCGGCGCACCATCGCCGGCGACGCCTGGGACCGCCTCGAAGCCGAGTCCTGCGGCGTGCCCGGTCACGGCGGAGCAGTCGGCGGGTCTGGCTCGGTCTCCCTCGGCCTGCCGACCCTGCGCCTACCCGACCGGGCCGTGGGCTCGCCCGCGGTGACCAGTTACAGCACCACGCCGATCTACGACGTCACCGACGGGGAGCGCTAGGCAGGTGCCCGGCCCGAACCCGGTGACCGGCGCCGACCCGACGCTGATCGTTGTCGTCGGACCCACCGGCACCGGCAAGTCCGACCTCTCGCTCGACCTCGCCGAACGTCTGGCCGAGGCCGGTCGGGGGGCGGAGATCGTCAACGCCGACGCCATGCAGCTGTACCGCGGCATGGACATCGGCACCGCCAAGCTCACCGTGCTGGAGCGCCGCGGCATCCCGCACCACCTGCTCGACGTGCTGTCGGTCACCGACGAGGCCACCGTCGCCCGCTACCAGACGGAGGCTCGCGCCGCGATCACCGACATCGTGGCGCGCGGCAACGTGCCCATCCTGGTCGGCGGCTCCGGGCTCTACGTGTCCGCCGTGGTCTACGACTTCCAGTTCCCCGGCACGGATGCCGTGCTGCGCGCCCGACTCGAAGCCGACCTGATCGAGCAGGGGCCTGGCGCCCTGTACACCCGGTTGAAGGCCGTGGACCCGGTCGCCGCCGCCCGCATCGGCGCCGGCAACGGTCGGCGCCTCGTGCGCGCCCTCGAGGTCGTTGAGCTGACCGGGGGGCCGCACACCGCCGCCCTGCCCGACGAGCCGGTCTACTGGATGCCCGCGGTCACAGTGGGCCTCCGCGCCCAGCGCGCGGAGCTCACCCCCCGCCTCGACGCCCGGGTGGAGGGCATGTGGGCCCGCGGGCTCGTCGAGGAGGTGCGCGGGCTGATCCCGAGCGGAATCGAGACCGGTGTCACGGCCAGCCGGGCCATCGGCTACGCCCAGGCCCTTGGGCAGCTGACGGGCAGCCTCCGCCGGGCGGAGGCCATCCAGGAGACGCAGCAGTTCACCCGCCGTTACGCGAGACGGCAGGTGAGCTGGTTCAAGCGTTCCCCGCACACCCACTGGATCGACTTCGACGCGCCGGATCGGGTTGACCGGGCGCTGACCCGCCTGGCCGACCCGGAGCAGCCGGCCGAGCACTGGGCGGCCGACCCGGCCTCCTAAACTGGACGGCATGGGTATTGATCTGAACTTCACCAAGGGCCACGGCACCGGGAACGACTTCGTGCTTTTCTCTGATCCCGACGGGCAGATCGACCTCACCCCGAGCCAGATCCGGGCCATCTGCGACCGCCGATTCGGCATCGGTGCCGACGGTATCATCCGCGCGGTGCGCTCCACGAGCCTGGCCGCCGGTGCGATCGCCCTCGCCGAGGACGACGCGGCCGAATGGTTCATGGACTACTGGAACGCCGACGGCACGGTGTCCGAGATGTGCGGCAACGGCATCCGCGTCTACACCCGCTTCCTGGTGGAGCAGGGCCTGACCACGCTCGACCGCGGCGACACGCTCTGCATCGGCACCCGCGGGGGAGTGCGCGACGTGCAGCGCGGCGCAACCGGCTACCAGGTCGACCTCGGCCGGTGGCGCCTCGACGGTATCGAACCGCTCGTTCGGGCGAAGGACCTGCCCGTGGCCCGCCCCGGTCTCGGTATCAACGTGGGCAACCCGCACGTGGTCGTGGCCCTGGCCGACGACGACGAGCTCGCAGGCGTCGACCTCACCTTCGTGCCGCAGCTCGACCCTGACCCGGCGGCCGGGGCGAACATCGAGTTCGTGCTTCCGGGCGATCCGCTCGTCGTGAACGGTGTCGGCCGCATCCGGATGCGCGTGCACGAGCGCGGCAGCGGCGAAACACTCTCCTGCGGTACGGGGGCGGCAGCGGCGGCCCTCGCCACCCGGCACTGGGCCGGCGCGGGTGCCCCGAACCAGTGGCAGGTCGAGGTCACCGGCGGCACGCTCGGCGTGCGCATGTTCCCGACCGAGGACGGCGAGCACGTCTCACTGTCGGGTCCGGCGGAACTCGTGTTCGACGGGGTCTTCCGCCTCGGCTGAGTATTAGCTCGGGGCGATGGGCCGCGACGCGGTCTAGTCCTGGCGTTTCACCCGCAGGACCCGGAAGCCCTTGCTGATGGAGTGCCGTGAGGTGCTGTATTCGGCGGGCAGGTCGCCGTCGAGCCAGCGCTGCAGGGAGTCGGAGCCGAGGTTGCGCTGCACGACGAGCCAGGCATCCGAACCCGGCTCCAGGCGCGGCAGCCAGGTACGCAGCATGGTGTGCAGTTCGGTTTTGCCGACCCGGATCGGGGGATTCGACCAGATGGTGCGGAACGTCACGTGGGCGGGCATCTGATCGGGCAGCACCGCGGTGATGTTGGTGAGGCCGAGCTTCTCCGCGTTCAGCCGCACCAGGTCGAGCGCCCGCTCGTTAACGTCGACGGCCCAGATCGTGGCGCGGGGTGAGGCGAGGGCCAAGTGCAGGCTGATCGGACCCCAGCCGCAGCCCAGGTCGAGGAAATCGCCGCCGGGCGGCGGGGTCGGCGCGTTGTTCAAGAGCACCTGGGTGCCGGTGTCGATGTGCTCCGGGCTGAAGACCGAATTGGCTGTGGTCAGCTCGCGTTCTTGGCCTCCCAATCGAACGGTCACCTGGCGGAGTTTCAGGGTGCTGTCGGGTGCCGGGGTGAAGTAGTGGTCGGAAGGCATAGAGGGAACTTACCGTGCATCGAGGAAGTATTGTTAAAGGAATGACTGAGTCACATCTGCCCGACGACACCGACGACGTGGTCGCCCGCGTTCTTGCCAGCGCTGATAGCAAGGCTGCCGGCTATTCGCTGTTCCGCAGCGGCTCCGCGCAGGCTCTGCAGGCCGAATCCGGCCCGTCGCACGACGACGAGGGCCACGACGGCGTGCAGCAGGACCGCGAGGACCGCAACGCGCTGCGCCGCGTGCCCAGCCTCTCCACCGAACTCGAGGACGTCACCGAGGTCGAGTACCGCCAGCTCCGGCTGGAGAACGTCGTCCTGATCGGCCTGTACACGCACGGGACCGTCGCGGACGCCGAGAACTCCATGCGCGAACTCGCCGCGCTGGCCGAGACCGCCGGCGCCACCGTTCTCGACGGCCTCATGCAGCGCCGGGCGAAGCCCGACGCCAGCACCTACCTCGGCAAGGGCAAGGCCGAAGAGGTGGCCGGCATCGTCAAGGCGATGGGCGCCGACACCGTCATCGCCGACACCGAGCTGGCGCCCAGCCAGCGGCGCGCCCTCGAGGACGTCGTCAAGGTGAAGGTCATCGACCGCACCGCCGTGATCCTCGACATCTTCAGTCAGCACGCCAAGAGCCGCGAGGGAAAGGCCCAGGTCGAACTCGCCCAGCTCGAATACCTGCTTCCCCGCCTGCGCGGCTGGGGCGACTCGATGTCCCGCCAGGCCGGAGGCCAGGTGGGCGGCGCCGGTGCAGGCATGGGTTCGCGCGGCCCCGGCGAGACCAAGATCGAGCTGGACCGCCGGCGCATCCACACCCGGATGTCCCGCCTCCGCAAGCAGATCCTCGAGATGAAACCTGCTCGCGAGGCCAAGCGGGCCAACCGCAAGCGCAACGCCGTGCCATCCGTCGCCATCGTCGGTTACACCAACGCCGGCAAGTCGAGCCTGCTCAACCGCATCACCCGGGCCGGCGTACTCGTCGAGAACTCCCTGTTCGCCACCCTGGACGCCACGGTGCGCAAGTCGACGACGGCCGACGGGCTGCTCTACACGCTGACGGACACCGTCGGGTTCGTGCGGAACCTGCCCCACCAGCTGGTGGAGGCGTTCCGGTCCACCCTCGAGGAGGTCGCCGACGCCAACGTCATCGTGCACGTCGTCGACGGCTCGCACCCTGACCCGGCGAGCCAGCTTGCCACAGTGCGCGAGGTCATCGCCGAGGTCGGCGCCCGGGAGATCCCGGAGGTCGTCGTCTTCAACAAGAGCGACCTGATCAGCGATGATGACGGGCTCGTGCTGCGCGGACTCTGGCCGAAGGGCATTTTCGTCTCGGCCCGCACCGGCGAGGGCATCCAGGAACTGCTCGCGACCATCTCGGACCTGCTGCCGCGGCCGTCGATCAGGCTCGAGTTGCTCATCCCCTACGAGCGGGGAGACCTGATCGCGGTGCTGCACGATCAGGGCACGGTGCTGTCCACCGAGTACGCCGAGACCGGCACCCGGGTTACGGCTCTGGTGACTGATGAGATCCGGGCGCTGTTCGAGCCGTTCGCCGTGCCGCCGGCCGTCACCGGCTGACCGCCGCCGGCTTCGCTCCGCGTACCTTGGCAGGCCTTCGCCTGCCGATGTCCGCACTCCTCCGGCCTGCCTGAGCCGCTCCGGCGCCAGCTGATGACATATTCGGTCACAGACCTGCTGGGCACCGGGCGTGCTTGTTAGAGTCTTCTCAATCGTTGCCGCCGGTCTCCTGACCGGCGGCATGGAGCGACAGCCGAGCCCGGCACCCGCCCGCGAACGTCCGCCTGGCTTGCCGGGCGGTCCGCGGCCGCCCGGCCCCCGGTGACTGACACTGGCAACTGTCGAATGAGGAGCAATGCCCCACACCTCGGATCCTGCGTGCCGGAAAATCCCGTTCTCATTCGAGTTGTATCCGCCCACCTCGGATGCCGCCACCTCCGTGCTGCACGCCACTATCGAGCGGCTGGCCGCGGCCGGCCCGGAATTCATCTCGGTCACCTACGGTGCGAACGGCTCCTCCCGGCGCTCCTCCCTGGACGTGCTCACCCACATCCTGCGCACCACCACCGTGGACCCGCTGGCCCACCTCACCTGCGTGGGCTCGTCCAACGCGGAAGCGAGCCAGCTGATCCGGGAGTTTCTGGACGCCGGGGTGCGGAGCTTCCTGGCCCTGCGTGGCGACCCGCCGGAAGGCATTCGGGAGGGTGAGGCCTTCCTCGGCGACCTGGGCAGCGCCGCGGAACTGGTGCAGCTGATCCACCGGGTGCAGGCCGAGCGGGTGCCGTACCGCGAGGCCGTGATCCCTGGACTCCCTGCCGCCCGCACGATCAAGCGGGAACGGGAGAAGGTACGCATCGCCGTGGCCGCCTTCCCGAACGGCCACCCGCGCTCCCGGTCGGCCACCCAGGACATCGACGCGCTCCTGGCCAAGCAGGCCGCCGGCGCCAACCTGGCGATCACGCAACTCTTCTTTCACGCCGACCACTACCTCAGCTTCATCCTGCGAGCTCGTGCCGCCGGGGTCGAATTCCCGATCCTGCCCGGGATCATGCCGGTCACGAGCCCGGCCCGCCTGCGCCGCATCCTCGAGTTGTCCGGTGAGGAACTGCCGTCCGAGCTGGCGATCGCGCTCGAGGTGGAGCCGACGAAGGAAGGCCAGCGTGAGATCGGCATCCGTCAGGCCACCGAACTGGCCCGGGAACTCATCGCCGGCGGTGCCCCCGGGCTGCACCTCTACGCCTTCAACCAGCACGAGACCGTGCTCGCCGTGCTCGACGGCTGCGGTCTGCTCACCCCCACCCTGCCTGCTTCCGCACAGCCTGCCCCTCACCCCGTCAAGGAGAACCGATGACCCACTCTTCCGCCTTTTCCGCCTTTCCCGCCGGCACCATCCTGGGCTACCCGCGCATCGGGCCGCGCCGCCAACTGAAGAAGGCCGTCGAAGCGTTCTGGACCGGATCGGTCAGCGCCGACGAGCTCGAGGCGACCGCGGCCGCCCTGCGTCAGAGCACCAGGGAGCGCCTCGTGCTGCTGGGACTCGGCCGGGACGACTCGTCCATCCCGGAATCGTTCTCCTACTACGACCAGATGTTGGATGCCCTGTGCACGGTGGGCGCCGTCCCCGCCCGGTTCGCGCATCTGCGGGGCGCGGACGGCCACCTCGACCTGGCCGGCTACTTCACCCTCGCCCGCGGCGAAGGGGAGAATCCGCCGCTGGAGATGACCAAATGGTTCGACACCAACTACCACTACCTGGTGCCGGAGATCGGCCCCGAGACCGAGTTCACCCTCGCCGGCACCCGCCTGGTGCGCGAGTTCGAGGAGGCGAAGGCGGCCGGATTCCTGACCCGGCCCGTCATCGTCGGCCCGGTCACCTTCCTGCTGCTGAGCAAGCCCAGCGACGAGGCCCCGGCCGGATTCAGTCCGCTTGACCGCCTCGACGACCTTGTGCCGGTCTACGCCGCCCTCCTGCAGCGGCTGCGCGCCGCCGGAGCCGAATGGGTGCAGCTCGACGAGCCTGCCCTGGTCAGCGAGAGCATCGACACCCCGAGAACGGATGCCCTCGCCGGCCTCCGCTTCGCCTACAACACCCTCGGCGCCCTCGCCGAGCGTCCCGCCCTGTTCGTCGCCGCGCCGTACGGCAGCCTCGACGACGCCCTACCCGTTCTTGCCATCACCCCGGTGGAAGCCATTGGGCTTGACCTCGTGCGGGGAAGCGTGCCGGCGGAGACCCCCGGACTGGACACGACCACTCTCGTGGCCGGCATCATTGACGGCCACAATATCTGGCGCGGCGACCTGGCCGCCGCCTTCGACACGGCGGCCGGCCTGGTCCGCCTCTCGCCGCGGATCTCGGTTTCCACCTCAACCTCGCTGCTGCACGTTCCCCACGACGTCGACGATGAATCGGCGCTGGACGACGACCTGAAGAGCTGGCTGGCCTTTGCGGATCAGAAGGTCGCGCAGGTTGCCACACTCGCCCGCGGCCTCAGTCTGGGTCGCCGTGCCATCGAGACCGACCTCTCTGCGGCCTCCGCGGCCCTCGACGCGCGGGGGGTGGCTCCCGGAGTCCACGATGGCGCCGTTCGGGTGCGCGCCGACGCGCTCGCTCCGGGCGACTTCACCCGGGGCGCCTACGCAGACCGAGTGGCAGCCCAGGAGATGGCCCTCGGGCTGCCGTTCCTGCCGACGACCACGATCGGATCCTTCCCGCAGACCGGGGACATCCGTCGGGCCAGGGCGCAGCTGGTACTTGGGGTGCTGAGCACCGCGGAATACCGGGACCTGATGCGCGCCGAAATCCGTCGGGTCGTCGCGTTGCAGGAAGACATCGGCCTCGACGTGATCGTGCACGGGGAGCCGGAACGCAACGACATGGTGCAGTACTTCGCCGAGAACCTGGACGGCTTCGCGGTCACCGAGAACGGCTGGGTGCAGTCCTACGGCAGCCGGTGCGTGCGCCCGTCGATCCTCTGGGGTGACGTGTCCCGACCGCGGCCCATCACGGTCGAGTGGTCGGCGTTCACGCAGGGGCTGACGCCCAAGCCCGTCAAGGGGATGCTCACCGGTCCGGTCACGATCCTCGCGTGGTCGTTCGTGCGCGACGACCAGCCGCTGGGCGAGACGGCCAGGCAGGTGGCCCTGGCCCTCCGGGACGAGATCGCCGACCTGGAGACGGCCGGCATTCAGATCGTCCAGGTCGACGAGCCCGCGCTGCGGGAGTTGCTGCCATTGAAGCAGAAGGACCAGGCGGAATACCTCGACTGGTCGGTGGGGTCCTTCCGCCTGGCGACGGCCGGTGCGGCCGTGGCCACCCAGATCCACACCCACCTCTGCTACTCGGAGTTCGGGGTGGTCATCGACGCGATCCGCAACCTGGACGCCGATGTGACCAGCATCGAGGCGGCACGCTCTCGCATGGAGGTGGTGGGCGATATCCGGTCCCAGGGCTTCGACCACGGTATCGGCCCGGGAGTGTGGGACATCCACTCGCCGCGTGTGCCGAGCGTATCCGAACTCACCGACCTGCTCGAGCGCGCCGCGGCAGCCATCCCGGCCACCCGGCTCTGGGTGAACCCCGACTGCGGCCTCAAAACCCGCGGCTACGCCGAAACCGTCCAGTCCCTGCACAACATGCTCGCCGCCACCCGCATCCTCCGCGCCCGCCTGACCTCCTCCGTCTCCGCCTGACCCCGCCTCCACCCACACAAAAGCCGGGCACGACACCAAAAACAGTGTTCGTGCCCGGCCCACAAGACCCGGATCACAAGACCCGACCGAAATAACCATGGTGACTCAACGCACGCGCGTCTCCACGACGCTGGTCGAAACCGTCGAGACCAAGAGTCGGACTGAAGTGCTGAAGTGCTGAAGTGCTGAAGTGCTGATGTGCTGTAGTGCTGATGCCCTAAACCGACCGCAGCACTGCCACAACCTTCCCCAGAATCTCGGCGTGATCGCCGACGATGGGTTCGAAGTTGGTGTTGCGGGGCAGTAGCCAGGTGTGCCCGTCGCGCTGGCGGAAGACCTTGACGGTTGCCTCGTTGTCGAGCATGGCTGCAACGATTTCACCGTTTTCGGCGGTCTTCTGCTGCCGCACGACGACCCAGTCGCCGTCCATTATGGCGGCGTCGATCATCGATTCGCCCGACACCTTGAGCATGAACAGGTCGCCCTTGCCCACCAGCTGGCGGGGTAGCGGGAAGATCTCGTCGATCTGCTGTTCGGCGGTGATCGGGATGCCGGCGGCGATTCGACCGACGAGCGGAACCATGGCGGCGTCGCCGACCTGCACTCCGGTGTGGAAACTCTCCGAGGCTCCGGCCGTCGTGTCTTCGGGCGACTGCGGAATCTCGATGAGCACCTCCAGTGCTCGGGGACGGTTCGGGTCTCGGCGGAGGTAACCGCTCAGTTCCAGCTGGTTGAGCTGGTGGGTGACGCTCGACAGTGACGACAGGCCGACGGCGTCGCCGATCTCGCGCATGCTCGGCGGATAGCCGCGTTGGCTGACCGAGCGCTGGATGACGTCGAGGATGGCGAGCTGCTTCTCGCTGAGGCTCTTGCGCCGTCTGGTGCCGCCCTTGTCGCGGGGACCGCTGGTGTTCTGTGCCACGTTCGTCGCTCCTCGTTTTGATTGATGCGCTGGCGGCAAACAGCGAATGCCGCCGATTCACGCGAATGTCGGGGGTGCCTGATTGAGTGTCAATCAACAATCGAAACTGTATCCGCGTTGAGCCCATTAAACAAACATGTATTCGAGTGGGTCGGAGTAAATATTTCAGAAACTACCGAATAAAGCTTGATTGTTCGAATAATCGAATATACATTCGGAACATAAGTTCGCATCCGGCTCTCCCGGCCGAGAGTCGGATGCGTCTTCTCACAGGAGGTATGACATGAGCACTGCACTTGAACGAGGCGCCCCCATCGCGACCGGACGCACCCGGCTCCGACTCACCCGGCGCGGTCGCGTCGTTTTCACGTCCCTGGCTGCCTTGCCGCTCGTAGCCGTGGCCCTGGCCGTCGCCCTCAACGGAGGCATCGCCGCCGCCGAGAACTCAACCGTCGCTCGCGTGGCCACGGCCTTCGACTACGTCACTATCAAGTCGGGGCAGTCGCTCTGGCAACTTGCCGAGACAATCGCGCCCACGTCCGATCCGCGCGAGGTGATCGCCGAGATTGTGAGCCTCAACCAGCTGCCGTCCGACAGCGTGCAGCCCGGTCAGCGGCTGGCGCTTCCGAACGACCTGTGAACTACCCGCGGCGAGCCCCCGCCGGTCTCACCCCGGTAACATGGGGGGAGTGACCAGTCTCAACGATCTGCCCCTTCGCGATAATCTGCGCGGACTCACTCCCTATGGGGCGCCGCAGTTGCACGTGCCGGTGGCTCTCAACGTGAACGAGAACACCCACGGCATCCCGGCTGAGGTGGCGCAGGACATCGTGGCGGCATTGGCTCTGGCGGTCACGACCGTGAACCGATACCCCGATCGGGAGTTCACCGAGCTGCGGGATTCCCTCGCCCGTTATCTTGGTCACGGCCTCACCCGAAAGAACATTTGGGCCGCCAACGGTTCCAACGAGGTTCTTCAGCAGGTGCTGCAGGCCTTCGGCGGCCCGGGTCGGTCCGTGCTCGGCTTCGCGCCGACCTACTCCATGTACCCTCTGCTCGCCTCCGGCACCGGCACCCGCTGGATCGCGGGTGGTCGTGACGCAAAGTTCGAACTCTCACCGGCCACGGCGCTCGAGTGGGTCGACCGGGTTGCCCCTGACGTCGTCTTCCTCTGCTCGCCGAACAACCCCACCGGCACGCCCCTGTCCCTGGAAACGATCGAGGCCGTCTACGATGCGAGCGACGGCATCGTCGTCGTCGACGAGGCGTACGCCGAGTTCGGGACGGATGACGCGCCAACCGCCCTGAGCCTGCTTCCCGGCCGGGAGCGCCTGCTGGTGTCCCGCACCATGAGCAAGGCGTTCGCCTTCGCCGGTGTGCGCGTCGGCTATCTGGCCGCCGATCCCGCTGTGACGGATGCCCTCCGCTTGGTTCGTCTGCCCTACCACCTGTCCGCGCTCACCCAGGCTGCCGCGGTCGCCGCGCTCGTCCACACGCCCGCGATGCTTGCCATGGTCGACGACATCCGCGGGCAGCGGGACCGCATCGTGAGCGAACTGGCCCGGCTTGGCTACACTCCGCTGCGCAGTGCGAGCAACTTCGTGCTGTTCGGCGGCGTTGAGGACCCTCGGGCCACCTTCGAGGCGCTGCTGGCGGAAGGCATCCTTGTGCGCGACGTCGGCATCCCGGGCCACCTGCGGGTCAGCGCCGGCACCGAGGCCGAGACCACGGCGTTCCTCGACGCCCTCGAGGCGCTTGGGCGGTCGTGAACGGCTCGGGCCAATAAACTAGCCGTATGAGCTTCTCTTTCGCGACCACCTCGCCCCGTTTCGCCCACCTGCAGCGCGAGACCAGCGAGTCGAGCATCGACCTGTCGCTCAATCTCGACGGCACCGGTGAGTCGGACATCCAGACGTCGGTCCCGTTCTTCGATCACCTGCTCACGGCCTTCGCGAAACACTCGTTGACCGACCTCACCGTGCGCGCCCGCGGCGACATCGAGATCGATGTGCACCACACGGTCGAGGACGTCGGCATCCTGCTCGGCCAGGCGATCAAGCAGGCTCTCGGGGACAAATCCGGCATCTCCCGCTACGGTGACGCCGTCGTGCCGCTCGACGAGGCCCTCGTACAGGCCGTCGTCGACATTTCCGGGCGCCCCTACCTCGTGCACCAGGGCGAGCCGGCCGGTTTCGAGTTCCACCTGATCGGCGGCCACTTCACCGGCTCCATGGTGCGCCACGTGTTTGAGGCTATCGCCTTCAACGGCGGCCTCACGGTGCACGTCACCGTGCAGGGCGGCCGCGACCCGCACCACATCGCCGAAGCCGAATTCAAGGCGTTCGCCCGCGCGTTCCGCCAGGCGAAGGCGCTCGACCCGCTGGTGTCCGGCGTCCCCTCGACCAAGGGTGCGCTGTGACCAGCGTCGTTGTCCTCGACTACGGCACCGGAAACGTGCACTCCGCCGTCAAGGCACTCGAACTCGCCGGGGCCGAGGTGACGCTGACCAGCGACCGCCGTCAGGCGCTTGAGGCCGACGGGCTCGTCGTGCCCGGCGTGGGCGCGTTCAGCGCCGTCATGCAGGCTCTGAAGGCGGTGCACGGCGACGAGATCATCGACCGCCGGATCGCGGGCGGACGCCCGGTGCTGGGCATCTGCGTGGGCATGCAGATCATGTTCGAGCACGGCGTCGAACGCGGCGTGGACACGGAGGGGCTGGGCGAATGGCCCGGCACCGTGACGCAGCTGACGGCGCCGGTGCTGCCGCACATGGGCTGGGACACGGTCACGCCGGGGGAGGGCTCGACGCTGTTCCATGGCCTCGAGCAGGAGCGCTTCTACTTCGTGCACTCCTACGCCGCCCAGGAATGGTCCCTCGACGTCATGCCACCGTTCCCGAAACCGATTCTCACCTGGTCCGAGCACGGACAACCTTTCCTGGCCGCCATCGAGAACGGACCGCTTACCGCCACCCAGTTCCACCCGGAGAAATCCGGTGAGGCAGGCATCCGTCTGCTCCATAACTGGCTCGGCACAGTCAAGAACTGACCTTGACTTTTCCCTGACTGACCTGGTCGCCGCGACCATTCCCAACCGAGGACACCCATGACTGTGAATACCCCTTCCCTCCGTCTCGTTCTGCTGCCCGCCGTGGATGTGGCCGACGGCAAGGCCGTTCGCTTGACCCAGGGCGAAGCCGGCACCGAGACCAATTACGGCGACCCCGTCGACGCGGCACTTGACTGGGCCCGCCAGGGCGCCGAGTGGATCCACCTCGTCGACCTCGACGCGGCCTTCGGTCGCGGCAACAACACGGATGTCATCCGCACTGTGATCCGCGAGGTCACGGGCGTGAAGATCGAGCTATCCGGCGGGATCCGCGACGACGCGTCGCTGGACGCGGCCCTGAACGCGGGCGTCAGCCGGATCAACCTGGGCACCGCGGCACTGGAGAACCCGGAGTGGGCGGCGCAGGTCATCGCCCGGCACGGTGACGCCGTCGCCGTCGGGCTCGACGTGCGCGGAACCACCCTCGCCGCCCGCGGCTGGACCAGGGAGGGAGGGGACCTCTGGGAGGTGCTCGCCCGTCTCGAGGAGGCTGGCTGCTCGCGCTACGTCGTCACCGATGTGACCAAGGACGGCACGTTGCAAGGCCCCAACATCGACCTGCTCCGCCAGATGATGGAGCGCACTGACCGACCGGTCGTCGCCTCCGGCGGCATCTCCAGCCTCGACGACCTCTGCGCATTGCGCGAACTTGTACCGCTCGGACTCGAGGGCGCGATCGTCGGAAAAGCCCTCTACGCGGGGGCGTTCACCCTGGGCGAGGCGCTGGATGTCGCGGGCGCGTAACCTCGGCTCCACCGGCCTTCCCGGCGGACCCGGAGGGGGCGACTCCGCCGGGCAACCGTGGGAGGGACGACAGTTTGAGCCCAACATGCACAGCGACGACGACGGGCTCGCGCCCGAGCCGCTGCTGGCGGCCGTGCGCCGCTTCCAGGCTCGGGAGGCCGGCGAAGAGACGGTGGTCGACGCCATCCGTGGCTCACGGCTGCTCGTTCCCCTGGTGACCGAACTCGGCCAATCGGGCACTACCGAAGTTGGCCTCCGCGGCGACAAGACCCAGGAACTGTCGATCATCACCGTGGCCGGGCCTGACGGCCGCACGGTGCTTCCCGTGTTCTCCTCGGTCGCGGCGATGACGGCGTGGAACACGCAGGCCCGGCCGGTCCCGGCCGACGGCGTGCGCGTCGCGCTGGCCGCGGCTCAGGAGAACACCGATCTGGTCGTGCTCGATCCGACCGCGCCCACCGAGTTCGTGGTGCGGCGCCCGGCCCTGTGGGCCATCGCCCAGTCCCTGCCCTGGACCCCCAGCTATGCCAGTCGCGACGTCGCGGATGCCTTTGCCGACTCCGTGGCCACCGAACTGAGTGTGCTCGGGGTTGAGCTGGCCCCCGGCGACCCGGCCGCCCGCCTCGCCGGACCGGAACTAATTGTGCGTCTCGAGCTCGTGGACGGCCTGACCCGCATCGAGCTCGACGCGACCCTCGCCCGGCTCGCGGCTCGCTGGTCATCGAGCGACGTCATCGCCACCCAGGTGGACTCCCTCACCGTGCAGCTGCTGCCCTCCGCCTAGGCGGCCTCTATCATCGTCGGCGGTTCCGGGCCCCGGGCTCCGGGCCCCGGGCTCCGCGCTCCGCGTTCCGCCCGCGCCCCCGCCACGGACGAATTCGACGGAGATTGTGGCAAAATCGGTCCTGGATGTCCGGGAAAGCCCGTTTTAGCTCAGAATCTCCGTCGAATTGGTTCGAGTGGCCCGGCTCAGGCGGATCGACGAGGATAGTCGTATGAACGAGGTTCTGCACCGATTCACCCCGGCCACCCGCGCCTGGTTCGCGCAGGCCTTCGCCGCACCCACCGAGGCCCAGCTCGGGGCGTGGGACGCCATCTCTCGGGGCTCGCACGCGCTGGTGGTGGCCCCCACCGGGTCAGGTAAGACCCTCGCCGCGTTCCTCTGGGCCATCGACCGCCTGGCCGCGGATACTGCAGAGGCCGCAGATGTCTCGGAAGCCTCGGCGCGTCCTGACCGGGTCACCGCGCCGGGAACCCGCGTGCTCTACATCTCGCCGCTCAAGGCGCTCGGCGTCGACGTGGAACGCAATCTGCGGGCCCCGCTGGTGGGCATCGTCCAGGCTGCCGAGCGCCTCGGGTTCGCCCCGCCCCGGGTGACCGTCGGCGTGCGGTCGGGGGATACCCCGGCCACGGAACGCCGAAGCCTGGTCAAAACGCCGCCGGACATCCTGATCACCACGCCAGAATCGCTGTTCCTCATGCTCACCTCGGCGGCGCGGGAATCGTTGCGCGCCGTGGACACGGTCATCATCGACGAGGTGCACGCGGTCGCGGCGAGCAAGCGCGGCGCGCACCTGGCCGTCTCACTGGAACGGCTCGACGACCTGCTCGCCCGCCCGGCCCAGCGCATCGGACTGTCGGCTACCGTGCGACCGGCCGCCGAGGTCGCCCGGTTCCTCGGAGGGTCCGCACCGGTGGAGATCGTCGCACCGGTGTCGACCAAACGATTCGACCTCAGCGTGGTCGTTCCCGTCGACGACATGAGCCAGGTCGGCACGGTACCGGTGCGGGAGGGTTCAACGGCCGCCGCCGCCCCACAGACCGGGTCCATCTGGCCGCATGTGGAAGAGGCAATCGTCGACGAGGTGCTGGCGCACACCTCCTCGATCGTGTTCGCCAACTCCCGCCGTCTGGCCGAACGGCTGACCGCGCGCTTCAACGAGATCTACGCCCAACGCCTCGAGGACGAGCTCGTGCCCGCCGCGATGCCGGCCGTGATGACCGAGCGGATGCCTGCCCTCGTGCCCGTCCGCACTGCGGCACCCGGCCCGCCGGCCGCGCTCATGGGCGCCAGCGGCCAGAGCGCCGGGGCCGAGCCGCTGCTTGCCCGCGCCCACCACGGCTCCGTCAGCAAGGAGCAGCGCGCACTGATCGAAGACGACCTGAAAGCCGGGCGGCTGCGCTGCGTGGTGGCGACGTCCAGCCTCGAACTCGGCATCGACATGGGCGCCGTCGACCTGGTCGTGCAGGTGGAGTCGCCGCCGTCCGTGGCCAGCGGGCTGCAGCGAATCGGCCGGGCCGGGCACCAGGTGGGCGAGGTCTCCCGGGGCGTGATCTTCCCCAAACACCGGGCCGATCTCATCCATGCGGCCGTCGCCGCCGAGCGCATGGCCGCCGGCCTGATCGAATCCCTGCAGGTGCCGTCCAACCCACTCGACATCCTCGCCCAGCAGACCGTGGCGGCGACCGCCCTCGAACCCATCCACGCGGAGGAGTGGTTCGACACCGTGCGCCGCAGCGCCCCCTTCCACACCCTCCCGCGGTCGGCCTACGAGGCCACCCTCGACCTGCTTGCCGGCCGGTATCCCTCCGACCAGTTCGCCGAGCTGCGCCCCCGCATCGTCTGGGACCGGGAGACGGGCATCCTCACCGGGCGCCCGGGCGCGCAACGGCTCGCGGTGACCAGCGGCGGCACGATCCCCGACCGCGGCCTGTTCGGCGTCTTCATGGTCGGCGGCGACCAGGCCACCGGCCGCCGGGTGGGGGAGCTCGACGAGGAGATGGTCTACGAGTCCCGGGTCGGCGACGTCTTCGCCCTCGGTACGACGAGCTGGCGTATCCAGGAGATCACCCACGACCGGGTGCTCGTGCTGCCCGCCTTCGGTGAACCGGGGCGGCTGCCGTTCTGGAAGGGCGACGGCCTCGGCCGGCCTGCCGAGCTCGGTGAGGCGATCGGCGCGTTCCTGCGCGAGGTCTCGGCGCTCCCCGACGCGGAGGCCCGGGTGCGCTGCCGGGCCGGCGGCCTCGACGAGCGGGCCGTTGACAACCTCCTGGCCTTCCTCGCCGAGCAGCGCGCCGCGACCGGTCAGGTCCCGACCGATCGCACCCTCCTCGTCGAGCGGTTCCGAGACGAGCTCGGCGACTGGCGGGTGGTGCTGCACTCCCCGTTCGGCCTGCAGGTGCACGCGCCCTGGGCCCTCGCCGTGGGCGCCCGGGTGCGGGAGCGCTACGGGCTCGACGGGGCCTGCGTGGCCAGTGACGACGGCATCGTCGTGCGCATCCCCGACACCGAGTCCGACCCACCCGGAAGCTCCCTCTTCGTCTTCGACCCGACCGAGCTCGAACAGATGGTCACCGACGAAGTCGGCGGGTCGGCCCTGTTCGCCGCCCGGTTCCGCGAGTGCGCCGCGCGGGCACTGCTGCTCCCGCGCTACAACCCGGGCCGGCGGTCGCCGCTCTGGCAGCAGCGCCAGAAGGCCGCGCAGCTGCTCGACGTGGCCCGCACCTTCCCGACCTTCCCGATCATCCTCGAAACCGTGCGCGAGTGCCTGCAGGACGTCTACGACCTGCCCGCCCTCTTGGCCCTCACCCGCCGCATCGACAGTCGCGCCCTGCGCCTGGTCGAGACCCAGACGGATGCCGCGAGCCCGTTCGCGAGCACCCTCCTCTTCGGCTACGTGGCCGCGTTCATGTACGAGGGAGATTCCCCGCTCGCCGAGCGGCGCGCCACCGCCCTCTCGCTCGATTCCAGCTTGCTGGCCGAGTTGCTCGGTCGGGTGGAGCTGCGCGAGCTGCTCGACCCGGCCGTGATCGAGCAGACCGACCTGGAACTGCAGCGGCTGCCGGCCGACCGGAAGGCGCGCGGAGTCGAGGGCATCGCCGACCTGCTCCGCGGCCTCGGACCGCTCACCACGGCGGAGGTGGCCGCCCGCCTCGACCCCGCCGTGTCACCGGGCGCCGCCGAGGGCGTGCAGGTGCTTTTCGACGCCCGGCGCATCATCCCGGTCGGTTTCGCCGGGCAGCAGTGGTGGGCGGCCATCGAAGACGCCGCCCGGCTTCGCGACGCCCTCGGCGTCCCCCTGCCGCAGGGGGTCCCGGCCGTGTTCACCGAGCCGGTGCCGGACCCGCTCGGCGACCTGGTCAGCCGGTACGCCCGCACCCACGGCCCGTTCACTCTCACCGACGTGGCCGCGCGCTTCGGGCTCGGTCCGGCCGTGGCGCTCGTCGCCCTCCGGCGGCTGGCCGGGGCCCGCCGCCTCCTCGAGGGCGAGTTCCGGCCGCACGGCACCGGCAGCGAGTGGTGCGACGCCGAGGTGCTGAGGCGCCTCCGCCGCCGCTCCCTGGCCGCGCTCCGGCACGAGGTCGAGCCGGTCGACCAGGTCACAATGGGCCGGTTCCTGCCGGCCTGGCAGCATGTGGGCGGGCGCCTGCGCGGGATCGACGGGGTCGCATCCGTGATCGAACAGTTGGAGGGGGCGCGCATCCCGGCATCCGCCTGGGAGACGCTTGTGCTGCCTTCCCGCGTCGCAGACTACCGGGCGGGCATGCTCGACGAGCTCACCAATACGGGCGAGGTGCTCTGGGCCGGCGCCGGCACGCTGGCCGGCAACGACGGCTGGATCAGCCTGCACCTGCGCGACACGGCGCCGCTCACCCTGCCGCTGCCCACCCCGCTGGAGACCACTGCGCTCCAGCAGGAGATTCTGACCACCCTGGCCGGCGGCGGGGCCTTCTTCTTCCGTCAACTCGCGGATGCCGTCGGCAGCCAGGACGACGCCGGCCTCGCCGCCGCCCTCTGGGACCTGGTCTGGGCGGGACTGGTGGGCAACGACACCTTCGCCCCCGTACGCGCCCTGCTCTCCGGCGGGCGCGCGGCGCACAGCACCCGCCGGGCCGCCCCGCGAGCCCGGCTGCACGGCGGCCGCATCCCCGCGCGTAGCACCCTCCCGTCCCGCACCGGGCCACCGACCGTATCCGGGCGCTGGTCGATCGTTCCGGTCGCCGATGACTCGCCCACCCGTCGGGCGCACGCCCTCGGCGAGACCCTGCTCGAACGCTACGGCGTCGTCACCCGGGGCGCGGTGATGGGGGAGGGCGTGACGGGCGGCTTCGCCCTCGTCTACCGCACCCTCAGCGGCTTCGAGGAGATGGGGCGGTGCCGGCGCGGCTACTTCATCGAGGGTCTCGGGGCCGCCCAGTTCGCCACGGTCGGCACGATCGACCGGCTGCGCTCCTACGTCGCCGAGGCACAGCATCCGGAACCGGTGGCGATCACCCTCGCCGCCACCGACCCGGCGAACCCCTACGGCTCGGTGCTGCCCTGGCCTCCGCTGCCCGAGGGCACCGGGCACCGCCCCGGACGGAAGGCCGGCGCGCTGGTCGTGCTCGTCGACGGGGCCTTGGTGCTCTACGTCGAACGCGGCGGCAAGACCGTGCTCGCGTTCGACGGAGCGGCCGGGAACGGAGCGGCTGGGAATGGTGCCGACGGGAACGGTGCCGACGGGAACCGTGAACCCGCCGTCGAAAATGGCGGACCGACTGCGGTCCTGACCCTCGCCGCCGCGACCCTTGCCGGCACGGTCACCGCCGGGCGGGTTCCGAAGCTCGGCGTGGAGACCGTCAACGGCGTGTTCGTGATCGGAACAGCGGTGGGCACCGCCCTGCTCGCGGCCGGATTCGGTGTCACCCCGCGGGGAGTGAAGCTGCATGCCTGAGGGTGACACCGTCTACCGCACCGCGTGGAACCTCGACCAGGCCCTGCACGGAGCCCGGCTCACCCGCTGCGACGTGCGGGTGCCGGCGTTCGCCACCGTCGACCTGACCGGGCAGACCGTGCACGAGGTTCTCAGCCGCGGGAAGCACCTGCTGATGCGCGTGGGGGAGGCCAGCATCCACTCTCACCTGAAAATGGAGGGGTCGTGGCACCTCTACCGTCATGGGAGCGCCTGGCGCCGCCCCGCGTTCCAGGCGCGCATCGTTCTCGAGACGGTGGAGTGGGTGGCTGTGGGCTTCGAACTCGGGCTGCTCGAGGTGGTGCCGCTCAATCAGGAGGCCGCGCTCCTCGACTACCTCGGACCTGACCTCCTCGGCCCCGACTGGGATGCGGCCGAAGCCGTGCGTCGCCTCGAATCACGTCCCGCGCAACCCATCGCGGTGGCGCTCGCCGACCAGGGCAACCTCGCCGGGCTCGGCAACGTTTACGTGAACGAGCTGGGTTTCCTTCGCGGCCTGCTGCCGTCCCGGCCGGTGGCCGAGGTGACGGATGTCCTGGGCCTCGTCGCTCTCGCCCGCCGCCTGATCCTGGCGAACCGTGACCGCACCGAGCGGATCACGACCGGCAATGCCCGGCGCGGCATGCAGAGCTGGGTCTACGGCCGCGCCGGCCAGCCCTGCCGGCGCTGCGGTACCGCGGTCGAGCAGGGCCGGCTCGGCCGCACCGAGCTCGAATTGCGGGTCACCTACTGGTGCCCGCGCTGCCAGACCTGAGCTCGTGGCCCCGTAGCGGCTCTGGCCCGAACCAATTCGACCGCAGAAACCCCCGCCGGAGTCGACGGGGTTTTCCACGGTGCTAGGTCACTTCAGGGAGCCGCACCGCGACCCATCCGAGCCGGCTGTTCGTCCCTAGTTGACCGGCCCGGTAAACTTTTCGCCCGGACCCTGGCCGATCGCGTCGGGGATGGCCGAGGCCTCCCGGAACGCCAGCTGCAGCGATCGCAGACCGTCGCGCAGGCTGCGCGCGTGCATGTCGGCGATGTCGGGGGCCGCGGCGGTGATCAGGCCGGCGAGGGCCGTGATCAGCTTGCGCGCCTCGTCAAGGTCGGTCTGGTTCTCCGGGTCGTCGGCCAGGCCCACCTTGACCGCGGCGGCGCTCATCAGGTGAACGGATGCCGTCGTGATGATCTCCACGGCCGGCACGTCGGCGATATCGCGTGTTGCCTGGGCTGCATCCTGCTCGTTGCTGTTGGTCACTGCATTCCTCTGTTAGACTCGACCGGGCTCCGAGATGCAAGTCTCGGTACGAAAGTGGATAATCTCCCACCCGCGCATACCGCTTCATAAAGGTTACCGGGTAGTTGCACTCCGCCTTCGCGGCGCTGGACTCCAACAGGAATCCGGTCCACGTGGGTAGACAGGGTGTCGTCTGTGATATTCGGGCAGTTTTCTCCGACTGTCCAGACGCGTTTTTCCTCTCTTCGTCTCCGGGCGACATCCGTCTCCTGGCTGTAGCCACGATGCATGAGAAGAGGAGAGACGCATCAGCGATCCCCGTACAAATGACCGTATCCGCGTCCCCGAAGTCCGTCTCGTTGGTCCTAACGGCGAGCAGGTAGGGGTCGTGGCCATCGATGTTGCGCTGCGCCTTGCACAGGAGGCCGATCTTGACCTCGTCGAGGTTGCACCGACCTCGAAGCCGCCCGTTGCCAAGATCATGGACTACGGCAAGTTCAAGTACGAGGCTGCGCAGAAGGCCAAGGAGGCCCGGCGCAACCAGGCGAACACGATCCTGAAAGAGGTTCGTTTCCGTCTCAAGATTGATAAGCACGACTACGAGACCAAGCGCAAGCGCGCCGAGGGCTTCCTGAAGGCCGGTGACAAGGTCAAGGCCATGATTCTGTTCCGTGGCCGCGAACAGTCCCGTCCCGACCAGGGCGTACGTCTGCTCCAAAAATTTGCCGAGGATGTCGCCGAGTTTGGTTCCGTGGAATCGAGCCCGACCATTGACGGTCGAAACATGGTCATGGTCGTTGGCCCGCTGAAGAACAAAGCGGAAGCCAAGGCCGAGATCAACGCACACAAGGCTGCCGATCGGGCAGAAAAGGTTGCCGACAAGGCTGACAAAGTTGCTGATAAGGCAGCGAAACTGGAGGAAAAAGATGCCTAAGATGAAGACCCACTCCGGGACGAAGAAACGCTTCAAGGTCACCGGTTCCGGCAAGATCATGAAGCAGCAGGCCGGCCTGCGCCACAACCTCGAGGTCAAGAGCACCCAGCGCAAGTCCCGCCTGAACCACGACCAGGTGCTGGCCAAGGCCGACACCAAGGTCATCAAGAAGCTTCTCGGTCGCTAGACCCGTACCCCGTAAGGAACTAAGAAAATGGCAAGAGTCAAGAGGGCCGTAAACGCCCATAAGAGCCGTCGCGTTATTCTCGAGCGCGCCAAGGGTTACCGCGGTCAGCGCTCGCGTCTGGTCACCAAGGCCAAGGAGCAGCTCACTCACTCCTTTACCTATAGCTACCGTGACCGTCGTGCACGCAAGGGTGACTTCCGTCGCCTATGGATCCAGCGGATCAACGCTGCGTCCCGCACGAACGGCCTGACCTACAACCGTCTGATCCAGGGTCTCGCCCTGGCCGGCATTCAGGTCGACCGTCGCATCCTGGCCGAGCTGGCCGTCAACGAGCCCGCCACGTTCGCGGCCATCGTCGAGAGCGCCAAGGCAGCACTGCCCGCCGACACGTCGGCACCCCGGGTCGCCGCGTAGCTGTCAGCCGGCACCAGCACTATCACGCACTCTCCACGGGAGCGGGCCCCGCGCCCGCTCCCGTTTTGCGTGCCCGGGGCCGGTTCGCCGGGTCACCGCGTGTGCCCCGAGCGGGAACACAGCCGCCCCGCCCCGGCAAGTAAGCTGGAGGCATGCTAGATAATCCCCGTTCTCCGCGCGTGCGGGCTGTCGCGAAACTGGCGAATCGAGCCGCTCGCTCCGAGGCGGGGCTGTTCCTCCTGGAAGGACCCCAGTCGGTCTCCGAGGCCCTCAACTTCCGGCCCGACCTTGTTGTGGAGCTCTTCGTGACCCCCACCGCCCTCGAGCGGCACCCCGAGATCGCCCAGGTCGCCCAAGAGGTGGGCGCCGAGCTCGAATTCGTCACCGAGCAGGTGCTCGAAACGATGGCCGACACGGTCACGCCGCAGGGTTTCATCGCGGTGTGCCGTCAGTTTCCCACCTCGGTCAAGGACATCTTCGCCAACGAGCCCAAGCTCATCGCCATCCTCGAAGAGGTGCGCGACCCCGGAAACGCCGGCACCATCATCCGTGCCGCGGATGCCGCCGGCGCCGACGCCGTGATCCTCACCGGCCGCAGCGTGGACCTGTACAACCCGAAGGTCGTGCGCTCCTCGACCGGCTCGATCTTCCACCTCCCCGTCGCCGTCAGCGCGACGCTCTCGGACGTGCGCGAACGGGCCCGGTTCGCCGGCCTGCAGATCTTCGCCGCCGACGTCAAGGGCACCGATTTGCTCGCTGCCCGCACCGAGGGGCTTCTGGTCGCTCCGACGGCGTGGCTGTTCGGCAACGAAGCCCGCGGACTGACCGACGAAGATCTCGCCGTGGTCGACCGGTCCATTTCTGTTCCCATCTACGGTCACGCCGAATCGATGAACCTGGCGACGGCCGCCAGTGTTTGCCTGTATGAAAGCGCGTTTGCTCAGCGCAGCTGATTATCACAGCTCGGTAACCACCGGCTTGGTGGTTCTGAGAAACCCTGTTCTAGCCTAGATTTGGGACATGGAGCCTACAGAATCTGCGCCGGCGACGTCCAACATCACGGTGTTGCGCGGTGAGCCTCTCGTCGTGATCAGCGACGTGGACAAGCACTACGGTGACCTTCACGTGCTGAAGAAGATCAACGCCGTGGTCAACCGCGGCGAGGTCGTGGTGGTGATCGGGCCGAGTGGCTCCGGCAAGTCCACCCTCTGCCGGGCCATCAACCGGCTTGAGACCATCGACGCGGGCGTCATCACGATCGACGGCGTCAAGCTGCCGGCCGAGGGCAAGGCGCTGGCCAAGCTGCGCGCGGACGTCGGAATGGTGTTCCAGGCGTTCAACCTCTTTGCCCACAAGACCGTCCTCGAGAACGTCACCCTCGGACCGATCAAGGTGCGCGGCCTGTCGAAGGCCGAGGCCGAGAAAAAGGCCATGGTCCTCCTCGAGCGCGTCGGCGTGGCCAACCAGGCCAAGAAGATGCCCGCCCAGCTCTCCGGTGGACAGCAGCAGCGGGTCGCGATCGCACGGGCCCTCGCCATGGACCCGAAGGTCATCCTGCTCGACGAGCCCACCAGTGCGCTCGACCCCGAGATGATCAACGAGGTGCTCGAGGTCATGATCAACCTGGCCAACGACGGCATGACCATGATCGTCGTCACGCATGAGATGGGCTTCGCCCGCCGCGCCGCCGACCGGGTCATCTTCATGGCCGAGGGCGAGATCGTCGAGGAGACCACGCCCGAACAGTTCTTCACCAACCCCCAGAGCTCGAGAGCGAAGGACTTCCTCTCCAAAATACTTGCCCACTAACCGGTGTGCAGGACGACACAGCAATCAGGAGATACCCATGAGACTCACTAAAGGTCTAATGATTTCGGCCATTGCCCTCGCGAGCGTTCTCACGTTGAGCGGATGTACCGATTCCGCCCAGACGCCCGAGGCCGCACCGGTCGAGGAAACGGTTGAGTTCGAAGCCGGCACCTCCATGGCCGCGTTGAACGAGGCCGGGGCGATCACCATCGGCACCAAGTTCGACCAGCCGCTGTTCGGCCTCAAGGGCCCGGACAACAACCCGGTCGGCTTCGACGTCGAGATCGGCAAGCTCATCGCCGCAAAACTCGGCATCTCCGCCGACAAGATCAAGTGGACCGAGACCGTCTCGGCCAACCGCGAGCCCTTCCTCCAGAACGGCCAGGTTGACCTTGTCGTCGCGACCTACACGATCAACGACACCCGCAAGGAGGTCGTCGACTTCGCCGGACCGTACTACCAGGCCGGCCAGGACCTGCTTGTGCTCGCCGGCAACCCCGACAAGATCACCGGCCCGGAAGACCTCGCCGGCAAGCCCGTCTGCACCGTAAGCGGCTCGACGTCGGAGAAGAACATCGCCGCGTACACCGACAACGTGATCGCGACCGACACCTACTCCAACTGCTTGGGCCCGCTCCGCAGCGGCGAGGTTGTCGCCGTGACCACGGACAACGTTATCCTGGCCGGCCTCGCCGACCAGAACGCCGGTGAGTTCGAGGTTGTCGACAACCCCTTCACCAAGGAGCCCTACGGCATCGGCGTGAAGAAGGACGACACCGAGTTCCGCACCTTCATCAACGATGTGCTCGATGAGGCGTACGAGGATGGCACGTGGGCCGAAGCCTGGGAAGCGACCGCCGGTACCGTGCTCGAGACCCCGACCCCGCCGGCAGTCGACCGGTACTAGTCGCCGAAAGCAGCACCTGCTGATCGGGGCGGCCGCGCCGCACGGGAGGCCGCCTCGACCAGCACCTTTTTCCCGGAACCCGCACGACCCAACCGCACGACATCCAGATAGTCACTACAGAAGAGGAGGTGAGTTGTGGACGCAGTCATCGAAAACCTGCCCCTGTTTCTGGAGGGCTTCAGAAATACGTTGGGCCTTCTGCTTCTGGCCGGCACGGGAGCGCTCGTGTTCGGCATCATCATCGCTGCCATGCGCATCTCGCCCGTCGCATCCCTGCGCGGATTCGCCACCGTCTACACCGAGATCGTGCGCAACACCCCGCTCACGCTGGTGCTGTTCTTCTGCGCCTACATCCTGCCCTACCTCCAGTTCAGCCCAGGCTACTTCGTGCTCGCCACGATCGGACTCACCGTCTACACCTCGCCGTTCGTCGCCGAAGCCCTGCGCTCGGGCGTCAACGGTGTGCACGTGGGTCAGGCCGAGGCCGCCCGCAGCGTGGGTCTGACCTTCACGCAGACCCTCTCGTTCGTCGTCATGCCCCAGGCGGTGCGCATGGTCATCCCGCCGCTCATCAATGTGTTCATCGCCTTGACGAAGAACACCTCGGTCGCCGGCGCCTTCTTCGTCTTCGAACTCTTCGGCGCCGCCCGTAAGATCACCAACGATCGCGGCGATGAGGTGCTCGCGATCTTGCTCGCCGTGGCAGTCTTCTACCTCCTGGTCACCATCTCGCTCGGCCTGATCGCCGGTCGGGTCGAGAAGAAGGTGGCGGTTCTCCGATGACTTCCGTGCTTTACGACGCTCCGGGCCCCAAGACCATCTTCCGTTCCCGGCTGTTCTCCGTGGTGGCCGGCCTCGTCATCGCCGCCGGCCTGGTCTGGCTGATCCTGGCGCTGGGTGCGCCCAAGACCAGCGCCAACGGCGCCGTTCAGCCGGGCCTCTGGGACGTCTCCCGGTGGGACGTCTTCGCCGACCGCGAGGTCTGGCGCACGCTGGGCCGCGGAGCGCTGAACACCCTCCGAATGGCCGGCGTCGCCGCCGCGTTCGCCCTGGTACTCGGTGTGCTGTTCTCCTTCGGGCGCGTCTCCGACACTAAATGGATTCGGATCCCGACCACGGTCGTGCTCGAATTCGTGCGCGGCATGCCCGTACTGCTGATGATGCTTTTCATCCTCCTCGTCTTCTCCACCGGCTCCTTCTGGGCCGGTGTCGCCGCCCTCTCCGTCTATAACGGCGCGATCATCGGCGAGGCGCTGCGGGCCGGCATCAAAAGCCTGCCTCGCGGCCAGCGCGAGGCTGGGCTGGCCATCGGGCTCACGCCCGTGGCAACCCGGTTCCGGATCGAGTTCCCGCAGGCGTTCCGGCAGATGCTGCCGATCATCATCGCGCAGCTCGTCGTGCTTCTCAAGGACACGTCCCTGGCGTTCGTGGTCGGCTACGAGGAGCTCCTCCGCAGCGGGCTGTACAACCTGACGAACTTTTTCGGCAGCCGGTACTCCTTCTCCTTCTTCCTCGTCGTGCTCGCGATCTACCTGACGATGAACCTACTGCTCTCCTGGCTGGCCCGCGTCATCGCCCGCCGCACCGGCTCCAAGTCCGGCGGCGTCACCACGGACACGAAGGCGCCGCCTGAGAAGCCCCTCGATCCCGAGGTGGTCTACCCCGCTGCGCTCGGCAACCAGATGGGCGCCCGGGGTCTTTAGCGGCACTAAACTTGTGCCTTGTGTCTGACCCCACTGAGATCTCTGAACCAGTCGTGAGCGCGGCCGTCGACGCCGCACTCGCCGCCATTGACGCCGCGAACGACTCCGCGGCCCTGAAAACCGTGCGCACCGAGCACACCGGCGAGGCCTCCCCGCTGGCCCGGCTCAACGCGCTGATGCGCGGCGTGCCGGGCAACCAGAAGGCCGCCGCCGGCAAGCTCCTCGGCCAGGCCCGAGGTGCCGTCGCCCAGGCGTTCGCCGCCCGCGAGGCCGCGATCACCGAGGCTGAGGCAACCGCTCAGCTCGCGGCCGAAACGGTCGACGTGACCGCGGCGGCCTTCACCTGGAAGCCCGGAGCGCGGCATCCGCTCACCCTGTTGCAGGAGCGCGTCGCGGATGTCTTCGTCGGCATGGGCTGGGAGGTCGCCGAGGGCCCCGAGCTCGAGAGCGAGTGGTTCAACTTCGACGCCCTCAATTTCGACGAGGACCACCCGGCCCGTGCCATGCAGGACACGTTCTTCATCGACCCACCCGAGGCACACCTGGTACTGCGCACCCACACCTCGCCGGTACAGCTGCGTGCCCTGTTGTCGCGCGAACTTCCCGTTTACGTCGTCGCGCCCGGCCGGGTGTTCCGCACCGACGAACTTGACGCCACGCACACGCCCGTGTTCCACCAGATCGAGGGCATCGCCGTCGACAAGGGCCTGACCATGGCGCACCTGCGCGGCACCCTCGACCACTTCGTGCAGGCCATGTTCGGCCCCGAGGCGAAGGTGCGCCTGCGCCCCAACTACTTCCCGTTCACCGAGCCGAGCGCCGAACTCGACCTGTGGCACCCGACCTTCAAGGACGGCGCCCGCTGGATCGAGTGGGGCGGCTGCGGCATGGTCAACGCCAATGTGTTGCGTTCCGCCGGGATCGACCCGGAGGTCTACTCCGGATTCGCGTTCGGCGTCGGCGTCGAACGGGCATTGATGTTCCGAAATGATGTGAAGGATATGCACGACATGGTCGAAGGCGACGTCCGGTTCAGCCAGCAGTACGGGATGACCGTCTGATGCGCGTACCGCTGAGCTGGCTGGCTGAGTTCGTCGACCTGGCCCCGGGCACCACGCCCGAGGACGTGCACGCCGCCCTGGTGAGCGTGGGCCTCGAAGAGGAGGAGATCCACCGCTTCGAGCTGACCGGGCCGATCGTGGTCGGCCAGGTGCTCGAGTTCGTCGGCGAGGAGCAGACCAACGGCAAGACCATCAACTGGTGCCAGGTGCGCGTCGCCGCTGACGGCGAGCTCGCGGCCGACGGCGGCCCGGCCGTGCACGGCATTGTCTGCGGCGCCCACAACTTCGTCGTCGGCGACAAGGTCGTCGTGACCCTGCCCGGCGCCGTGCTGCCAGGTCCGGTCCCGATCGCGCCCCGCAAGACCTACGGCCACGTGTCCGACGGCATGATCGCCTCGGCCCGCGAACTCGGCCTCGGCGACGAGCACGACGGCATCCTGGTGCTCGGCAGCCTCGGCCTCGACCCCGAGATCGGCACGGATGCGATCAGCCTGCTGGGCCTGGACGACACCGCCGTCGAGATCAACGTCACGCCCGACCGGGGCTACGCCTTCTCGATCCGTGGCGTCGCTCGCGAGTACGCGCACGCCACCGGGGCTGCCTTCCGCGACCCGGCGCTCTCCGTCACCGCGGACGCGTCCACGGTCGCCTTCCCGGTCACCATCGCCGATCAGGCCCCGATCCGCGGTCGCGTCGGCGCGAGCGTGTTCGTCACCCGCGCGGTGCGCTTCGTGGACCCCACCCGACCGTCTCCGGCGTGGCTGATCGCCCGCCTGAAGCTGGCCGGCATCCGTTCGATCTCGCTGATCGTCGACGTCACCAACTACGTGATGATCGAGCTCGGCCAGCCGATCCACGGCTACGACCTTGACAAGCTGGCCGGCGGTATCACCGTGCGTCGCGCAGAACCGGGCGAGAAGCTCGTCACCCTCGACGACGTCACCCGCATCCTCAACGCCGAAGACTTGCTGATCACCGACGAGTCCGGACCGATCGGTCTGGCCGGCGTAATGGGCGGTCAGAGCACCGAGATCGGTTCCGCGACCACGAATGTGCTGATCGAGGCCGCGAACTTCGACCCGGTATCGATCGCGCGCACGGCCCGCCGGCACAAGCTTCCCAGCGAGGCATCCCGCAGGTTCGAGCGCGGGGTGGACCCGGCCGTGGCCGCGGTCGCCGCCGCCCGCGTCGTTCAGTTGCTGGTCGAGCTCTCCGGGGGAGAAGCCGACGGCCTCGGCTCCCTGCACGACGCCACGCCCGACGCCGAGCCGATCTTCCTGCCGACCGGCTTCATCTCCGGCCTGATCGGACTCGACTACACCCGCGAGGAGGTGCGCACCTCGCTGGCCGAGATCGGCGCCTCGATCGAGGAGACCGAGATCGGGATGAACGTCACCGCCCCGAGCTGGCGCCCCGACCTGACGGACAAGTGGACCCTGGCCGAGGAAGTCGCCCGCATCGTCGGTTACGACCGCATCCCCTCGGTGCTGCCCGTCGCCCCGCCCGGGCGCGGCCTCACCCACGCGCAGACCCTGCGCCGCCAGGTGGCGCAGACCCTGGCGGCCACCGGCCACACCGAGGTGCTCGCGTACCCGTTCGTGGCGGAGAAGTCGAACAACCTGTTCGGGCTGCCCATCGGCCCTGCTGTTCCGCAGATCCGGGTTGCCAACCCGCTCGACGGAGAGGCGCCGTTCCTGCGCACGTCGATCCTGCCCGGGCTGCTGCAGATCGCACACCGCAACCGCTCGCGGGGCCTCACCGACCTGGCCGTCTTCGAACTGGGCCTGGTGTTCCGGCCGGTGGCGGGCATCCGTTACGGCGGCTCCGTCGTGCCGCCTGGCGCGGTGCGCCCGAGCGCGCAGCTGGAGGCCGAGCTCAACGCGGGCATCCCGCCGCAGCCTCTGTCGGTGGCGGTCGTGCTGACCGGCTCCGTCGTGCGGCACCAGCCGGGGCAGCCCGCCGTGGCCGCAAGCTGGCAGCACGCCCTCGCCGCGGTGCAGCAGGTCGCGCTGGCCGCCGGCGTTCCGATCACGGTTCGCCAGGGTTCGCACCAGGCCATGCACCCCGGCCGCACCGCCGAGCTGTTCGTGACGACGGATGCCGGCACGACCTCGGTCGGCTACGCCGGCGAACTGCTGCCCAGCATCGCCCGCGACGCGGACCTGCCCGCGGTCGTCGCGGTTGCCGAGATCGACCTGACCGCCGTGTTCGCGGAGGCCGGCGCCGAGTTGCGCGCCACACCGATCGCCACGATGCCGGCCGCCACACAGGACCTGTCCCTCGTGGTCGACGCCGGCGTGCCGGCCGGCGACGTGCTCCGCACGCTGCTCGAGGGCTGCGGGCCGCTGCTCGACCACGCCGAACTCGTCGACGATTACCGCGGCACGGGCGTGCCGTCCGGGCGCAAGTCACTGACGTTCGCGCTGCGGTTCCGGGCGCCCGAGCGCACCCTCACCGCCGCGGAGGCCAGCGACGCCAAACTCGCCGGCGTCGCGGTGGCCGCCGTTCGCTTCGGGGCCACTCTCCGCGAGTAGCGCGAGTAGCGCGAGCAGCGCGAGTAGCGCGAGTGGCGCGGGCTGGCGCCCGCTCCGCGCGCCGAGTGTCGCCCGTTTTGCCGAGAGTCACCGCCCGGGCGGCGATTATCGGCGCGAACGGCGATTCTCGGCGCGCGGGGCGGCGCGCTAGGTTGGGAACATGTCTTTTTCGGTGGCGGTGGCAGGTGCGAGTGGCTACGCGGGCGGTGAATTGTTGCGTCTGTTGGCCGGGCACCCCGACTTCGAGGTGCGCACGGTTACGGCGCACAGCACTGCCGGGCAGCGTCTGATCGACGCGCAGCCGCACCTGCGCTCGCTCGCGCACCTCACCCTGGTCGACACGACGCCCGAAACCCTCGCCGGGCACGATGTGGTGTTCCTCGCCCTGCCCCACGGGGCATCCGGTGCCCTCACCGCGCACCTTTCCGCCGACACGCTCGTCGTGGACTGCGGTGCCGACCATCGGCTCGAAAGTGAGAGCGACTGGGCGGCGTTCTACGGGGGCGACTACTTCGGCGCCTGGACCTACGGCGTGCCCGAACTCCCGGTGGTCGGCGGCACGCAGCGCTCCCGGTTGGCCGGCTCCCGCCGCGTCGCCGCCCCCGGCTGCAACGCGAGCACGGTGGCGTTGGCGCTGGCGCCGGGCATCCGTGCCGGGGTGATCGAGCCCGAAGACTTGGCCGCGGTGCTCGCGGTCGGACCCTCCGGCGCCGGCAAGAGCCTGACGCTGCAGAACCTCGCAAGCGAGATCCTCGGCTCCGCGAACCCCTACGCGGTCGGCGGCGTGCACCGCCACATCCCCGAAATCCAGCAGAGCCTGCGCTGGGCAGGGGCCTCGAACCCGACCATCTCATTCACCACGGTGATCGTGCCGATGTCGCGGGGCATCCTCTGCACCGCGACGGCCCGTCTCGTGCCCGGTACATCCGGCGCCGCGGTGCGCGCCGCCTGGGAGGCGACCTACGCCGACGAACCGTTCGTGCATGTGCTGCCGGAGGGCCGATTCCCGCGCACTGGCGACGTGCTCGGCGCCAACACCGCGCTGATCGGCCTCGCCGTCGACGAGGCCGTGGGCCGCGTCGTGACGATCACCGCCGTCGACAATCTCACCAAGGGCACCGCCGGTGCCGCCATCCAGTCCGCCAACCTGGCGTTGGGACTGCCCGAAACCACGGGCCTGAGCACGAATGGAGTTGCCCCATGAGTGTCACCGCCCCCGCCGGGTTCGCCGCCGCCGGAGTCACCGCCGGCCTGAAACAGTCCGGCGGGCTCGACCTCGCCGTCGTGCAGAACCTCGGCCCGCTCACCAGCGCGGCCAGCGTTTTCACCAGCAACCGGTGCAAGGCGAACCCGGTGCTCTGGAGCGAGCAGGTCATGAAGGGCGGCCGAGTCAAGGCCATCGTGCTCAACTCGGGCGGCGCGAACTGCTACACCGGCAGCATCGGCTTCCAGACCACGCACGCCACCGCCGAGGCCATCGCCGACCGCTTGGAGATCTCCGCCGGCGAGGTGCTGGTCTGTTCCACCGGCCTGATCGGCGAACAGCTCGACCTGGGCAAGATCACCGCCGGCGTGTGGGACGCGACCCTCGCGCTGCAGGGTGAGAAGGCCACCTCCGACGCCGCCGGCCTGGCCGCGGCGCAGGCGATCATGACCACCGACACCACACCCAAGCAGACCATGCTCGTTTCCGACACCGGCTGGACCATCGGCGGCATGGCCAAGGGCGCGGGCATGCTCGCGCCTGGCCTGGCCACCATGCTCGTGGTGCTGACCACCGATGCCGTGCTCGACTCCGAGCAGCTGGACGTGGCCCTCCGCCAGGCCACCCGGGTCACGTTCGACCGCCTCGACTCCGACGGCTGCATGTCCACCAACGACACGGTCACCCTCCTCGGCTCCGGGGCGAGCGGGGTCACCGCCGACCTGGCCGAATTCACGGATGCCCTCATCGCCATCTGCCAGGACCTCACCCTGCAGCTGCAGGCCGACGCCGAGGGGTCTGCCCACGACGTCGCCATCACGGTGCGGCACGCCGGCACCGAGGCCGACGCCGTCACGGTCGCCCGCGCGGTCTCCCGCAGCAACCTGTTCAAGACCGCGATCTTCGGCAACGACCCGAACTGGGGCCGCGTGCTCGCGGCGGTCGGTACGACGGATGCCGCCTTCGACCCCTACGGCATCGACGTCGCCATCAACGGCGTGCAGGTCTGCACCGCGGGGGAACCCGACCAGCCGCGCGAGCTCGTCGACCTGACCCCCCGCTCGGTCTCCGTGCTGATCGACCTGCACGAGGGCGACGAGACGGCCACCATCTGGACCAACGACCTCACCCACGCCTACGTCGAAGAGAACAGCGCGTACTCGAGTTGAACCCGGTCCACGAAACCCCCGGCGACGAGACGACCCCAGGCGACGAGACGAACAGCCGGGCGGAGGCAGCCGTCAAGGCCGCCACGCTGATTGAGTCGCTGCCCTGGCTCAAGCGGTTCCACGACCAGATCATCGTGGTCAAGTTCGGCGGCAACGCCATGGTCAGCGAGGAACTGCAGCGCGCGTTCGCCGAAGACATGGTGTACCTGCGTTATGCCGGCATCCGCCCCGTCGTCGTGCACGGCGGCGGCCCGCAGATCTCCGCGATGCTCGACCGCCTCGGCATCGCGAGCGAGTTCCGCGGCGGCTACCGGGTGACCACGCCCGAGGCGATGGACGTCGTGCGGATGGTGCTCACCGGCCAGATCAACCGCGAGCTGGTCAGCCGCATCAACCAGCACGGCCCACTGTCGGCCGGGCTGTCCGGCGAGGACGCCGGGCTGTTCCAGGGCCGTCGCCGCGGCACCGTCATCGACGGCCTCGGGGTTGACCTCGGCCTCGTCGGCGACGTGATCGGCGTCGACCCCGAGGCCGTGCTCGCCCAGCTCGCCGTCGGCCGCATACCGGTCGTCTCCTCGATCGCACCCGACACGGATGTCCCGGGCCAGTCCCTGAACATCAACGCCGACGCCGCCGCCGCGGCCCTCGCGGTCGCGCTCGGCGCCGCCAAACTGGTCATCCTGACCGATGTCGCGGGGCTGTACAGCGACTGGCCCAACCGTGACTCGCTGGTGTCGGTCATCGACGTGGACTCGCTTCGCTCCCTGCTGCCGGGCCTCGAGTCGGGAATGATCCCCAAGATGACGGCCTGCCTCGACGCGGTCGAGGGTGGCGTCGCGAAGGCGGCCATCATCGACGGCCGGGTACCACACTCGATCCTGCTCGAGGTCTTCACCGGCAGCGGGATCGGAACCGAAGTGGTCCCGGCATGAGCAATACGCACCCAGAATCAAGCACTGCACAGATGGCCGACTCCGGAACCCCCGACTGGCGCGAGCGTTTCAGCGCCGCCATGATGCACACGATCGCACCGCCGCTGGCGATGCTCGTGCGCGGGAAGGGGTGCTACGTCTGGGACGACGAGGGCACGAAGTACCTCGACTTCCTCGCCGGAATCGCCGTGAACTCGCTCGGCCACGCGCATCCGGCTCTCGTCGCCGCGGTCACCGACCAGGTCGGCCGGCTTGCCCACGTCTCGAACTACTTCGCGTCGCCACCGCAGCTGGAACTGGCCGAACGGCTCAAGCGCCTCACCGGTGCGGGACAGGCCGGCCGGGTCTACTTCTGCAATTCCGGCGCCGAGGCCAACGAAGCCGCATTCAAGCTGGCCCGGCTGAACACCGGCGGTGGCAACCGAACCCGCATCCTCTCCCTGCACGACTCGTTCCACGGCCGCACGATGGGGGCGCTCGCCCTCTCCGGCAAGCCGGCCATGCGCGAGCCGTTCCTGCCCGTCCCCGAGGGGGTCGAGCACATCCACGCCACGCTCGAGGGGCTGGATGCCGCGATCGACGAGACCGTCGCCGCCCTCTTCCTCGAGCCCGTGCAGGGCGAGGCCGGGGTGGTCGACCTGCCCGCAGGGTTCCTGCGCCGCGCCCGCGAACTGTGCACCCGAAACGGCGTGCTGCTCATCCTCGACGAGGTGCAGACCGGCGCCGGCCGCACCGGCGAGTGGTTCGCCTACCAGCACGACGGTATCCAGCCGGATGCGCTCACGCTGGCGAAGGGGATCGGCGGCGGCCTGCCCATCGGCGCCCTCGTCACCTTCGGGGCGGCGTCGGAGCTGTTCCAGCGCGGCCAGCACGGCTCGACCTATGCCGGCAACCCGCTCGTCACGGCCGCCGCCAACGCCGTGCTCGGCGCCATCGAGGCCGACGGCCTGGTCGCCAACGCCGCGCGGCGCGGCGAGCAGCTGCGGGAAATCCTCGCCGGGTTCGGCTCCCCCCTCATCGGCGAGGTGCGCGGCCGCGGGCTCCTACTCGGTGTCGGGCTGACCGAACCGGTCGCCACCCGCCTGGCGGCCGCGGCCCAGAGCAACGGCTTGATCGTGAACGCCGCAAACGAGTCCACCATCCGTCTGGCCCCGCCCCTCATCGTCGGCGACGACGAACTGGCCGATTTCGAGTGCCGATTCGGGCTCGCTCTGGCCAGCCTCTAGAGTTGAACGATCTATTCCCCAGAAGCGAAAGTGACGCCGTGACCCGCCATTTCCTGCGCGACGACGACATCTCACCGGACGAACAGGCCGAGATCCTCGACCTTGCCCTGGAACTCAAGCGTGACCGATTCGCGGTCAAACCTCTGGCCGGCCCGCAGACCGTGGCTGTCATCTTCGACAAGTCATCGACCCGCACCCGGGTCTCCTTCGCCGTGGGGATCGCCGACCTCGGCGGCAGCCCGTTGATCATCAGCACCGCGAACAGCCAGCTCGGTGGCAAGGAAACCGCTTCCGACACGGCCCGCGTGCTCGAACGCCAGGTGGCCGCGATCGTCTGGCGCACCTACGGCCAGGCCGGACTCGAGGAGATGGCCCTCGGCACCACGGTGCCCGTCGTCAATGCGCTGTCGGACGACTTCCACCCCTGCCAGTTGCTCGCCGACCTGCTCACCATCCGTGAGCACCGCGGCGACCTGGCCGGTCAGACCCTCGCGTTCCTCGGCGACGGCGCCTGCAACATGGGCCAGTCCTACCTGCTCGCCGGCGCGACCGCGGGCATGCACGTGCGCATCGCCTCCCCGGTCGGGTACACGCCCACCGACGAGGTCGTCGCGGATGCCGCGGCGATCGCCCTGCGCACCGGCGGCTCCGTGGAGCTCTTCACCGACCCGGTCGCGGCTGTCACCGGCGTCGACGTGGTCGTCACCGACACCTGGGTGTCGATGGGCAAGGAAGAGGAGAAGGCCACCCGCCTGGGCGACCTCGGTCGCTACCGTGTGGACGCCGCCCTGATGGCCCTCGCCAAGCCCGACGCGCACTTCCTGCACTGTCTGCCGGCTGATCGCGGTTACGAGGTGACCGCCGACGTCATCGACGGCGTGCAGAGCATCATCTGGGACGAGGCCGAAAACCGCCTGCATGCCCAGAAGGCGCTGCTCGTCTGGCTGCTCACCCAGAACAGCGCCTGAACGCCCCGGCGGGCGTCACAGCGTGACCGTAAACTTGAACAGATCGAATTTTTTAGGGAGAACCATGGCTGAACGCGTTGTGCTGGCATATTCGGGCGGTCTCGATACCTCGGTTGGCATCGGCTGGCTGAAGGATGCGACCGGCAAAGAGGTCGTGGCCCTCGCCATCGACGTGGGACAGAGCGGCGAGGATATGGACGTCATCCGCCAGCGCGCCCTGGACTGCGGCGCCGTCGAGTCCATCGTCGTCGACGCGAAGGACGAGTTCGCCAGCGACTACGTCGTGCCGGCCCTCAAGGCCAACGCGCTCTACCAGAAGCGTTATCCGCTCGTCTCCGCGCTCAGCCGCCCGCTGATCGCCAAGTACCTCGCCTCCACGGCCAAGGAGCTCGGAGCGAACAGCGTCGCGCACGGCTGCACCGGCAAGGGCAACGACCAGGTGCGCTTCGAGGCCGCCGTCGCCGCCCTCGCGCCCGAGCTCACCTCGCTCGCCCCGGTGCGCGATTTCGCCCTCACCCGGGACAAAGCCATCGAATACGCGGCGCTGCACAACCTGCCCATCGCACAGTCGAAGAAGAGCCCCTACTCGATCGACCAGAACGTCTACGGCCGTGCGGTCGAAACCGGCTTCCTCGAAGACCCGTGGAACGCCCCGATCGAAGACCTCTACACGTACACGCAGGACCCGGCCGTGACTCGCGAGCCCACCGAGGTCGTCATCAGCTTCGACCAGGGTGTTCCCGTCGCGATCGACGGCGTCGCCGTCACCCCGCTTCAGGCCATCGAAATGATGAACCTGCTCGCCGGCAACCAGGGCGTCGGACGGATCGACATCGTCGAGGACCGCCTCGTCGGCATCAAGAGCCGCGAGGTCTATGAGGCCCCCGCCGGCATCGCCCTGATCGCCGCGCACGAAGAGCTCGAGAATATGACCGTGGAACGTGACCTGGCCCGCTACAAGCGCACGGTCGAGTCCAAGTGGGCCGAACTCGTCTACGACGGCCTCTGGTTCTCCGGCCTGAAACGCGCACTCGACGTGTTCATCGACGAGACGCAGAAGCACGTGACCGGCGACATCCGTCTGAAGATGCATGCCGGCACCGCCGTCGTCACCGGCCGCAAGTCCACTCGGAGCCTCTACGACTTCAACCTCGCCACCTACGACACCGGGGACACCTTCGACCAGTCCATGGCCAAGGGTTTCATCGAGCTGTGGTCGCTGCCGAGCAAGATCTCGGCCCGCCGCGACCTCGCCGGCAAGTAGGGCTGACGTGGCTGGCGACACGGACACGCACGAGAACCGCGCGGGCAAGGCGGGCGCCCTCTGGGGTGGCCGCTTCGCCGGGGGACCATCGCCGGAACTGGCGAAGCTGAGCAAGTCGACCCAGTTCGACTGGCCGCTGGCTCCCTACGACATCCGTGGTTCCCAGGCCCACGCGCGGGCCCTGGCCGCGGCCGGTTACCTGACCGCCCCGGAACTCGTCGCCATGATCGCCGGCCTCGACACGCTGATGCAGGCCGTGGTCGACGAGAGCTTCCTGCCCGCGGAATCCGACGAGGATGTGCATTCGGCCCTGGAACGCGGCCTGATCGACATCGTCGGCGTCGAACTGGGCGGCAAGCTGCGCGCCGGCCGCAGCCGCAACGACCAGGTCGCCACCCTGGTGCGGATGCTGCTGCGCGACAAGGCGAAGGGCATCTCCGCCCACGTCATCGACCTGATCGACGCCCTGGCGTCGCAAGCCGAGGCGAACGACGATGCCATCATGCCGGGCCGCACGCATCTGCAGCACGCCCAGCCGGTGCTGCTCGCCCACCACCTGTTCGCGCACTGCTGGCCGCTCGTGCGCGACCTCGAGCGGTTCACCGACTGGAACACGCGCGCCGACTACTCGCCCTATGGGTCGGGTGCCCTGGCCGGCAACACGCTCGGCCTCGACGCCAACCTGGTGGCGGCCGACCTCGGCTTCAGCGCCGTGGTCGAGAACTCGATCGACGGCACCGCGAGCCGCGACCTGGTCGCCGAGTTCGCGTACATCACCGCCCAGATCGGTATCGACCTGTCCCGTCTGGCCGAGGAGATCATCCTCTGGAACACCCGCGAGTTCGGTTTCGTCACCCTCGACGACTCCTACTCCACCGGGTCGTCGATCATGCCGCAGAAAAAGAACCCGGACATCGCCGAGCTGGCCCGCGGCAAGTCGGGGCGCCTGATCGGCAACCTGACCGGTCTGCTGACCACTCTCAAGGGGTTGCCGCTCGCCTACAACCGCGACCTGCAGGAAGACAAGGAGCCCGTCTTCGACTCGATCGAGACGCTCGAGGTGCTCCTGCCGGCCTTCAGCGGAATGATCGCGACCCTGACCTTTCACACCGAACGGATGGCCGAGCTCGCCCCCCAGGGATTCTCCCTGGCCACCGACGTCGCCGAGTGGCTCGTCAAGCAGCAGGTCACGTTCCGGGACGCGCACGAAATCACCGGTTCGCTGGTGAAGTTCGCGGAGCGAAACGGGCTCGACCTGCACGAGGTGGACGACGCCGCGCTGCTCGCGCTGTCGCCGCACCTCACGCCGGACGTGCGCGAGGTACTCACCATCACCGGTTCGGTGTCCCGCCGCGACGGCCAGGGCGGGACCGCCCCGGTGCGCGTGGCCGAGCAGCGCGCGGCGCTCGTCACCCGGGTGCGCGCGCTGACGGCTGCGCTCGGCATGTGACACTCGTCGACGGCATTCTGGCGCGACCGGCGGTTGAGGTCGCGCCACAGTTGCTGGGCGCGCTGCTCGACCGCGCCGGGGTGCGGCTGCGCATCACCGAGGTGGAGGCTTACCTCGGGCCAGGGCTCGACCCCGGCTCGCACGCCTTCCGTGGCCAGACCCGGCGGAACGCGTCGATGTTCGGCCCGAGCGGCCACGTCTACGCGTACTTCAGCTACGGCATGCACGTCTGTGCGAACATCGTCTGCTCGCCGGGCGGCGAGGCGTCCGCCGTGCTGCTGCGCGCCGGCGAGATCGTCGACGGTGTCGCCGAGGCACGGATGCGCCGCCCCACCTCACGCAGCGACCGCGACCTGGCGCGCGGCCCGGCCCGGCTCACGCTGGCGCTCGGCATCGGGCTGGGAGACGACGGTGCGGACCTCGGTGAGGCGCCGTTCACGCTGACCCTGCCTCCCGAACCGGTCGCTTTCCGCAGCGGACCCCGCACCGGAGTGGGCGGCGCCGGCGGGAGAGCGGAGTATCCGTGGCGATTCTGGATCCCGGGCGACGCGTCGGTGTCGCCGTACCGGCGACATCCGAAGCTGGGCGCTGAGCCCGACTCTCGCTAGGCGCGCGTCGTCGACAGGCTCGCGCCGTGACCGGGACCCGCGCTGGGGCATCCGGCGTCACGCAATTACGGAGATTTTCGGGAAACGCGGGCTTCGGTGGCTGGGGTGACCCGGTCTTTTCGGACGGGGTCCTTGGTTTCATTTTAGGCGGCGAGTGTGAGTTTGATGAGGCGTTCGGTG
>NZ_PJJU01000035.1:0-55533 GCF_002929635.1 Cryobacterium sp. M25 | reverse complement strand
AGCCCGAGGCGCGCGCCCAGGCGGAGCGGCTGCGGGCGGCCGAGGGCGCGGCCGGCCAGGTGCGGCGTCTCGACGCGGAGCTGGAGGTGGCGCACCGGACCGACGCGGTCGCCGCCGGCGAGAACGCGGCGGCGGCGGTGCGCTACCAGACCCTCGTGGACCGGCGGCTGGCCGGCCACGCCGTCGAGTTGGCCTCGCACCTCGTGCCGGGGGAGCCGTGCGAGGTGTGCGGCTCGACCGCGCATCCGGCTCCCGCCACCGGCGACGATGAACCGGTCACCGAAGCCGACATCGTGGCGGCACGGGCATGCCTGAAGCAGGCGCAGACCCGACTCGATCAAACGCACGCCGCCGCAGGCACCGTGGCCACCGACCTGGCCGAGGCCCGGGCCCGGGCCGGGGAGCGCACCATCGACGAAATCGTCGCCGAAATGGCCGCGTCCGAGGTGGCCCTCGCCGCGGCCGTGAACGCCGGCGTGCGGGCGGCAGCGCTCGGCCTCGACAAGAGCCGGCTGCGGGCCGAACTCGACGAGGTCGGCCGTGCCCTGGCAGGCCTCTGCTCCGCCCGCGATGAGGCGGCCGTGCAGCTTGCCGAGCGCCGCAGCGCCCGACAGGCCATCGACGACCGAGTGTCCGCCCAGCGCGGCGACTTCGCCTCGGTGGGCTACCGGGTCGATCGGCTGCGGGCCGAGCTGGCCTCCGCGCGGGCCCTCGACGAGGCCCTCGACCACAGCCGTGAGCGCCGGAGCCTGCGGAACGCCGCCGGCGCATCCGTTCAGGCCCAGCTGGACCGCGAAGGTTTCGTCGACGAGCAGGACGTGGCCGCCGCCCACCAGGACGACGCCGACGTGCGGCAGCTGGAAGAGCTGATCCGCGGTCACGACGATTCGCGCGCGGCGGCGCGCTCGGTGCTGGCCGAACCGGCGCTCACGGGTCTTCCCGCCGGCCTAACCGACGTCGGTCCGGCCCGGGAAACCCTGGTGACGGCGGCGGCGGAACGGGATGCGGCGCTGGCCGAACGCGGCTCTCTGGGGGAGCGGGTGGCCGTCATGACCGGCCTGGTCACGGATGCCCGCGTGCACTTCGACGCCGGCGCGGAGCTTCTGTCCACGCAGACGCAGGTTCGGGAGTTGGCGGCGGCCGTGCATGGCGACGAACCCAACACGAAACGGATGCGCCTGGAGACCTACGTTCTCGCCGCGCAGCTCGAGCAGATCATTGCAGCGGCCAACAACCGGCTACGCACCATGACCGGGGGCCGCTACACCCTCGAACACGACGACTCGGTGCAGTTCCGTGGTGGCCAGTCCGGGCTCGGGCTGATGATCCGGGACGCGCACACCGGGCGGGCCCGCCCCACCCAGTCGCTCTCCGGCGGCGAGACGTTCCTGGCGTCATTGGCCCTCGCCCTCGGGCTGGCGGAGATCGTGTCGAACCAGGCCGGCGGCATCGCCCTCGACACCCTGTTCGTCGACGAGGGCTTCGGGTCCCTCGACGGTGCCACCCTGGAAACCGCGATGAGCACCCTGGACGGCCTCCGCGCCGGCGGCCGCACCATCGGTCTGATCAGCCATGTCGACTCCATGAAGGAGCAGATCCCGGCCAAGCTGGTCATCACCGTCACCGACCAGGGCTTCAGCGAGATCGGCGAGGTCCTCGTGTCGGTGTAGCCGGGCTGTGACGGTTCGTGCTGTGCCGACGCGGAACTAGTCCAGACCGGGCGTGGCCGAGTAGGCAGGCTGGCCGGGGCAGGTCGCGAGCACGCGCGCCATGGCGTCGTGCTCGGCCCGGGCCACCCATAGGCCGTAGGTGGCCTTCACGGAGATCTGGCGGGCCACATATTCGCAGCGGAACGACTTCTCCGCGGGCAGCCAGGTGGCGGCGTCCCCGTCGCCCTTCTGCGAGTTGGAGACACCGTCGGAGGCCAGCAGGTTCAGCGGGTCGTTGGCCAGGGCGATCCGCTCCTCCCGGGTCAGCTGCGCGGCGCCGGTTTGCCAGGCGTTCGACAAAGCGACCAGATGGTCGATCTGCACGAGCATCGAGGTGGTCTCGCCGCGCTCGAACGACACCGATTCGCCCGTGTACGGCGCCAGCAGCCGCTCAAGACCCGGCAGGACGCGTCGGTCACGATCGCGGCCAGGTCGCGGGCCAGGATATCGTTGCGGGTGTCGCAGCCGTTGTCGTCCACGTCGCGCCAGGCGGAGCCGAACTCGCCGGTGCGGTCGTAGCCGGTCTTCGCGGCCTTGCCCTTGACCGGCAGGGTGGCGAGCAGGTCGGCCGCGTCGCCGGTCACCGGGGCCGCGGCCGTGGATCCGACCGGGAAGGGAACGGATGTCTCGCCCGGCGTGACGCCGGGCACGCCGACCACGATCGCTGAGACCAAAGCCAGGAGCGGCAGGACCACCATCAGGGCGGTGACGGGCCGTCGCCTGGAACGCCGGCTGCGGGTTGACGCAGGCTTGCGAGATGCGTGTGGCATGGTGCTCCCAGGGTCGGTTTTCGACCCTACCGGGCGGCAATAATGACGTATGACCAAAAACTGGACCCCGCTCGCCGCCGTCTACCTGGCGCTCAGCCTCGGCGGCCTCGTGGGCACCTGGACCTTCAACCTGCTGGCGATCGTGCAGCTACGCGACTTCGTCGGTGACTGGGTGAACAGCGGTCCGGCGGTGTCGTCACTGACCGTTGACCTGCTGGTGGTGGCGGTGGCCGGCAGCATCCTGATCATCGTCGAGGCCAGGCGGATCGGGATGAAGCGGGGTTGGCTCTACGTGGTGCTCTCGGGTCTGACAGCGTTCGCCTTCACCTTCCCGCTTTTCCTTGCGATGCGGGAACGCACCCTGCAGGCGCAGCGGGTGCGGCCGGCGCCTGCCGGAGCCCGGACCCGCTAGGCGCCAGTCAGGCGGACCAGTCAGGCGGACCAGTCAGGCGGTCTCGAACCAATTCGACGGAGATTTTGCGCAAAACCGGCCCCAAACATCCGTTTCAGCCCGAAATGCTCAAAATCTCCGTCGAATTCATTAGGCCGCACTCAGCTAGTTGGTGTCGGCGGACCGCGCCCTCGTCGAGGGGCGCTGTGCCGCCGCCTTGCGTGGTGTCTTCGCGGCGGGCTTGGCGGTCGTCTTCGACGTCGGCTTTGCCGTAGCCTGCGTGGCGGCCGGCTTCGCCTGGCGTGATTTCTGCTTCGGCTCCGTGACGGTGCCGTCGAAGTGTTCCTCCGAGGCCTGGGCGTCTGCCTTGGTCAGGTGCACGATGGCGTCCTGATGCTCCGGCGGCGCGTAGATCGTGGCGAGCCGCAGCACCTTGCCGCCCGTGTTGAGCACATTGTGCCGCGCGCCGGCCGGCACGACCATGGCCGAGTTCTTCCTGATCTTCGTCTTGGTGCCGTCGATCCAGATCTCGCCCTTGCCCTTCTCCACCCGAAAGTACTGGTCTCGATCCGGGTGCACCTCTTCCCCGATGTCCTCGCCCGGCTCCAGCGCCATCACGACCAGCTGCAGCCCCCGGGCGGTGTACAGCACCTGGCGGAAATTCGAGTTGCGGATGGCCGCGTCCTCGATGTTGTCGACAAAACCCTTCATGGGATCCTCCGTTGTTCCAGTGCACGGTAGTCGCGGCGGCGGAAGTGCTCAACCGCCGCAGTCAACCCCGCGGTTTGCGCCAAAGGGTGAAGTATGCTTCACTTATTTTCGGAGGGGAGTAATCCCCAGCGTGTGGTCGTCATTACGGTTCCGTCATCGGAGCCCGGCCACAGGGACCCGATCCGGGTTGGACCAGACCTCCAGTCGAAGCAGTGACTGGAAGGCATTCCCCATGGACGTTCCCCTCTACGCCTGGCTGGCGGTGTTCGGCATCATCGCCGTCATGCTCGCCGTCGACCTGTTCGCCCATCGCAAGGCCCATGTGATCGGAGTGCGCGAAGCCGCGATCTGGTCCGTGATCTGGGTGCTCATCGGCATCTCCTTCGGCGTCGTGATCTGGGTGACGGCCGGGGCCGAGTTCGGGCAGCAGTACTACGCGGGCTACCTGATCGAGAAGTCCCTCGCGGTCGACAACGTCTTCGTCTGGGCGATCATCTTCGCCGCTTTCGCGGTGCCGCGCCAGTACCAGCACCGGGTGCTGTTCCTCGGCGTTCTCGGTGCGCTCGTGCTGCGCGGCATCTTCATCGCCGCGGGCGCCGTGTTGATCGAGAACTTCTCCTGGATTCTCTACGTGTTCGCTGCGTTCCTGATCTTCACGGGCTACCGCATGATCCGCACCCGCAACGAGCACGCGCACCCCGAGAAATCCCAAGTGCTGCGCCTCTTCCGCCGCTTCATCCCGATGACCGAGACGTTCCACGGCCAGCGCTTACTCGTGCGCAAGAACGGCATTCTGCTCGCCACACCGCTGCTGGCGGTTCTCGTGCTCGTCGAGGTGACGGATGTCGTGTTCGCCGTGGACTCCATCCCGGCCATCTTCGCGGTCACCAGTGAACCGTTCATCGTCTTCACCGCCAACGCCTTTGCAATCCTCGGCCTCCGGGCGATGTACTTCCTGCTCGCCGACCTCATGCACCGATTCGTCTACCTGAAGATTGGTCTCTCGCTGGTGCTGATCTGGGTGGGCGTCAAGATGCTGCTGCTCGACGTGTTCTACATCCCGACGACCGTTTCGCTATCTGTGATCGCGCTGATCATCGCGGTGTCGGTCATGCTCAGCCTCCGGGCCACGCGGGGCCAGGGGCGGCGCGAGTTCGAGGCCGCTCCCGTCGGCTCGTTCCGCGAGGCCACCCCTGAGGAACTCGCCCAGATGGAGCCGGTCTGGCGCCGATCGGCCCGCACGCCCGAGCAGAAGGCACAGAATGCCGAGCAGAAGGCCGAACAGAAGGCTGAGCAGAAGAAGGTGAACGAGACCCTCCGATGACCGAGATGCTGCCCGAACCGCCGCCCGTTCCGCCGCCTGGACCGACGGATGCCCCTGGCAAGCCGTGGACGTTCCTCACCCACCACGCGCACCTGCTCCTGGCTATCGCGGGGAACCCCGATGCGCGGGTGCAGGAGCTCGCCGACACGGTGGGGGTGTCAACCCGGGCGGCGCTGAGCATCATGGCGGACCTGGTCAAGGCCGGCTACATCCGGCGCGAACGGGTGGGGCGGCGCAATCACTACAGCATCGAGCGGAACCGGCCGTTCCGGCATCCGTCGACCGCGGCGCACAGCGTCGACGAGATGATCGCCGCGTTCAGCACATTCGCGCCGCCGCCGCGATCGGTTTGACCGCGACAGCGGATCAGGCCACGGGTTCGGTCGTCAAAACCTGTGACCGGAGGCGGCTCGCGGCGATTGCGGCCGCGGCGAGACCGGTGATGAAGGTCGCGATGCCGAGCACGTAGAAGATCACGGTCACGTAGCCGCCCGGCTGGGCCGGTTCGAGGAAGGGATAGGTGTGGAAGCCGGTCAGGGTGCCCCGCACCACGGCGTAAGCCACCCAAGCCAGCGGGTAGATCAGGGCCACACCGAGGCGCTTCCAGGCCAGGGCCGGGCGCCCCGGCGAGAGGATCCAGTCCAGCGCGATGAAGATCGGCGCCCAGACGTGCAACACCTCGTTGGGCCAGCCGACACCGATGAAGCCATCGGAGACGACGTTGCGCAGCAGCGCGTTGTAGACGACCCCGGTGACGACCGCGTAGGTGAGTACCGACATTCGCACCCCGGTGAGGAGTTGGGAATCCGTGCTTCGGCGAAGGGCGAGGGAACCTCCCACGAGCAGCACGACCACGTTCATCAGGCTCGACTGGATGGTGAAGTAGCCGAAATACTCGGTCGCCACGAAGGCGTCGTTCCAGAGCTGGTCGGTGATCTGCGTAATGATGCTCGCGAGGAGCAGCAGTCCCATGCCGATCCGCAGCAGACCGGAAAGCTGCCGGAAGGTGGAGGGCGATGCTGAGTCGGAGCCCACCGGAGAGATCGCTGTTGAAGTCACTGGAAAAGAATAGTGCGGACGAGCTGGGGATTTAGCAGGGCAGGCCGCTTGCCCGGAAGGGGGTCAGCAGCAGAGGCAGGATACTGTTGACGTTCATGCTTATTTGGTTCCTCTTATGAGTAGGCTCACGCTGAAATTCTCGCTGAGGACACGACAGGAAGGTCACAGTTGCTGGAAGTAACTGCGCTCCGCTGGACGCTCACCATCGCCGTCATTCTGGGTCTGCTCGCGTTGGACCTGGGTTTGGCCATCGCCCGGCCGCACGTCGTCAAGTTTCGGGAGGCCGCACTCTCGTCGGTGCTGTACATCGCGGTCGCGATCCTGTTCGGCCTCGTTTTCGCGGCGCAGGTGGGCTGGGGGTTCGGCGCGGAATACTTCGCCGGGTACATCGTTGAGAAGAGCCTGTCCATCGACAACCTCTTCGTCTTCGTGATCATCATGTCGACCTTCGCGGTCCCGGAAAAATACCAGCAGAAAGTTCTCATCTTCGGGATCCTGCTGGCACTCATTCTGCGGGCGATCTTCATTGCACTGGGTTCCGCCCTGCTTTCGCTGTTCTCATTCATGTTCCTGATCTTCGGTCTGGTGCTGATCTTCACAGCCGTACAGCTCTTCCGGCACCGTAACGTCGACCCTGACGTGCAAGACAACGTACTGGTCCGGGTGGCCCGTCGGGGCCTGACCGTTACCGACGACTATGTCGACGGTCGAATGTTCACGCGGAGCGCCGGCCGCCGCGCGGTGACACCGCTGTTTATCGTGCTGATAGCGATCGGCAGCACCGATCTCCTGTTCGCACTCGATTCGATCCCGGCGATCTTCGGAATCACCGATGAGGCGTACATCGTCTTCACCGCCAACGCCTTCGCGCTGCTCGGGCTCCGGGCGCTCTTCTTCCTCGTCAAGGGGCTCCTCGACCGGCTGGTCTACCTGTCGACCGGCCTGTCCCTCATCCTGGCCTTCATCGGTGTGAAACTCGTTCTGCATTGGGCACACGGCCTTGATGGCCGAGTGCCGGAGATCAGCACGAATCTCAGCCTGATCGTCATCGGTGTGGTCTTGACCGTGACCACGGTCGCCAGCCTGATCAAGACACGCCAGGATCCCACGGTGCGAGCTCATGCCGGCTCACTCCGGGCAGCGGATCATTCCGAGACTGAACCAGCGGATCAGCCCGACTCCGGGCACAAGAGTTGACGGGCAGGTGAGGGGCTGAGCCTCTGCCCGGCGAGGTCGGCCCCACGCCTGGATGTGCACCTAGAAGGGGAACAGCAGCCGGTGCAGGAACTGCCGGGTGCGTTCCTCCTTCGGGTGGCGCAGCAGCTGATTCGGGTCGCCGCGCTCGACGATCCGGCCACCGTCGACGAAGGCCACCTCGGTGGCTACCTCGCGCGCGAATTCGAGTTCGTGGGTCACGATCACCATGCTCCAGCCCTCCACCGCCAGTTCCTTGATCAGGCGCAGAACATCGCCCACGAGTTCCGGGTCGAGGGACGACGTGGGCTCGTCGAAGAGCAGCAGCTGCGGGCGCAGGGCGAGCGCGCGCACGATGCCCACACGCTGCTGCTGGCCGCCGGAGAGCTCGAACGGGTAGCTGTCCTTCTTGGCGCTGAGGCCCACGCGGTCGAGCAACGCGAGCGCCTCCGCTTCGACCTCCGCCTTCGGGCGGCGCTGCACCACCACGGGCCCCTCCAGCACGTTCTCCAGTACGGTCTTGTGCGGGAACAGGTTGTAGTGCTGGAAGACCATGGCCGACCGGTCGCGCAGAGCCGCACGCTGATTCTTCCCCGGTATGGCTGCGAAGTCGACCGACAGTTCGTCGGCCACGTCGATCGTTCCGCCGTCGGCCAGTTCCAGGCCGTTCAGGCAGCGCAGGATGGTGGTCTTGCCGGAACCGGAGGGTCCGATCAGGGCGAGAACGTGGCCGCGACCCACCGTCAGGTCGATGGATTGCAACACCTGGTTGGCGCCGAAACTCTTCTGGAGCCCGCGCACGCGGAGCAGGACGTCGGAGGTCGCCGCGGCATCCGGGGCCGTCGGTTCGGTCGGATCAATCGGATCAGTGGGGGACATAGCGGTCCAATCGCTTCTCGAGAACGCTCTGCACCGAGGACAGGCCCAGGCAGATCACCCAGTAGACCAGGGCGGCCTCGAGGTAGAGCAGCATGAATTCCTGGCTGAAGGCGGCCACCTGCTGTGCTTCGCGGAACAGCTCCGTGACCAGGATCAGCGAGGCGAGGGAGGTGTCCTTGACCAGGCTGATGAAGGTGTTCGACAGGGGCGGAACCGAGACACGGGCGGCCTGCGGCAGGATGATCCGGGTCAGCGCGCGACGGTGCGACATGCCGATCATGTAGGCCGCCTCCCACTGCCCCTTGGGCACCGAGAGGATGGCCGCCCGAATCACTTCGGCGGCGTAGCCGCCGACGTTGAGTGAGAACGCCACCACGGCGCTCGGCCACGGATCGATCAGGATGCCCAGCGACGGCAGGCCGTAGAAGATCACGAACAACTGGACCAACAGTGGGGTACCGCGCACGATCGAGATGTAGACCCGGGCGATGCCGGACACCCACCGGCGCCGGGAGAGGCGCATCAACGCCAGCCCGAGCGCGAGCGCCAGACCGATCGTGAACGAGGCGAGCGCCAGCGGGATGGTGCCGAGGATCGCCCCCTGCACGATGGGACCGAGCGAGGTCCAGAACAGGTCCCAGGCGGATTGGTTCATGGCTGGACGGGGTTACTGGGAAACGTCGGACCCGAAGTACTTCTCCGAGATCGACGTCAGGGTGCCGGCGGCGGCGAGCTTTTCGAGGGCCGCGTCGACGGCATCCGTCAGCTCCGTGCTGCCCTTGACGAAGGCGAACGAGGTCGCGGACTTCTCGTCGGTGTTCGCGGCGACCTTGAGCCCGGTGGCGCCGGTCTGCTTCTGGTAGTCGAGGAAGGTGAGATTGTCGTTCACGGTCGCGTCGACGCGGCCCTGTTCGACCAGGGCGACCGACTGGGCCCAGCCCTCGACGGCCTGCACACGTGCGCCGCTCTCGGTGGCGAGGGTGTTCCAGTTGCTGGTGAGCGACTGGGCCGTGGTCTTGCCGGCCAGGGTCTCGAAGGAGGTGATCGAGGTGTTGTCGCTCTTGACCACGATCACGCCGGTCGAGAACGTGTAGGGGGTCGAAAAGTTGTACTTGGCGACGCGTTCCGGGGTGGCCGTGACCTGGTTGGCGATGACGTCGAAGCGGCCGGCCTCGAGGCCTGCGAAGATGCCGTCCCACTGGGTTTCCTCGAATTTGGCCGTGACTCCGAGCTCGGCTGCGACGGCCTCGATGATCTCGACGTCGTAGCCGGTCAGTGCGCCGGAGCCACCCTCGTGGAAGGTGAACGGGCGGTACGTGCCCTCGGTGCCGATGGTGAGCACGCCCGCGTCTGTGACGGAGGACAGCGAGGTGTCGGCGCCGGTGGTGGCTGCGTCGTCGGTGTCGGTGCTCGCGGAGCAGCCGGCCAGCGACACGGTGAGCGCTGTGAGTAATACCGCCGACAGGATCTTGAGCTTCATTTTTCTGGCCTAACCGAGGTTGCAGGTGCGTATTCATCGCCGAAAAGCGATGTCTGAAGACTAACAAGGAGTGCGCCCCGGTAAGTATTCCCGTGACGCGCCGCGTCACACACCGGTTGGGCCCCGGTCAATGGCCTTGCCGGGGATTTTGGGCCGGAATAGGCTGCACTCGTCCCGTGCACCCGGCGTTCGTTCTCGGATGTGCAGGTACTCCGGTCCTTACCCGACCCGAATCGGCCCGACCCGAAGGAGCCTGCAATGAAGCTGACTGCCGACCAACACGACCGATCAGCAGCGGTGCTGCTGGGCATGGCCTGCGGGGACGCGCTCGGGGCCGGCTACGAGTTCGCCGGGCCGCTACCGGAAACCGCCCCGGTCAGCATGCGCGGCGGCGGCGGCTTCCACTGGGCACCCGGCGAGTGGACCGACTACACGGCCATGGCGGTGCCGCTCGCGATGGCCGCGGCGGAGGGCGGGGATCTCAGAGACGACTCGGTCCTCGACATCGTCGTGGCCCACTGGGTGGCCTGGGCGAAATCGGCACCGTACGCGGGCGTGCAGCTGGGGGCGGTGCTCTCGGGCAGCGAGCCGAACGCCGATTCCGTGCGTCGCGGGGCGAGGGAGCAGCATGATCGCAACGGGCGCAGCGCCGGCAACGGATCGCTCCTGAGAACCGCGCCGGTGGCGCTGGCGTTCCTCGGCGATCCGGTCGCCCTGGCCGAGGCCGCGCGCCTGGTCAGTGAGCTGACGCACCGTGAAACCGAGGCAGGCGATGCCTGCGTGCTGTTCGGGCTCGCTTTGCGGCACGCCGTGCTCGAGGGCGAACTCGACATTCGGGTGGGCCTGTCCGCCCTGCCGAGCGAGCGCCGCGCGGACTGGTCGACCCGGATCGACGATGCCGAGCGTGAACGGCCCGCGGATTTCCCGGGTAACGGCTGGGTCGTGCAGACCCTGCAGGCCGCCTGGTCGGCGATCACGTACGCCCGGGGAACGGATGCCGGCCAGGTGCGTCGCGCCATCGAAGTCGCGGCGCGCGGCGGCGGCGACACCGACGCCGTAGCAGGTGTCGCTGGCGCGCTGACCGCCGCCCGCTGGGGGCTGGAAGCTGTGCCAACAACCTGGCGCCACCTGGTGCAGGGCTGGCCGGGGCTGCGCGGCGTTGACCTGGTGCGCCTGTCCATGCAGTCAGCTCACTGCGGAGCGGTCGGGGGAGTCCGGGCCGACGAGGTCGGCTTGCAGCGCACGGTCAAGCTGCGCGCGCTGCGTTGACGTCAGGGCGAAAGCTTGAGTTCTCCGGCAGCTCAGGACTTCAACGCCAACGCGAACGGCAGCACGGCCGCCACCCCCTGGCGACGCAGTAGGCGGCCCACGACCGTGAGCGTCCAGCGGCTGTCGGCGAGGTCGTCGACGAGCAGGATCGGTCGGCCCTGCACCGTGTCGAGGGCCGCGGCCAGCTTCGGTCCCACCGCGAAACGGTCCCAGACGTTGGAGAGCCGGTAGGCGCTGTTGCCGCCCGCCGTGCCGGTGGGGCCGCCGTTCACGAGGTCGAGCGAGCCGAGCCAGGGCAGGCGGCCGGCCTCGGCGAACGCCCGAGCCACCGATCCGACCAGCAACGGATGCTGCCGCGAGGGCACGCTCACCACCGCGGCCGGCCGTTCGTCCCAGCCCCACTCCGCCAGCACGCGGATGCAGGCCTGGATCAGGGCCGGGCTCGCCGGGGCATCCGTAGACGGCGCGTCGGAGGACTGGGTGGCGAACAGGTCGCGTAGTGGGCCGCCCCAGCCCAGATCGGTGAGACGGGCGAGGGCGCGGCCGGGCAGCATCCGTTCGCCGGTCGGGATGTTGCCGCGCACGTTCACGCCCAGGCTCGCCACCCCGGTGGGCCACTGCGCGCGCGGCTCGAGAGCCACGCCGACCCGGTCGAGGGCTCGGGCGGCGGCCGAGGTCATCTCGGGCCGCACGTCGCCGGGGAACCAAGCCGTGGTGCAGTTGTCGCAGCGGCCGCAGGCCACCGCGGTGTCGTCGTCGAGCGCGCGCTGCAAGAATTCCATCCGGCAGCCGGTGGTGCGCTCGTAGTCGAGCATCGCCTGCTGCTCGCTCACCCGGGCGGCGGCGATGCGTTCGTAGCGTTCCCGGTCGTAGAACCAGGGCCGGCCGGTGGACACCCAGCCACCGGTGACGCGGCGCACGGCGCCGTCGACGTCGAGCACCTTCAGCAGCAGCTCGAGCGGGCTGCGCTTGAGGTCGACGCGGGCCTCGAGCGCTTGCGTGGACAGCGGGGCCAATCCGTGCTCCGTGAGCGCCCCGATCACGGCTTCCGCCTTGTGCTGGCTGGGCATCGAGGAGGTGGCGAAGTACTGCCAGATGTCTTCGTCTTCGACTCCGGGCAGCAGCAGCACGTCGGCGTTCTCGGTGGCGCGGCCGGCGCGGCCGACCTGCTGGTAGTAGGCCACGGGGGAGGAGGGGGCACCCAGGTGCACTACGAAGCCGAGGTCGGGCTTGTCGAACCCCATGCCCAGGGCGCTGGTGGCGACGAGGGCCTTGACCTTGTTGCGCTTGAGCATGCCCTCGGACTCCTCCCGCTCCGCGGTGTCGGTCTGCCCGGTATAGGCGCGCACCGGGTGCCCGGCCTCCCGCAGCAGACGTGCGGTGTCTTCCGCCGCCGAGACGGTGAGGGTGTAGATGATGCCGCTACCGGGCAGCTCGTCGATGTGGCTGAGCAGCCAGGCCAGCCGGGTGCGCGAGTCGGGCAGGCGCAGTACGCCGAGGCGCAGGGATGCCCGGGCGAGCGGGCCGCGGATGGTGACCACCTCAGCGCCTGCCACGCCGGTCGCGCCGTTCGCGACCGTCGCGCCGGTCGAGACCAGCTGTGCCGCGACATCCGTCACCACGCGGCTGTTCGCCGTGGCCGTGGTCGCCAGCACCGGCACCCCGGCGGGCATCTGAGCGATCAGGTCGCGCAGGCGCCGATAGTCTGGCCGGAAATCGTGGCCCCAGTCGGAGATGCAGTGGGCCTCGTCGACGACGAGCAGGCCCACCCGGGCGAGGAGCGCGGGGAGCTGCTCGTCGCGGAACTTCGGGTTGTTGAGCCGCTCCGGCGACACCAGCAGCACATCGACCTCGTCGTCGATCAGCTGCTGCTGCACCTCTGCCCACTCGTGCGGGTTGGAGGAGTTGATCGACACGGCGCGCACCCCGGCCCGGGCTGCCGCGGCGACCTGGTCGCGCATCAGGGCGAGCAGCGGCGACACCAGGATGGTGGGGCCGGCTCCCTGGCGGCGCAGCAGCAGCGTGGCGACGAAGTAGACGGCCGACTTGCCCCACCCGGTGCGCTGCACGACCAGGGCCCGTCGGCGCTGGTCGACGAGGGTCTCGATCGCCTCGAACTGTTCCTCGTGGAAGTCGGCGTCGTCACGCCCGACCAGGTTGCGCAGAATCTCGAGGGCGGCGGCGCGGGTGTCGGTCATTCGCCCAGCTTCGCAGATGCTGGTGACAGTGCGCCGGGCGCCAGACCTCGCGGCGCAGGTTGGGGAAGCGGGCGCACGGACGAACGTGCGCCCGCTTCCCCAGGGTGCACCGCGACGCCGATCCTGCGAGCGCGGCTACAGTGCGTCGAGCCGGGCAGCGACGTGGGCCGGGAAGCCGCCCGTGCCGATCGGGCTCCACCGGCTGGGGGTGATGCGGATCAGGGACTTGTCCTGAAGCGCCATCGCCGCCCGGTACTCGGCCCAGTCGGAGTGCTCGCCGGAGATGCAGCGGAAGTACTCGACCAGCCCGTCGCCGGCCTCGGGCATGTGCAGCACCTCGGCGTCGCCGTCGACCTGGATCCAGCCGCCGTCCCAGTCGTCCGAGAGCACCAGTACGGAGGCAAGCACATTTCGCTCCGCGTTGCGGGTTTTCGCCCGGGCAGGATAGGAGGAGATCACGATTCGGCCGGAGGGGTCGACCCCGCCGGTCACGGGCGAGATCTGCGGGCGGCCGTCGGTGCGGGTGGTGGCCAGCAGCATCCGGTGCCTCGGGCGCACGAAAGCGAGCATCTCGGCGAGGTCGACTGTGGTGGTGGTTGCAATGTCTCTGGCCATGATCCAAGGCTACGGCAGAGCGGATGCCCGACACGATCGGTCGCATCAGGCTCCGCGGCCACACCTCGCTATGCTCGCACCGTGAAGGTCGTCCAGGAACTCGAAACACGCATGCACCCCGACTCCGTCGCCGGGTTCCGCCTGGTGCTCGCGGAGGCACGGGTGACCGACTCCATTCTGCTGCCGGTGCGGGCGATGGAGCGCATGGTGGCGCCCGTGCAGTGGATGCTGCGCCGCGTCGGTGAGCACGGCATCCGTCTGACCCAGGCCGGCTACCTCCCGCCCGCGGTGGTCGTGGAAGCCTCGACCCAGCTCGACTGGGGCTGGCCCGTCACGGCCAGCCGGGAGAGCCACTTCCTGCCTCTGCTGGAGTTGCGCGCACACCTGCGCAGCGTGGGCCTGCTCCGAGTGAGCAAGGGGATGCTGCTGCAGACCAGTCGCGGCCGGGCGCTCGTCGAGGCGCCGCGCGATCTGTGGTGGCATCTGGCCAGAACCGCGCACCAGAGCCGCGACCCGGCCGAGTCCGACGCCACCAGGCTGCTGCTCCTACTCATTGCGCGGCGGGGTTTTGACGAGGCTGAGCTGTTCAAACAGCTGCTAGCCCTCAGTTTGGAGACCATCGGTTGGGTGCGGGCCGACGGTGCCCCGCTCTCCAGTGACGCGGCGTTCAACCTGGTGCTGCCGAAGTGGCGCTTGCTGCGCCGACTCGGTGTGTTCGATGCCGGCACGAGCAGTTACACGCGCTGGATCGTCACGCCCGGTGGGGCCGCGTTCGCCCGGGCGGCCCTGCAGTCCGAGGTCTGAGGCGCGCCGCGGTCCACCATGCATGAGGCCGACGGGGAGCACGAATAACGCCTGACCTCACTACGGGTTGCAATAGTCGCACCATTGCGGGTCGGCGGTGGCCTGGCCACGCGGTATCCGGGTCCTGTGGGTACAGCGTCCGCAGCCGTGGAGGTCCGCGGCGATCAATGCGGTCGCTGATCTACAGTCGGAACAGGGAACGCCGCGTTCGATGTCTACCTGACCGAACCCAGGTGCTTGACACAGGGAGCAGGGTGTAGCGAGGCGACGAGCCATCTGATAACTCAGCCTGCGAATGGTCTCTGCCCGCGCTGGCGATTTGTGCGCTCGGTAGTCCGGCAGAATCGTGACGGAGGACTGGTCCGTCAGAAGCAATTCGACGGTTTCCTGGAGGTCGCTGAGTTGCGTGAAGTTCTTGTAGACAGTCAGGTGATTATCGTTTGTGCTCTGCACGATCACTCCCTGTTCGGGGAATCCCGCGGCTGACGCGAACGCGAGAGCGCTGTCGGCGTTGTCGACGCGTCTGCCTCCGGGCAGCGCGGAGACATTCACGGCGCCCTCGACGAGTTCCAACCCCAGGGTTTTGTCGATGAACAGGAGAATCTCCATGTTTTCAACGAGAGGACCGAATCCGGAGCTGAAGCTGCCTTCGGAGGCAAGTCCAAGAGTGGTGCCGGCGATCTGCATACCCAGTCGCGCTTTGGCGCGGGCTGCCGAGCGGGGGCTGAGGGTGCGTGGGATATCGCCGGCGAAGGTCCCGAACTGGTCAGTGTTCAGGCCCCCCGCAGCGCTGACTGTCGCGCCGAGAATGTCGTGGAATGCCTGTTGGGCGAGGTGCTCCTTGCCGTGCATGGTGGCGAAGGTGATCAGGCGCCCAGCATAGGAGGAGTGGGAGGAAGTCATTGGAAGTAGTCGGGCCTTGAGACGTAGGTCTCGGCGACGAACATGACGCCGCTGGAGGTGTTAAGCAGCTCGCGCACGGCGTTGATGAGTTCGTCGGCTTTGTCGGGGGGCAACACGGTGATGAGCATGGTGAGGGTGTCGTACTCGTTGAAGAGCAGGGATCCAGAGTGTTGTCCGTGGTGTCCGATGCCGGAGACACCGGAGACGGAGGTGTACCCGGTGGCGCCGGCGGAGGAAACCAGCTCGCGGATGGCGGGGGCGTCGCGGGCAGGCACGACGATCTCCAGTCGGGTCATCTTGGTGAGATTGTTCATGTGTGTGGTCCTTCCATCGGGGTGGCAGTGGCGGCGGGAGTAGCGGTTGCGGTCGCTGTGAAGCCGTAGGCGGTATAGCGGTGCCAGAGGGCAGTGGGGTGATCTCGTGCGGTGAGGGTGATCCAGTCATTGTCGAAAAGATCTCGCAGGACTTGGTTGCGCGAGATGATCTCTCCGATGCGGGCCAGCGGTGCTTCGACAACGACGGTGAGGCGCATCGGCTCATGGAACAGCTCCGTGCCCAGACCCACGGATTGCCACGGCAGGCCGCGGCGGAGGTCGCCGCTGTGGCCCGAGATCACGCCGAGTGTGCCGATGGCGTTGTGGATGGTTTTCGTTCCGGCGCCGAGAGTGTCGGGGTTCAGGGCTGTGAAGTAGTACTGGTGGTTGATCCACTGCGCCACGACGAGGGGGGCGGTCATGATCGTCTCCAGGGCGGCCCCAGTGGGATCCAGTTCGGTGCGGTAGGAGTGCAGGAACACCCGCCGGCCCAAATCAACGTTTCTGGTTATGTCGCGGGGTCCGATGATCATGGTGGCGTTTCCCGCCAACCCGAGCTCTGGATACACCTCAGCCCAGTCGTGGGCACGTCCGCGCAGTCGTGCGGGGGAATGCCGGGGGGATGCTCCCGGTAGGTGCCGGGCGCGTTCGGTCACCAATTTGTCCGCCGCGGTGCGCTGAAGCTGCTCGAAGCGGTCTGCCGAACTCGTGTGGCTGTCGGGGATCAGGTGGCGGTCGAGCACGGTGACCATGTCGCTGACGGTGTTGTGTTCGGCGGCCACGAAGAACGTGTCGAAGGGAATCGGCAGCCCGCGGTCGGCGAGCAGCAGTCGCACTTCGGGGTCGTTGAAGATGGCGGCGGCGGCGCGGGCGTTGGCGTGCCCCGGATTTCCGCCGCACGCGCCGCAGTCCAGTGCGGACTGGTAGAGGTTGTTCTCCGATTCGGAGCCGTGACCTGCCAAAACGACCAGCGGGGCGAACTGGGCCAGGCCCATCATCCGCAAGGCCGTTTCGGCCAACGTGGCACGCTCGTCCAGCGTGAACGCGTCCGCGATCGTCACGTCACTGCGCAGGTCCCGGGGCGAGAGGGAGAGGGCGCGCACGATCCGTGCGTGGATGCGCGGGGTGAGGGTGCGCAGGATGCTGATGCCGCCGTAGAACCATCCTGCCGTCTCCGCGAACGCGAACGGTGTCGCCGCTGTCGAGTCCGCCGTATGCACGGCATGCCGCAGGGCGTCTCGGAATTTTCCAGCGGCAACGACTCTGTGTGCTTGTTCGTGGTCGACGGGGATCTCGGTGATGTGGTGGCGCGCGCTCAGCAGTGCCGGGAGCGAGTTGATTGCTCCGCGCGCCTGGTAGCGGGCGAACCGGATGGGGACGCCGAAGAAGCCGGCGAAACCGAACGTCTCGACCGAGGAGCTTTCTTCGAGGTGGCGGCGCAACCCCTCGGACCGGGGGTCGATGCACATCACCAACTGCACGTTGCGGCCGTCCCGGGTCTCGACGGTGGAGCGGAGTGCCCCGATCAGGGCGGTGCGGTAGTTCAGTTCGTAGGCTTTCTGCCAGGTGTACCGCTGGTCGGTTATCGGATGGGTGGACAGAACCCGAGCAACCGCGGCGACGTCCTCGCGGCTCGGCCGTGCGGCGGTGAGCGCCTGCGCAACCCGTTCGGCCCGCAACCAGAACGGTGCCGAGGTCAGCGTGGTGTGGTCGGGCTGTGCCGTCTGTGTTGTCTGGTCGGCTGCTGGGGTAATTCCGAGCGCAACCTGGACCGTGAATCGGACGGCCAGGTACGAGGTCAGGTCGATGTCGCCGACCTTCTCGGCCCGCCATTTGATGTGCCCGACCCACCCGGGCAGGTGCCCGAGTGCGGTCCGAAGGGCACGTGGGACGTCGGCCGCCGTGATGCCGAGGCATTGCAGGGCGTGCGCCAGCGCCGCGTCCGGTTCGGGCGAAAGTGTGGTGAGGGTGCGCCGAACCGTGCGGGGGAGGGACGGATCGAGGCAGGCCAGGGTTCGCCAGGCCCGGTAGAACCCGTCGGCATGGTGTGGCATGGGCCACGCCGGGTCCGGGCACAGATAGCCGGCAACCCAGACGGCCAGGTATTCATCGAGCCACGTCAGCTCCGCCACCGCAACCGGTTCGGGGGCAGGTGCGGCTGCGACCAGGCGCATATCGAGTTCGGCAACCCGGACCGCGGACACGGCTGCGGTGCCGATCCGCAAGCGTCGGTCGGCCAGCTGGGGGATGCGTTCGAGGAGTGCTGCGTCGATGTCATCACGGGTGATTCGACCGCGCTGGTAGTCAGCCAGGTAGGCGCTCCCGGGGCGGGTGGTTGCCGCTTCCGCGGTTGTTTCGGTCTCGAATGGGTAAGATTCGCGGCCGGCCAGCGGGTTCACGGCGATGAAGGAGTCCAACGGCCAGGCCGGAACGATGTCGTGGGCGGCGGCAGCGACCTGCGCGCGTAGGATCAGACTCACAGGGGTGCTCCAGTTCTGATGGGGTTACGGGGCAGGGATGCGGCAAGTGCGGACGTGTAGACACGATCGCGCAGCCAGACCGCACCGGTGCTGCTTCGAGCCAGCAGCTCGACGGCGATCAGGCCGACCGCGGGCAGAACGAGCAGCCAGCCAGGTGCCCCCTGGACCGGCACCCCGGGTTCCAGTGCTCCCGTGAACAGGTGCAGGAAGGCTACGTAGCCGATTCCGACGGCCGCCGTCACCGTGGTGCCGACCACCATCGTGCGGATCGAGAAGTGGGTTGCCAGTGCCACGGCCAGGGTGACGCCGGCGGTCAGGGCGACGAACGCCAACAGGCCGATGCTGGAGGGCGACACGGCGGGGGAGAGCACCAGTTTGGCTGCCACGAGTACGGCAACGGTTACGGTCACGGAGATGGCCACCGCGAGGCCCGCCACCAGGCGCGACGGGGCTGTGCGGGTGGGGAGGTCGCGGTCGGTGGCGTGCTGTCGCACTCCGGTTCCCGCGCCTAGGAAGAGTGTCGATTTGTACAGGGAGTGGGCAACCAGGTGGAAGATTGCAGCCGCGAACAGGCCCAACCCGCAGGCCATGATCATGAACCCCATCTGCGCCATCGTGGAGAATACCAGTCGGCCCTTCACGTCCGGGCGTGCCAGGCGCACCGCCGACGCGAACACCAGGGTGGCCGCGCCCACCACGCAGACGACGATCATCACGGACCGGTGAGGGGCGATCGCCGGCGCGAACCGCAGAAGCAGGATGGCGCCCGCGTTGACCACCCCGGCATGCAACAGCGCAGAGACCGGTGTCGGGGCGCCGAGAGTGAACGGCAACCAGCCCTGGAATGGGATCTGGCTGGATCGGGCCAGGGCGGCGAGGACCAACATCACCGCGAGGGTGAGCTGGGCGGGCGCGCTCAGGCCGGACGCACCGGCGCCGAGCTGATCGAAGGACACGTCCCCGCCAGCACCAACGAGCAGCACTGCCACCGCGAGCAGGAACGCGGTGTCGGCGGCACCAAAGCGAACCGCGGTGCGCCACACACCCTCCCGCGCCTGTGCCAGCGGCCAGTATGTGGCCAGAAGCAACACAAGTGCGGCGCCGGCGCCGACCCAGGCGCACGCGAACAGGGCCACGGACCCTGCACACACCATCAGCACGGTGAACCCGGTGAGCAGGTTCGCGGTCACCACGAACCAGACCTGACGAGGATCCCCGCGCAGGTAGCGCACGGCGAACCCCTGAATGAGGGAGGACAGCCCCAGAACGAGCAACGACATGATCAGTGCCAGGGCATCGAGTTGCAGGCTTGTCTCCCCGAAGCCCACCTGGATTGAATCCGTCCACAGGGTCGACACGGCAACGGCGACGGCTGCCGTAAAGACGAACCCCAGACCGACGACCGCCGCGGCAATGCGAGCAACCAGATCACCGCTCCGGCCGAGACGCCCGGCGATCGCTGAGGCGAGCACGGCAACCCACGGCCCCGCCAGGACCATTGCCACCGTAACATTCTCGTTCAAAGCTGCTCCTTTTCTCACGATTCATAAAACACGAAAAACATAGCACGTGTTGAGTGTCGGGATTCACGTGTGAGGAAACAATGGTCAGTTGGGTGAGAATAGGAGAATGGCGCAGTGGACGTTTTTAACCAATCACGCGCACGTGCTGTTGTGCGTGGCGGAGAACCCGAATGTGCGATTGCGCGACGTCGCGGCCCAGGTGGGCATCACGGAGCGGGCGGCTCAACGCATCGTCACCGAACTCGAAGACGCCGGTTATCTCGAGCGCGAACGGGAGGGACGGCGCAACATCTATCGCCTCAACACGGGGATGCCGCTTCGCCACCCTCTGGATCGTGGTCACCGCATCGGGGAATTGCTGGCCGCCTTCGCCAACCCCGAGGCTGCCCCGAGCGGCGTTGGCCCACAGGGATAGTGGTTTCAGGAGTCCGGGACGACCGACGCTAACCGAGCGGGAAATCGCGGGTCTCGCCGGGCGCAAGCACGGCCTCCCGGCCCTCGACCCGTACCCGGATCGGAGCGGCGCCGCCTGCCTGCAGCTGCAGGCGCACGTTGCCGGGAGTCAGTTTCAGCCGGATCGGCTGTTCCCGGTAGTTGATGGCAAAGGTGACCTCCGCGAGCTCCTTCGGCAGCACGGGATGCAGCCAGAGCATGTTCTCCCGGATCTCCAGCCCGGTGTAGCAGCGCACGACCATGTCGATCGATCCGGCCATCGCGCCGAGGTGGATGCCCTCGTGGGTGGAGCCGCCGAGGATGTCGCCAAGGTCGCTGTCGAGGGCCCGAGTCAGGTAGTCCCACGACCGTTTCCGGTCGCGCCGGGCGTCCAGCCAGGAGTGCACCACGTTGCTGAGCGTGGAGCCGTGCGTGGAGCGTGCCGAGTAGAACTCGACCGTTCGCACAATCGCCTCCGGCGGCAGTTCGTAGCCCATGGTCTCAAGCAGTTCGCGCAGCTCCTCGGCGGAGAGCAGGTAGAGCAGCATGAGCACATCGGCCTGCTTGGAGAGCCGGTAGTTGTTTGTGCTGTCGCCCTCGGCGTTGAGAATCAGGTCGAGGCGGGCGATCGAGGGATACCGGGCCCGGTAGGCGTCCCAGTCGAACTCGGGCAGGCCCTCGTAGCCCTCGAACTGGCTGATCACGCCGTCGGCGTGGAACGGCACCCGCAGCCGCAGGCTGATCCGGGCCCACTGGTCGACCTCGTCCGGCCGCAGTCGCAGCCGGTTCCAGAGGGACCCGCAGTACCGGTTCTGCAACAGAGCCACGGTGTCGACCGCGCGGCGCAGTACCCACGCGGTCATCACGTTCGTGTACGCGTTGTTGCGGAGGCCGTGGCCCGACGCCCCGGGGTAACCGTCGTGGAACTCGTCCGGCCCCATCACCCCGTCAATGTCGTAGCGGTCGTCCACCTCGTCGTAGCGGGCCAGGCTGGCGAAGAAACGAGCCACTTCGAGCAGCATTTCGGCACCCTGCTGAATCAGGAATTCGGTGTTGCCGGTGGACTGGTAATACTCCCAGATGCTGTAGGCCACGGCGAGGCCCACATGCCGCTGGTTCTGGGAATTGTCGGGCATCCACTGCTGGTTCAGCGGGTTGAAGAGGTTCGTCGGGGTCTCCTCACGCCCGTCGATGCCGCTCTGCCAGGGGAACATCGCGCCCTCGCGGCCGATGCCCCGTGCGGCCGCGCGGGCCTCGCCCAGGCGCCGGTACCGGTAGCCGAGCAGGGCGCGGCTCAGGTCGGGGCGGCGCAGGGTGAGAATCGGGTAGACGAACAGCTCGTCCCAGAAGACGTGCCCGCGGTACCCCTCGCCGTGCAGCCCTCGGGCCGGCATGCTCGCGTCGAGGTCGGCGTCGACGGCCGCCACCGTCTGCAGCACGTGGAAGGTGTTCAGGTTGAGCGCGAGCGACTGGTGATCGCTCGCGCGCATGCCCACCGCGAACTCGTCCCAGAGCACCTGCCAGGCCCGTTCGTGCGCCTCCAACAGGTCCGCCGGGTGCGGCAGGCGCCGCAACCAGATGGCCACCGCCCGGGCCGGCGAGGCGATGGCCCGGTCGCGGGAGGTGCTGACGACGACCGTCTTCTCCACCCTGACCGGATGCCCCGGCTCCAGATCCAGGGTGAACTCGTGCGCCACCCAGCCGGCGTCGTCGGTGAGCAGGTGCCGCGGGGGCTCGACCGGCTGCTCGTCCCTCCGCACCCGGGTGCGGGCCGCCAGGGCGATGTGGATGCCGGACTGCGTGGTCTCCATCTCGAGCAGCACGGTCTCGGCGTCGATTTGCGTGCCGGTGTGGGGAATCAGGTGAGCGTTGGTGAGAAGCCGGTCGGCGGCAACATTGCGGTTGAAGACCCGGCCCTCGAGGGCCGAGCGCACGGTCAACGGGCCGGTCCAGTCCTCCGCCTCGAACGTGGTGTCGAGCACGGCCACATGCGGGGCGGCCTGGGACACGAACCGCCGGGAGGTCACCCGGGTGGTGCGTCCCGCCTCGTCGCGCAAACGGATGACCCGGGTCAGCACGCCGCGCCGCAGGTCCAGCTCCTGCAGATAGGTGACCAGCTCGGTGTGGCCGACGTCGAACCAGTCCCCGTCGGCCACCCTGAATCCCAGCAGCAGCCAGTTGGGGGCGTTGACCAGGTGCTCGTCTTCGACGGTGCGCTCGCCGAGGGTCGTCTGCACCCGGTTGTAGACGCCGGCGAGGTAGGTTCCGGGGTAGTGCACGCCGTCGTCGGTGGACTCGGCCGCCGCGCCGCGAGTGCCCCAGTAGCCGTTTCCGAGTGTGCAGAGCGCCTCCCGCAGCCCCTCGGTCGCGGGGTCATAGCCGATGTAGCGCAGCAACCACGGGTCGCTGCCGGTCTCGCCTCCGGCCCAGCCGCGGTTCTTCCCGGTCAGAGCGGGGTCCAGGCCGGCCAGGTCCAGGTCGGCGAGGTCGGTGAGCACCAGATCGGCGCCGGCCGAGCGCAGCCGGCTGTCGCCCGTACGCTCCATGCCGATGACCAGGGCGAATCCGCCGCGCGCCGCGGCCTGCACCCCGGCCTCGGAGTCTTCGACGACCACGGTGCGGTCCGGCGTCACGTGCAGTCGCCGGGCCGCCTCGAGGAACAGGGCCGGGTCGGGTTTGCCGGCCAGGCGCATCCGCACGGCGTCGGTGCCGTCGACCGTGACGTCGAATAGGCCAGTGAGGCGCGCCGCGGTCAGCACGGCGGCGCTGTTGCGGCTCGCTGTCACGAGGGCCACCGGCAGCCCCTGCTCTTTCAACCGGCGCAACAGCGCCAGCGTGCCGGGGAACGCCTGCACGCCGCCGACGGCGAGCTCGCGGGTGAACAGCTCCTGCTTGCGGCCGGCGAGAGCGTTGATGGTCGCCCGGCCATGCGTCGGTTCGATCCCGCGCGAGGCCAGAAACGCACGGATGCCGTCCTCCCGCGCCCGCCCGTCGACGTACCGCCGGTAGTCGCTCTCGATTTCGAACGAAGGCACCGGCGACTTCGTCAGTCCCGGCAGTGCCTCGTCGAACAGGGCCTTCCACGCCCGGGCGTGCACGGCGGCCGTGTCGGTGACCACGCCGTCGAGGTCGAAGATCACGGCGTCGAAGGCGGCGCGGGCCGGGTGCGGCGGCTGGCTCGGCTGGTTCATGGGTGCTCCTCTGGGCCGTGAATGCCTGGCCGTGACTGCTCGGCCCTGAATGTGGACATAGTACGCAGGGTGGTTGGATATGACCCATGACATCCACACCGGACTACATCAACGATTTCGCCGAGTTCATCACCGCCTCCCCGTCGTCGTACCACGCTGCCGCGGAGGTTGCCCGCCGCCTGGACACCGCCGGCTTCGACCGGGTGAGCGAAACCGAGGAGTGGTCCGGTGCGCCCGGACGGCGCTACCTCGTGCGCGACGGCGCGGTCGTCGCCTGGGTGCAGCCGGACGGGGCCGGCCCGACGACACCGTTTCGCATTCTGGGGGCGCACACCGACTCGCCCGGTTTCAAGCTGAAGCCGAAGCCGACCATCGGCGCCCACGGCTGGCTGCAGGCCGGGGTCGAGGTCTACGGCGGTCCTCTGCTCAACTCCTGGCTCGACCGCGAACTCGAACTCGCCGGCCGCCTCACCACCATCGACGGCACCGAACACCTCGTGCGCACGGGCCCGTTCTGCCGCATCCCGCAGCTGGCCATCCACCTGGACCGGGACGCCAACACCGGCCTCACTCTCGACCGTCAGCGGCACCTGACCCCGGTGTTCGGGGTGGGGGAAACGAGTCAGGCCGACCTGGTCGGGCACCTGGCGGGCCTGGCCGGGCTGGCGGGAGAGGAGGTCGCCGGCTACGACATCCTCACGGCCGACACGGCCAATCCGGCCCGGTTCGGCCTCGGCCGCGAGCTCTTCGCCGCGGGGCGCATGGACAACCTCTCCTCGGTGCACGCCGGCCTGGTAGCCCTGATCGGAGCCCCGGCACCGGCCGGTCAGATCCTGGTGCTCGCGGCCTTCGATCACGAGGAACTCGGTTCCGAGACCCGAACGGGTGCGAGCGGGCCGCTGCTGGGCGACATCCTGACCCGGATCGGGGCAGGACTCGGGGCATCCGTCAGTGATCGCCTGCGCGCCTACGCCGGCTCGTGGTGCGTGTCGGCCGACGCGGGTCACTCGGTGCACCCGAACTACCCGGAGAAGCACGACCCGGCGAACATGGTCGTCGCCGGGGGCGGCCCGCTGCTGAAAATCAACGCCACTCAGCGCTACGCGACGGATGCGGCAGGTGCGGCCCTCTGGGCCCGAACCTGCGCGCAGGCCGGCGTGGAATACCAGGAATTCGTGTCGAACAACACGGTGCCGTGCGGCTCCACAATCGGCCCGCTGACCGCCACGCGGCTCGGCATCCGCACGGTCGACGTGGGCATCCCGCTGCTCTCGATGCATTCCGCCCGCGAATTGTGCCACGTGAGCGACCCGGTCGCTCTCCAGAAGGCGATCGGCGCGTTCTTTGCCTCGGAGGTCTAACGGCAGGCCGCGTGTGGCTGGCCGGCGTCGAACTCGTTCGGGGTGCTGCGGGGCGTCACAGCGCGTAAGCCGACTGGCGGACTCCATGCACGGGATGCCCGGAGCGGGACTCCACGAGGTCCTTGTCATCGGCGAGTTCGCAGTCGCCCTCGTGCACGATCACCGGCCAGACGATGCGCCGGTCGGTTCCGACTTGGGCTGTGCCGCCGATCCCGCACTCCCGACAGTGGACGGTGAGTACCCAGTCGTTTTGTCTCATACTTGGAGGTTTCCTCACAGAGAGGAAATCATCAAGGGGGTGTACTTTCACCCCGTGATATGCAAAACAGTTCAGCGTATGCTGATGCGGCCCAGAAGGTGCTCGGCAATCGCTCGGTAGCCTGCGTCATTGGGGTGGAAACGATCGCTCGTGCCGCCGAAGACATCCTGTCCGGCGGGGCCGCGATTGGCCTCGATCAGATAGAGGTCGTAGAGGCTGACGAAGGCGCCGCCTTCTCGGGCGCACTCGTGGTCGATGATGTCGTTGTACGCGTCGCTCTCATCGGCGCTGCCCCAGGTGCCAACGCAGACGAGGGGGACGCCCGGAGATTCGGTGTGCACGCGGTCCAGGAGTGACCGGTAGCTGAGCGCGAACTCGTCGGGCGCGGTCTGGTCGAGCACGTCGTTGGTGCCCAGTTCGACCACGGCCAGGTCGAGGTTCTCCGGCACATCGACCAGGCTGGATACCGTGCCGGTGGTGGCACCGGCCCGATTCTTGTGGAATTCCTGAACCGGGCCGCCCTCTGCGAGCGCATCGACCATCAGCGGACGGAAGCCCAGGTCTTGCAGTTCCGCGTTGAGGCCGTAGCTGATCGAATCGCCCACGAACAGCACGCGCAGGGGGCGGTCAGCGGGGCGGGTCACCTGCACGTCCCCGTCGGTCTCCGAGAGGTCGGAGTTGACGGCTGCGAAGATTCCCAGTGAGGTCAGAACGAGGGCAGCCAGCCCGATCACCAGCAGTCGGAAGGGGAAGCGGCGAGTGCGAGTCGCGCCCGTACGCGAGAGGTCAGGGCGCGGAGGCATCCGTGCAGTCTAGGCGGGGTTCTCGGCGGAGAGACGCGCGATACGGGCCCGGGCGGCATCCTCTGAGGTTGACGACCGGCCGAGCAGCAGGCGCACCAGGCGGAGAACGGCTCCGGTGCCCCAGACCACCGGGAGCAGGGAGCGCCGCAGGCCGAGCAGCTCGCGGTATTCGCGGGGGATCGAGGCGACGGCGCCGGCGAACATGACCCGGTAGAAGGGCATCATGGCGGGCCGGAGCGGGGGATTGCGAATGAAGCGCACCGCCTCGGCCACGCGTTCGTCGCTCTTGAGGATGCCGGCATCCTTGAACGCATCCAGCTGTGCCTGCAGTTCGGACGCGGAGCGCGGCGGATTGTGCACGCCGACGAGTTCTCCGGCCTTGGCCCATTCGCGCACGTAGCCGTCGGCCCCGCCGGGGATAGGGTCACCCCAGATCGTGTGCGAGGCCAGGAAGGCGTCGGTGAAAACGATGTGCACCCAGGCGAGCAGTTCGGGGTCCCCGGCGGCATAGGGACGCTCGATGCCCTGGGCGTCGCGGTAGGTGCCGGTGACCCGGTCGTGGAAGCGCCCCACGCGGGACGACTCGTGCTCGGCCAGGGTCGTGTCGGCGAAGGTCACGGTGACGAGCCACTGGATGGTGCCGGAGAGCCGTCCGAGCGGGTCTTCCCGATAGCGCGACCAATCGTGTACGCCGGCCATCGCGCCGGGGTGCAGGGTCTGCATGAGCAGGGCACGGATGCCGGCGACCATCGTCGCCATCCCGCCGTGCACGGCCCAGGAGGCGGAGCCCGGACCGAAGAAGCCGATATCGTCGCCCTGTTCGATTTCTTCGACCCACTGCGGGCGACCTGACCCGTTCCCCGAGAAGGTCACCAGAAGATGCGACCGCCAACTGTCCACGAACCTGCCCATGGATCGAGGCTAACCCGTCGCGGCTGGGCATCGGCCTCGAACCTCGCGTGCGGCAAGGCATCTAAACTCGAAGCCATGGCAGTGCCTCGCTTTCTGTTCGCCGACCAGCTCGGCCCCCATTTCGACGACGGCGGACCGATCCTGATGGTGGAGTCCGTCGGCGTTCTCGGTCGGCGCCCGTACCACCGAGCCAAAGCGCACCTCATTCTCACCGCCCTCAGGCACCGGGCCAGGGAGCTCGGTGATCGGGTCGAGTACCTGCGCGCCGAGCACTACCGGGATGTGCTGGCCGGCCGTGACCTCGAGGTGGTCAACCCCACCTCGTGGGGTTCCCGCGCGCTGGTTCACGAGCTCGGCGCGCGGGTGCTGCCCAGCCGCGGCTTCGTGACCAGCGAGGCCGACTTCGCCGTCTGGGCCGCGGGGAGGCCGCCGTCCCGGCTGATCATGGACCAGTTCTATCGCCATGCACGCACGGAAACCGGGCTGCTCATGCGCGGGCCCGATCCCGAGGGCGGCCGGTTCAACTTCGACCACGACAACCGTCAGCCGCCGCCGAAGGGAGCGGTGGGCCTGGGGCTGCCGGACCCCTTCCATCCGGTGGAGGACGACATCGACGAGCAGGTGCGCGCCGACCTCGACCGGTGGCAGGCCGAGGGGCGCATTCGACTGATCGGCGAGGACGGACCCCGCCGGTTCGCCGCCACCCGGGCGGAAGCGCTCGTGGCGCTCGCCGATTTCGTCGAGACGCGTTTGAGCGACTTCGGCCCCTTCGAGGATGCCTCGCTGCTCGGGGACGAGACGATGGCCCACGCCAGGCTGAGCGTTCCCCTTAATTTGGGGCTGCTGCATCCGCGGGAGGTGATCGACGCCGTAGTCGCCGCGTACGAGACCGGGGGAGCCCCACTGCAGAGTGTGGAGGCCGTGGTGCGCCAAATCATGGGCTGGCGGGACTGGGTCTGGCACCTGTACTGGCACCTGGGTGAGGACTACGTGCGGCGCAGCAACCACCTCGAGGCGCAGGTGGCCCTGCCGCGGGAGTTCCTCGAGCTCGACGGCAGTTCCGTGAGGGCGAAGTGCCTCAGCCATGTGCTCGACGAGGTGCGCCGCACGGGCTATGCGCACCACATTCAGCGGCTGATGGTGCTCGGCAACTGGGCGCTGCAGCGCGGTTACCAACCGGCCGAGCTCACCGAATGGTTCACGAACGCCTTCGTCGACGGCGCCCCGTGGGTGATGCCCGCCAATGTGGTCGGGATGTCCCAGCACGCCGACGGCGGGATCGTCGCCACGAAGCCGTATGCCTCCGGGGGCGCCTACATCTCGAAGATGAGCGACTTCTGTGGCGCGTGCACGTTCAACCCGAAGAAACGCCTGGGCGAGGACGCATGCCCGTTCACCGCCGGGTACTGGGCCTTCCTCGACCGGGTGGAGCCACGCATCCGGGGCAATCACCGTATGGCGCAACCGCTCGCCGGACTGCGCCGCCTGGTCGACCGGGAAGAGGTCGTCGAGCAGGAGCGTGCACGCACCGAGTGGTGAGCGTCGCCCGCGGGGCGCCTCGTGAGTCCGTCGCGGCCCGTAGGTCAACCACGACACCGTTAGAGTGAAACTTCTCAGAAGGTGACCTGTAACCCGAGCAGCCCTCGACTTCCCCTGACTGAGCTGCCGAGCAAGTGTGTGGTGCTGTAGGTCAGTCAGAGCTTGAGTCCAGGCACAGGGCGGCGCGGGTCGTGGAAGCCGGCGCAGGATCTAACGTGCGCCGGCCTGTATAAGGTGCGCCGCGAGGCGTGCAGGGGTCTCGCCGCGGATGGCAGGCGGGAGGGAGACCTCGGGAGCGCGTCATCGGGACGCGGTCGTCGCACCGAGGTTTGCTGGGGCTTGATCCGCGTCGGGAAGGGGGGAGGAGTCCAGCGGCGGGTGAGGGTCTACCTGGGCGGGTTGCCGCGCACGCGGCTACCTGACCTCGGTCGGCCAATCGGTCACGCCGGCGAGGGCAGCCTGCAATGACAGTGCCGAAGCCCGGGCCTGCTCGGCCCCGTGGGGGTTGAAGACATCGATCGCGAGCGGCGGGCCCTCGCCGAACTTGGGGATCTCCACTTCGACGCGACCGCCGCCGACGAGCGGCACGAACGGATGCGCCGTCCCGGCATCCCGCACGGTCGACCCGGCCGCCTCCGCGATCAGCCGCAGTGCGTCGGGCTTGGTGACGTGGGTCTGGGCCACGATCGTTGCCGAGTAGTCCATGGAACTCCTTCACTGAGGCGGACATCGCGAGGAACACATCTATCGAAGCAGGCTACGGCATCCGCGGGATGGGCACCGGGCCGGTTCCGCCGTGGCGCAGCCGAACTCCTCGACCTGGTTGGTGAGCCGGAGTACCGTGGCACTGTCTGCTCACTTTCGCATCCAGAAGCTCTCAGAAGCCGGGGTCCCCATGTCGTCGCTCACCAACTACGGCCAGGCCATCGCCTCGACGACCGTCGCGCTCCAACGACTGCTGTCCTCCCCGCCGATCGGGCTGCAGGTCACGGCCTACGTGCTCGGCGCACCCCGCACCGGTGTCGCCGGCCCCTCCATCAACCTGTTCCTCTACTACGACAGCCTGATCAGTTATCGGGAGGAGACCCAGAGGGGACCCAGCCGAGTGATTTCGGAGCTGCACTACCTGGTGAGTGCTTTTCCCGGCGACGACGTCGACACGGATGCCGGCAGCCACCGTGCCTTCGGTGCAGCGCGGGCCGCCATCGAACGCCATCCCGTGCTGAACGTCCCGATCGGCTCGGCAGACAACCTGCAGGTCTGGCTCTCACCCTCGCCGCTGACCAACGAGGTGCTGACCTCCCTCTGGCTGGCATCAAATGCGCCGCTGCGACTGTCCTTCGGCGTGATGGCCTCGTTCACCCTGGACGCAGCCGAGCGCACGGCAGTGGTCGGAACCGTCCGTGATGTCGTGAAGTTGGCCGGGGCAGGTGCGCTCGCCGTGTTCACGGGAGCGGATGCCGTGGCGAAGGCCGAGGCCGCGGCATCCGTCGCGAACGAACTGGGCAAGCCTCTCGTGACGGTGCCCCTGAACGAGGTCGTGGGAGCCAGCGCTGCCGCCACCGAGGACAACCTCGGCCGCATCTTCGAACAGGCCGAACACCGCGGCGCCGTGCTGATGATCGCCGCGTCCGACCCCCTGTTCGGGATGCGGCCGGAGGTGCTCGATGTCGACGACCCCTACTCCGGGTTGGAGATCGGATCCATCCTCGACCTGCTCGGCCAGTCACCGAGCGTCGTGATCATTGAGTTGACTCATCCGGCCGGGGACGAACTGGCGGACCGGACCCGGGTCGAGGTGCGCTTTCCGGGGCCGGGGCCGGGGCCGGGGCCGGGGCAGGAGCCGGAGCCGGAGCCTGGGCAGGAGCCGGAGCCGGATTCCGCGTCGGCCACCGGTGACTGAGCACGTCGAGGCCGAACTCCCGGGTTAGACCTCCCGACCAGGAGGTGAGTGTCAGGAACGCTGGCAGTGCCAGAAGCGGGACGCGCCAGATCATGGTGGGCCTCGATTCTGTCGGGACGTCGGGAATACCTGCGACCAGAGGATACCTGCGACCAGTGGACACCTGTTCGTGCGCACCCGCCTACGCTGACTGGATGCCGTCTTTCCGTATCACCCTGATCATCGGTGCTCTCCATTCGGGCATCGCCCCGGACTCCGTCCTGCCGCACCTGACGGCTGCCGCCGCGGAGCTGACGACCGTGGAGGCATCCGATCTCGCCGTGGTCGCCGGTTCTCCGCGCGCGATCGTGCGGTTCACGGCGGATGATGCCGCGATGGCCCTCCGGGTCGGCGACCGAGTGCTCGCCGCGGCCCGCACCCGCGTGGAGCCGGTGTCGTGGCAGGTGACCGAGCGGGTCAGGACGCGCTGGTACCCGGTGCGGTGACGAGCCGCGCCCCTTCGTCGCCGCGGCGCTGCTCCGGCCGGGCCGGCGCGATGATGGTCGGTCGGTGACCGAGCTCCGACACCGTGTCCCGGGCGCCGAGAACCTGGCAGCGCTCCGTGCCCCGGTGCCACCAGAGCGAGGCCGTCCAGGCGCAGAGCAGGGCGTCGATCAGGTCTTCCCGGTGTTTGTAGGCTCGGTCGACCAACGGTGAATGCTCCGTCACCAGGGCGTCCGAGACGGAATGGGAGCCCAGGTCGAGCGGCGGCGACGCTCGGGTGAGCCCCCAGATCCGCTGGATGAGGTCATCGCAGACCATGGCCCGCTTCGTCCGGCGTTCGTCCGGCGGAAGGGAGGTGCCCATGCGCTTGTAGCGGGGTCGCTTGTCGAGGTAACCGAACTCCGCCGCGCCCACGAGCGTCGTGTAGGGGTAGCACTCAAAGAAGCTGGGGGTGGCCCTATCCATCGGCGCGAGGCCGTCGGTGTAGGTCCAGCCGGAGGCTTCCAATCGGCGTCGGATCGTCACCCCGCCGGCCCAGGGGCGGCCGAGGTTCGAGGCGTTCGCGGAGACATGCCAGCGGCCGTAGCGACTGCCGGTTTCCCGCTCGCACAGGCGCATGCCGGTGGGGTTGTTCACCACCAGGGGCGCGTCGACCGCCAGCACGGCGCCGGGTTCCCACAGGGAGTCGATCCAGCGCATCACGGCATCCGTGCCGCGGGCCCAGCCGGCGTCGAGCACCCGGCCGGTCTCGTCGATGCACGCCAGGCCGGATTCATTGGCCGGTTTCGACGTGCTGCCTTCGGCCCAGGCCAGGTCAACTCCGAGGAATCGCGTCATGGGTCATGGATAGCACAGGGAGATGACGGGCGCAGGTTCCGCCGAGGTCCGGCGCCCCTTCGTTGGGGCGTAGGCTGTTCGGATTGTTCCACAATGAGACAGAGGTCTTGACGATGACCCAGACTGAGGAACCATCCACGAACGGAAAGGTCATTGCGCTGGCGGTGGCGGGAGCCTTCGGCGGGTTTCTTTTCGGGTTCGACGCGTCCGTGATCAACGGCGCGGTGAATGCCATTCAAGACGAGTATGCGCTCACGGCGACTCTCACCGGCTTCGCGGTCGCGAGCGCGCTACTGGGCGCCGCCGCCGGGGCCTACCTGGGCGGCCGGGTCGGCGATCGATACGGTCGAATTCCGGTGATGCTTCTGGGCTCGATCATGTTCTTCGTCAGTTCGGTCGGTTCCGCCTTCGCCTTCAGCATCTACGACCTCGTGCTCTGGCGCATCGTCGGCGGTCTCGGCATCGGGCTCGCATCCGTGGTGGCCCCGGCGTACATCGCCGAGATCTCACCGCGAGCGATTCGGGGACGCCTCGGATCGCTCCAGCAACTCGCCATCACGATCGGTATTTTCTCCGCTCTGCTGTCCGACGCCCTGTTCGCCAACACCGCGGGAGGCGCGAGTGAGCCCTCCCTGTTCGGGATCGACGCCTGGCGCTGGATGTTCCTGGCCTGCGCGCTGCCCGCCGCCGTGTACTTCGTGATCGCGAAGATCCTCCCGGAGTCCCCACGGTTCCTGGTGCTGAAAGACCGTGAGACGGAGGCCCGCGCGGTCTTTCAGAAGGTATGGCCCAACGGCGATGTGGACCGCGAGATCCGCGACATCCGTGCCTCGATCAAGGCCGACACGCTGGGTCAGCGTACCGGGTCACTGCGTGGCAAGGCCTTCGGCCTGCGCCCGATCGTCTGGATCGGCATCCTCTTGTCGATCTTCCAGCAGTTCGTCGGCATCAACGTGATCTTCTTCTACTCGACCACCCTGTGGAAGGCGGTCGGCTTCGAGGAGTCGAGCTCGCTCACCATCTCGGTGTTCACCGGCCTGACCAACATCGCGGTTACCTTCATCGCCATCGCCCTGATCGACCGGATCGGACGTCGGCCGATCCTGATGACCGGTTCCATCGGCATGACGCTGTCGCTGGCCACGATGGCGATCGCCTTCAGCCAGGCGGTCACCGTGGGCGGCGAGATCAGCCTGCCCGGTGCGTGGGGTGGGATCGCCCTGGTCGCGGCCAATGTGTTCGTGGTCTTCTTTGGCGCGTCCTGGGGCCCGGTGGTCTGGGTGCTGCTCGGCGAGATGTTCCCGAACACCATCCGGGTGAAGGCGCTCGGCATCGCCGCAGCGGCCCAATGGATCGCGAACTTCTTGATCGCCGTCACATTCCCGACACTGGCGGCAGTCTCGCTGCCGTTGACCTACGGTCTGTATGCGCTGTTCGCGGCGCTGTCATTCGTGTTCGTGCTGACCAAGATTCCGGAGACCAACGGCATGTCCCTCGACGAGGCGAACACCCTTCTGCCGCCGAAGAACGCGGCGAAGACCGCGTCGAAGAACGCGGCGAAGCAGACCGAGGTCAGATAAGCCCGTGAAGAAGTTCTCCGACGCTGACGCCGAGCCTGGCGGCACGCTCGGTCAGACGGGCGTGCTCGTCGGCGGAGAGTTCCAGAGACACGGTGTGGGAGGCAGCCGGCTCGTCAAACGCGAACAGCTCCGGATGCGACGGGCCGGCCGGGAGCTTCGGGGTGGCGGCAGGCGAAGCGACGGCCCGTACCTTCGTGGCCGAGGTCAGCGCGGGGCGCCGAACCGGTGCGGCATCGCCCTCCCGCACCCAGCCGGGGCCGGCTTTGATCGGCGCGTTCCGCTGGTACGCCTCTGACACGGCTCGGGCCCGGCTGTCAGCGGCCTCGTTGAGCGGGTGGTTAGCGTGGCCCTTGACCCATTCGAACCGGTAGCGGCGTCCGGCCAGAGCTTCGTCGAGCTCCTGGAGCAGGTCCAGGTTCATCACGGGCTTGCCATCCGCCTTGCGCCAGCCCTTGGCCTTCCAACCGCGCATCCACTTGGTGATGGAGTTGATCACATACTGGCTGTCGCACAGCACGAGCAGGTCGTCGTCGAGGTGGGCGGTTGCCCGGAACAGTTCGAGCACGGCCTTCAGTTCGCCCTGATTGTTCGTGGCGTGCTTCCAGCCGCCGGCGGCCCAGCAGGAATCGTTGACGAACCAGGCCCATCCGGCGGGGCCGGGATTGCCCAGGGCCGAACCGTCGGCAGCGGCGATGATCGTCATACAGTGGGCCTTTCCTGTGGTCCCGCTGGTTCAGGACCTTTCTAGTCTGCCATCGCGGACCAGATCGGCGAGTCCTCATGGCCGCGGGCACTGAGAGTTCGCGGACGGGGGTTTCCGACTGGCTCTTCCGCCCACCCCGAACGAATTCGACGGAGATTCTGGCGGAAACGGCCCCAAACCCTCCGAAAGAGCAGTTTTACGCGAGAATCTCGGCTCCCCTGCTCTATCCGTGGGTGTTTCGGAGCGCCTTAACGGCCGCACGCCGCTTCCTGTCTAGGTTTCTGACTGTCAAAGGAAAGAACCTTTATAGGCGGGAAAACGGCGTGCGGTCTCTAACAATATGGCGGACTTTGCTCGGTGTCGACAAGACAGTGGTCGAGGACGTTGATCTCGACCTGGTAGCGGGCGTTTTTGTTGCGTCGGTGCGACTGACCAGGTCGATGCGGAACCGGTGCGGGAGCTGCCAGAAGCGCTGCCCGCGCTACGACGACGGAGCAGGCCGCCGCCGGTGGCGGGGCTTGGATTTCGGCTCGACCCGGGTCTTTCTGGAGGCGGATGCCCCGCGGGTGTCGTGCCGGGATCATGGTGTGATCGTGGCTGCGGTGCCGTGGGCGCGGCACCAGACCGGCCACACCCGCCACTTCGATTCATATGTCGCGTGGCTGGCCACGCAAACCTCGAAAACCGCGGCAACTCAGTTGATGCGAATCGCATGGCGGACGGTCGGGGCGATCATCACCCGGGTTTGGGCTGACACGGAAGAGCTCCATGATCCCTTCGCCGGGCTCACCCGGATCGGGATCGATGAGGTCTCCTTCAAGCGCGGCCGGAAGTTCTTGACCGTGGTCGTCGACCACGATTCAGGGCGTCTGGTCTGGGCTGCACCCGGCCAGGACAAGGCCACCCTGGGCACGTTCTTCGATGCGCTCGGCGCGGAACGTTCCGCTCTGATCACGCATGTTTCCGCGGATGGGGCCGCGTGGATCGCGTCGGTCGTCGCAGCACGCTGCCCGAACGCAGTCCGCTGCGCGGACCCGTTCCACGTCGTGAAGTGGGCCACGGAAGCCCTCGATGAAGTCCGCAAGGCCGCCTGGACCGAGGCCCGCAAACAGGCCCGCCTAAACGAGTCCCGCACGGTTGGCCGGCCCGCGCACGACGCCCCGGCCCGGCCTCACAGCGAGCACGCGAAGTTGATGATGAACTCCCGCTACGCGCTCTGGAAAAACCCCGAAAACCTCACCGAGAAACAACAGATCAAGCTGGCCTGGGTCGTTCACACCAACCCGGCCCTGGGCCGGGCCTACTACCTCAAGGAAGGCCTCCGGCTGGTCTTCAAACTGCCCCACGACGAAGCCGCCGAGGCCCTGGACAAGTGGATCGGCTGGGCCCGCCGCAGCCGAATCCCGTCCTTCGTGAAACTCCAACGCTCCATCATCAAGCACCGGGCCGCGATCCTTGCATCGATCGAGCACGGCCTCTCCAACGGCCGCATCGAATCCGTCAACACCAAGATCCGACTGCTCACCCGAATCGCCTTCGGCTTCAAATCACCCGACGCCCTCATCGCCCTCGCCATGCTCAGCCTCGGCGGCCACAAACCCGCACTCCCCGGCCGGGATTAACCCACGGTTACGACAGGAGAGCCAGAATCTCCGTCGAATTGGTTCGGTACCGGGTGCGGCGTCCGGCCCTGGAGGACCAGGGTCCACCGGGCGCAGTCAGTTTTGACCGCAGGCAGCGACACAGCCAGTCGACGAGGACTCACTCAGTTAGCCGCTGATGCAGGTACCGGACGAGATCGGGGAGCCGAGCGTGGCGGCCTGCTCTACGACCGGGTCGACTTCCTCAATGGCGAGGGCGTAGCCGAGGTTCTCGGTGGTGGTCGACTTCGCGAAGATGACGCCCGTCACGATACCGGCCTCGCTGAGCAGGGGGCCGCCCGATTCGCCATGGTCGACGTCGGCAGCCAGCGTGTAGATCTGCCGGGAGGACGGGTCTTGCCCGTAGATGTCGGCGACCAGGGCCGGGGCCACGGCGACGACCTCGGTCGGCGCCGATTCGAATGGCCCGCCGAAGGGATAGCCGCTGCTCACCGCAAGGCTGCCCGGCGGAAGATTCTGGCCAAGGGAGAGCGGGGGAGCCTCGAGCCCCGACACTGCGATCACGGCGAGGTCCACGATCGGGTCGAAGTAGACGATCTGACCCGAACGGGACCTGCCGTCGGGCGTGACGACGACGGGCTCCTCCACCCCGGCGACGACGTGAGCGTTGGTGAGTACCCGTTCCGGAGCGACCACGAAACCGCTGCCGGACTGGTTCTGCCCGCACGCATAGGCGGTTCCGCTGATCTTCATCACCGACGCGCTCGCCGCGCGCAGGGCGTCGCTGTCGGTGCCCACGCTCGGCACGACCGGGGCCTCGCCGTTGAAGGCCTCCACGACACGCGGGATGCCCTCGGTCACCACGATGGAGCGCAGTTGGGCCAGGAAGCTCTTCACCTGGTCCGGGGTCAGGGAGTCGATCGAGCGGATCACGCTCGACGAGCTCACCGCCGACGACACCACGGGGACCCCGAGGGCACCGACGCTGAAGGCGATCATCGAGACCACGAGGGCCGACACCGCGACGGCTGCACCGGCGCCGAGCACGCGGTCGACGACCCGGAGCTTGTTGCGAGTGCCCTGGGGAGTCAGGATCCTGCCGATGGAGCGTCCGAGCGAGAGGCCGCCGATCAGCAAAACAGCTGCGGCCGCGAGGGTCGCGGCTGTGCGCCACTCCGCGGCGGGAACCCAGGTGCCCACGAGCGGCACCAGAAAGTAGGCGGCGACGGCACCCGCCGCGAGTCCGGCGATTCCGGCGATGCTGCCGATGAGGCCGTTGCGGTATCCGGAAATCAGGTAGCCGAACAGCACGACCAGCAGCAACACATCCAGAAAAATTGAGAATGCCATCCGTGAACCTCGTCCTGTTGTCGGTGTCGTGCGCTTGCCCACCGGCCGCATCCGTCTACTCCAGAGTACGTGGCCAGTCCTCCCCAGAATGTGAATCCGCCGAGTCGTGTACCGACCCGGCCCGGATCGGGAGGTGGAGGCGGTTCCGGAGAGGGTGGACCCATGAACAGGACAATCGTCAAGACCAGGGAAGCACATGACTTCCTCGCGCTCGTGCCGCAGCTCGCCGGGTTCTTGCCCGAGAAGAGCCTGGTGCTCGTCGCCTTCCGCGGCAACCGCACCTGCGGGGCGATGCGGTTCAACCTGCCCGACCCTGCGGCACCGGAGAAGGTGCTCAAGCGCATCGCCACCACGCTCGTGGGAACGCTCTGCAAGATCCCGGACGTCGACGCGCTGGTGCCCGTCGTCTACAGCGACGAGAACATCGTGGCTGTGGCCGGCCTGCCGCAGGAACGCTTCGTCGAGGTGCTGTGCGCTCGCGCCCGGCTCTCCGGTTTCCTGCTTCGCGACGCCCTGTGCGTGGCCGCCGACGGGTGGGGCTCGTACCTCGACCCGGACTGCCCGGCCGGCGGGCATCCGCTCCGCGCGATCGCCGCCTCCGAGGTGCACCGGGCCATCCCCGAAGAGGTTCGCCGCGACCTCGCGACGCTGCAGAGTCGCGCGGACCTGCCGGCGGTCGACCCGTCCATGAGAGAGCGGCTCGGCCGCCGGCTGGCGCGCTATCAACGCCTCGGCGGCCAAGCCGGCACGATGCCGGAACTGCTTGAGCTGGCCGGTGACATCCTCGACCCGGTGGTGGCCGCGGAGGCGGCGCTCGGTTTTGACCCGCAGAACCTGGGGCTTGACGACGCGGCCGCGTTGCTGTTCCTGATGCAGGGGCCGGCCTGCCGGGACCAGATGATGCTGCAATTCGCCTTCGGAGAGACGGTCGGCCGCAACACGCACTGCCTCAACCTGCGGTATGCCATCCTGCAGCGAGCCACGGGACGGAGCCTGGACGACATCATCGCTGAGGAGCAGTCCGACGGACTCGACAGCCCGCACTCCCGGGTCACGAGCGACCTTATGCTCGGGCTCGGCCGGGAGCGCCCCGACCCCGAACGCATCGAGCCGGCGATCCGACTGCTGAAGGTGCTGGTCGCTCTGGCGCCGCGCACGGCCAGACCGGCGCCGCTGTGCATGCTGGCCTGGCTGTCGTGGGCGATGGGGCGCGGGTCGGTCGCCGGAATCTTCGTCGACCAGGCACTCGCCATTGACCGGCACTACGGCATGGCTGAGTTGCTCCACACCGTTTTCGGTTCGGGGCACCTACCAGACTGGGCGTTTGCGGTCCCTCCGGACGAACCCGAAAACGCCTGAGCGGAATGCCGCTATCGGACTTCCGGCGGCAGGTAACCAGCTTCAGGCATCCGGTTGGCCGTAGCGGCTACAGGTACTTGGGCGCCTCCGACAGCACGCCGTACAGGATGTCGCCGATCTCGCGGAATTCGGCCGGGCCGATGGTCAGCGGGGGAGCGAGCTGCACGACGGGGTCTCCGCGGTCGTCGGCACGGCAGTACAGCCCGGCCTCGAACAACGCCTTGGAGAGGTAGCCGCGCAGCAGGCGCTCAGACTCGGCGTCGTTGAAGGTCTCCTTGGTGACCTTGTCCTTCACCAGCTCGATTCCGAAGAAGTAGCCCTCGCCGCGCACGTCGCCCACGATCGGCAGGGCGAGCAGCTTCTCGAGCTCGGCCCGGAAAAGCGGCGAGTTCTCACGCACATTCTCGTTGAGCTTTTCCTCCTCGAAGATGTCGAGGTTGGCCATGGCCACGGCCGCGGAAACCGGGTGGCCACCGAAAGTGTAACCGTGATAAAAGGTCGTGTCACCGTGCTTGAAGGGCTCGTAGATGCGGTCGCTGATAATGGTGGCGCCGATCGGGGAGTAGCCGCTGGTCATGCCCTTCGCGCAGGTGATCATGTCCGGCTCGATCCCGAAGGTCGTGGATGCGAACATGTTGCCGATGCGTCCGAAAGCGGTGATGACCTCGTCGGCCACCAGCAGCACGTCGTACTGGTCGCAGATCTCGCGCACCCGCTTGAAGTAGCCGGGGGGCGGCGGGAAGCAGCCACCAGAGTTCTGCACGGGTTCCAGGAACACCGCGGCCACGGTCTCCGGGCCCTCGAACTGAATCATCTCTTCGATGCGGTTGGCGGCCCACAGGCCAAACTTCTCCACGTCGTCGCCGAGCCCGGAACCCAGCTCGTCGGCGCGGTAGAAGTTGGTGTTCGGGACGCGGAATCCGCCGGGGGTGACGGGTTCGAACATTTCCTTCATGGCCGGGATGCCCGTAATGGCCAAGGCGCCCTGCGGGGTGCCGTGGTAGGCCACGTTGCGGGAGATGACCTTGTGCTTGGTGGGGCGGCCCTGCAGCTTCCAGTAGTACTTGGCCAGCTTGAAGGCGGTCTCCACGGCCTCGCCGCCTCCGGTCGAGTAGAAGACCCGGTTGAGGTCGCCGGGCGCGTTTGCGGCCAGACGATCGGCTAGCTCGATGGCGCTCGGGTGGGCGTAGGACCAGATTGGGAAGAACGCGAGTTCCTCGGCCTGCTTCGCCGCCACCTGGGCAAGCCGCTTGCGGCCGTGGCCGGCGTTGACGGTGAACAGCCCGCTCAGGCCATCGATGTACCTCTTGCCGTTCGAGTCCCAGATGTGGTGGCCGACACCCTTGGTGATAATCGGCACGCCGTGGCCGCTTTCGAGCACGGACTGGCGCGAGAAGTGCATCCAGAGGTGGTCTTTCGCCTTCTGCTGCAGGGTGGCGTTCTCTGCATCCGTGTAAACGCGGGGTGTGGCCGACACCCCGGCTGTGGTGTCGCCGGTGCTGACGGTGGCAACTTCGGCGGCGACTGCGGTGACGGGCGCGGCGGAGTCGGTGGTGGCTGATGTGATTGTCATTTTTTTTACCGTGTTCCCCAGTTGTAGAACTGCTTATGGAGTTTGAGATAAACGAAGGTCTCGGTGGAGCTGACGCCCTCGAGACCGCGGATCTGTGAATTGAGGAGGTCGATCAGTTCGTCGTCGTCCTCGCAGACAACTTCGACCAGCAGGTCGAAGGAGCCGGCCGTCAGGACGACGTAGTCGACGGCTGGAATGGCGGACAGCCGGTCCGCGAGCAGTCGAGTGTCCCCGGTCGCGCGGATGCCGATCATGGCCTGGCGGTAGAAGCCCAGCTGCATCGGGTCGGTGACGGCGACGACCTGCATGACGCCGGCATCCGTCAATTTCTGCACGCGCTGCCGCACTGCGGCCTCGCTCAGGCCCACCGCCTTGCCGATTTCGGCATACGAGCGTCGGCCGTCGGCCTGGAGTTGCTCGATGATCTTCTTCGAGACCTCATCCAGTGGTGCCGGCCTGCCCGCATTGCGCCCGTTTACGCTCATCCAGCGAGTATGCCAGCGGGAGGGACCTCAGGCAAGCGATTCCGCAGCAATTCACGTCAAACACAACGGGATCCTTGGAAGATTGTCTGGTTCAGGCTCGGTTCCCGCCGCTGGGATGATCGCTGCTGGCGAGGTTCCGCCGGCTCATCGAACCACTCGGGAGCTCCGTGAGAGCTCGCGACCTTCCCAATTTCGTCGACGGCGGCCATCGTGGATAACCAATTCGACGGAGATTTTGTTTGAAACAGCTGCTTCGGCGGGTTTAGGGCCGATCCAGCCAAAATCTCCGTCGAATTCGTTCGGGACAGAGTTGATCCTCGGCCTCGGCTCGGATCGACGTGGTGGCCGGAACGGACGTTCATCCCGCGCCGCGGTCCACTGCTCGCTTGCGTCTGCGGCGGGAGCAATGGCCTCGTCGCGGAGATGCCGTACGGCGGATTCCCGCACTCCGGTACGGTAAAGACCTGTCGATGCATGTGCTCGAGGACTACACGCGAATCACGCACGCCATGTCGTAGATCGGCCACCGACCTGATCGGCCACTGAATCGGCGTCCGAATAATGGTCGTCAACGTAACGGAAAGGCACCATTCCCGTGGGGCGCGTCGGATACGAAACCGGTCCCGGCACCGAAGCCGCCTGGACCTTCGTCGTGGGGCGCGGCTTCATCGCCGCCCTGCCCGCCGGCACCCCGGCGGGCATCACCCTGACCCTGGCCGCGCTCGTTACGGCACCCCACGTCGAAGCCGAAGAACTCGTCGCCCTCTTGCCGCTCGGTGGCGAGCACGCCGTCGAGCACTTCGCGGTGATCGTTCAGCGCGCTCCCACGGACGAGGACGGCGTCCCCGTCTCCGTGATCGTTCGCGGCGAGGTTGCGGTCGACGTGTACTCGGTCGGTGGGTCGCGCCGGTTCTCGGACGTCAGCATTCGCCCCTGGCTGTTGGCCGACTTCCTGGCCGTGACCGGGTTCACGGTGGGTTCCACCGGGCGACCCGTGGCCTCCTCGCGCGCCCTCGACTCCGGCCGGCCATTCGGGCTCGGATCCGTGCTCGCGAACACCCTGTTCTGGTCGTTGGCGGAGCACAGCCAGGCCGAGTCAGCGCAGGCCGACGCAGCACAGGCCGACGCTGCGCTGACTGACGACTCACCTGCCGACGATGCCACGATCGTGCGCTCCGGCGCCGCGGGCCGCGCGGCGGATGCCGACACCGTTCTCGCCCGCCCGCCCGGGGCCGACACCCTGATCTCCGACGTCCGGGCGCCCGGGCAGCCCGGGCCTGCGGCCGGCGCACGGGCCCGGGCCGCCGAGGCTCGCTTCGCGTTCCGGCTGCCGAACGGGGAGGAGATCCCGCTGGACCTTCCCTGCCGGCTCGGTCGCCGACCGCGAGCGCCGCGCATCAGTGCCGCCGCGCCGGTGCGGCTGATCGAGGTTGCCTCGCCCACCTCCGCCGTCTCCGGCACCCACGTGGAAATACGACAGGAGGGCGGCTCTATCGTCGTCACCGACCTCGGTTCCACGAACGGCACCGTGGTGGCTCCGCCACGCGGGCGCAGGCAACGGCTTCATTCCGGCCAATCGCTCGCAGTGCTGCCCGGTACGACGGTGCACTTAGGGGACGGTAATATCATCGAGATCCTCCCCGCAGCCGGCAACACGCCCGGTCAGTAATCGCGCGGCAATTTCGGAAGGCACAACCGTGACCCAGATTGGTCAAGGCTCAACCGGTTCCATCGTCGTACTTCCGTCGGTGCAGAAAACCGTGACGCTGGCCTGGGCGGCGATCACCGACACCGGGCACCGCCGCCAGATCAACGAAGACAGCCTCGTCGCCGAAATTCCCGTCTTCGCGGTCGCCGACGGCATGGGCGGTCACTCCGCCGGCGACGTCGCCAGCGCCGCCGTCGTGACCCGGCTGGCCGAGCTCGCCGGAACGGACCACGTCGAAGCGGAGGCGATCAACGACGCGCTCAGCCGTTCCGTCGTCGACATGGCCTCGGGCGAGGGTGTGACCGACCTTGGCACCGGAACGACCGTGACGGGCGCCGCGCTGGCCGTCGTCTCCGGCGAGCCGCAGTGGATCGTGTTCAACATCGGCGACTCCCGGGTGTACCAGCTCACCTCCGGCGTGCTGGAGCAGGTCACCACCGACCACTCCGTGGTCCAGGAACTCGTGGACGCGGGCCGGATCACCAGGGACGAAGCGGATGTGCACCCGCACGGCAACATCGTCACCCGCGCCGTGGGCTTCCACGAACCACCCGTGCCCGACTATCGCATCCGCCCCCTCCAGGCCGGGATGCGGCTCCTGATCTGCTCCGACGGCCTGACCAAGGAGCTGACGGCATACGGCATCCGTCATTTCTTGATCTCCAACCCTCGGGCGGATGACGCGGCCAAGGCTCTCTTGGAAGCCGCGCTCGACAACGGCGGCCGCGACAACGTCACGGTGATCGTGCTCGACGTGATCACCGTCAGCGATGTCGTACCCCCAGAGTTGGGGTAGCTTTCTACCGCCCGTCCGGCAGCGAGACACCTAAAATTAGGGAGCGCCTGTCGAGTCACCCGGTCGATATGCGCCTATTCACGCACGACCCGCACTGATGATGACACCGGGAGGCGACATGGCACGGCGCTTACCCTCCACGCCGCCGAACCTGCCGGGATTCTCCTATCTCCGTCCGCTCGGATCCGGCGGTTTCGCCGACGTGTTCCTCTACGAGCAGAACATGCCCAGGCGCCAGGTCGCGGTCAAGGTACTCCTGTCCGAGATCGTCAACGACCACGTGCGCCAGCTGTTCCAGGCCGAGGCCAACCTGATGGCCCAGCTGAGCTCGCATCCGTCGATTCTCACGGTTTTCCAGGCGAGCGTCTCCGCGGACGGACGACCATATCTCGTCATGGAGTACTGCTCCTCGACCCTCAGCCAGCGCTACCGCTTTGAACCGCTCTCGGTGCCGGATACCCTGCGGATCGGTGTGAAGATAGCGAGCGCCGTCGAGACCGCGCACCGGTCCGGGGTGCTCCACCGGGACCTGAAGCCGTCCAACATCCTGGTCACCGCGTATGGGCACCCGGTGCTGTCGGACTTCGGGATCGCCGCCACCCTCGGCGAGGCCGAGAGGAGCGACGCCATCGGGCTCTCCATTCCGTGGTCGGCCCCTGAGGTGCTGCTCGGCGAGATCTCCGGGTCGGTCGCCTCGGAGGTGTGGTCGCTCGGCGCCACCCTCTACTCGCTCCTGGTCGGTATGTCCCCGTTCGAAGTGGCCGGTACCGAGAACGGTTCGGCCCAGATGATGGCCCGCATCAACAAGGCCCGCGTGCCGCCGCTCGACCGCGCCGACGTGCCGGCCCGGCTCGGCGCCATCCTGAATCGCTCGATGTCGCGGCGGCCGGAACTGCGGCAGCCGAGCGTGCTGGAACTCATCCGAGAGCTTCAATCGGTGGAGGCCGAACTCGGTCTCGCGCAGACGCCCCTCGAGGTGGAGCAGGACGGCTGGGCCGTCGCTGCCCTCGCCGACCAGGAGGACCGGACCCGGATCACGGGCATCAACTCAGTCGACGCCTACGCCGGCCGCCGCCGCCGGAAGGCGTCGCCAACCGGCCTCGGCACGCGCTCGGCGACCTCGGCACTGCTGAGTACCGGGCAGCTGACCACCGGCCCGCAGGGGGACACTGTGACCACCCGGCCCAAGAAGCGGAGGCGCACGCTCACGGTATGGGGACTCGTGTCTGCGGCGGTGATCATCGTGGGACTCGCGACCACGGCGGCGACCGTGCTGGTGACCCAGGCCGGCACCGGCATCCCTCTGGTCAGTGATGTGGATGGCGCGCTCCGCTCTGGAACCATCGTGTTCAGCTGGGCCGACCCCGGGGTCCGGGACGGCGACACCTTCGTGGTGACCCTGCGCAGCGGTCAGAGCAGCATCCAGCGGGGAACGGAATTCCGGGTCGACCCGCAGGGACAATCTCGGGTCTGTGCGACCGTCACGGTCAACCGGGACGGCAAGCTCGGCGCTCCGAGCGGGGAAAAATGCGTCGACACCCGCCTTCCGGGCGCGTCCGGCGGCGCCGGGTGAACCGTCGCTGGCTCGCCCGCCACCGCTCGCTCTTCGCCACCGCGCTCAGCGGCACCGTGGTCGTGGCCGTCATTGCCACCGTGGCCATCGCCTCCGGTGGATACACCGCGCAGCGCCTCGACCTCGGAGACGCGGCCGTCTGGGTGAGTAACGAGGCTCGCCAGGTCGTCGGGCGAGCCAATACGGCCGTCTTCGAACTGAACACGGTGGTCAGCGCCGGAAGCACCAGCCTCGACGTGGTGCAACGGGGCGCCACCGTGCTGGTGCTGGACCGTGGCAACAGCGCCCTCGACATCCTCGACCCCGCGACTGCGGAGGTGGCCGACAGCGTGGCCCTGCCGCCGGACGCTGCCTCGGTCTTCTTGGCCGGCGACCGGGCGGTGGTCACCGCGAACGGCGACGTCTGGAGCGTGGCCGCGAGCCAGCTGTCCGAGTTCGACAGCACCACCGAGCCGACGCTGGCCTTCGGTGCCGGCTCCGTGGTCAGCCTCGACGAGGCCGGCGTGCTGTTCGCCTTCACGCCGGCGACGGGGGAACTCTCCCAGGTCGACCTGCTCACCGCGGACACCATTACCAGCACGGTCACGCTCACGGCCGGCGAAAAGGATGACCGCTACCAGCTGACCAGCGTCGACGGCCGGTGGGCGCTGCTCAACGCGTCGAGCCGGCGACTGTTCCAGGCGGAGGGGGTTGAAGACCTGTCCGGGAGCATCCGTTCCGGGGATGAGCCCGTCCTGTCGGAGCCGAGCGTGACGGGCGACCGCGTTCTCATCGCCCACCGTGAGGGGCTCATTGCGGTGCCCCGTGCCGGCGGACGCCTGACTCCGCTCGTTACCGGCCGGAGCGGGGACGCCGCCGCGCCCGTACAGGACGCCTACTGCGCCCATGCCGCCTGGTCGGACGGCACCGTCTGGCGCGACTGCGCGGCGGCCGGCGCGGAGGGCGGCGCCGGAAGCGACGGCGCCACCGCCACCCTGTCCGGCGTCGCCGGGGACGCCCGGCTGGCCTTCCGCCGGAACGGAACCGGACTCGTGCTGAACGACGCCCGCAACGGCACGACCTGGGCAGTGCAGCAGGGCAACGAACTGATCGACAACTGGGCCGAACTGATCGACACCGACCCCGATCAGCAGCAGGTCGAGCAGGCGGCTGACGACACCCCGCCGGAGTTCGAGAAGTCCCAGGTGCCACCCGTCGCTGTCGACGACGCTTTCGGCGGCCGGCCGGGACGCACCGTCACCCTGCCCGTGCTGCTCAACGACTTCGACCCCAACGGCGACGTGCTGGTGATCTCGGCGCTCACCCCCGTGCCCGAGTCGGCCGGGCGGCTCGAGCTCGTGGCGGACACTCAGCAGGTGCAGCTGACCCTCACGCCGGAGGCATCCGGATCACTGAGCTTCGACTACATCATCGACGACGGGCGCGGCGGGAGCGCCTCGGCCACGGTCACGGTCGCGGTGCGCTCCCCCGAGGAGAACGCCGCACCCGTGCAGGCCCGCACGACGAACACCACGGTGCGCGCCAATGGACGGGTGACCACGGCGGTGCTGGGCGACTGGGTCGACCCGGACGGCGACCCGTTCTATCTGGCGGCGGCGACCGCGCCCGCACCGGACCAGGTCAGCTTCACGCCGGCCGGGTCCGTCGTCTACACGGATGCCGGCGCGGGCGGGGGCGCGAAAACGGTGGGCCTCACCGTCTCCGACGGCCGTGCCGGCGGGGCCGGCGCGCTCTCGGTGATGGTGCGGCCGAGCGGCTCGGTGCCCATCGTCGCCGAGGCGTTCGTGGTGCTTGCGACCGCCGGCAGCGAGGTGGCCGTGTCGCCGCTGGAGCATGTGCGCGGCGGATCGGCGCCGCTGCGCCTGAGCAGCGTGCCGGCCAAACCCGAGGTGAACATCACCGCGGACTTCGACGCCGGCACCTTCCGGTTGCAGAGCAGCGTGGTGGGGGTGCACGAGATCGAGTACGCGGTGACGGATGGCGAACTCACCGCCACCGGACGCATCCGCGTCAACGTGACGGCCGCGCCCGACGCCAGCAGCGCCCCCGTCACCGTGCCGCACACCGCCTTCATCCGCGGCCAGCAGGCCACCCTCGTGGACGTGCTCGCCACGGACTCCGATCCGGCCGGTGGGGTACTTTTGGTGACGGGTATCACGGATGTCCCCGCCGACAGCGGACTTCGAATCGAGATCCTCGACCAGCGCATCCTGCGCGTGACCCTGACCAAACCCCTCGAGGGCGGCACGGCCGTGTTCGGCTACCGGGTCAGCAACGGCCTCGCCGACGCCGCGGGCACGGTGACCGTGATCGAGATCCCGCCGCCGGCCCAGAAGCAGGCCCCGATCGCCGTGCCGGACTCGATCTCCGTGCGCGTCGGCGACGCCATCGACATCCCCGTGCTCGCGAATGACGAGCATCCCGAGGGCGACACCCTCACCCTGGCGCCGGAGCTCGCGACCGAACTGCCCGCCGGCGGCGGTCTGCTCTTCGTCTCGGGTCGGGTGCTGCGGTTCCTGGCGCCGGACACGGCCGGCAACGTCACCGCCGTCTACCGAGTGAACGCCCCGGACGGCCAGTTCGCGAACGCCGAGGTCAGCATCGCGGTGCGGGAAGCCGATCCCACCTCGAACAGCGCCCCCGTGCCGAAAACCGTGACGGCCCGCGTGCTCGCCGGGGACACGGTGAGCATCCCGATCCCGCTCTCCGGCATCGACCCCGACGGCGACTCCGTGCAACTGGTCGGCCAGGAGACCAGTCCGGAGAAGGGGTCGGTCACGGTCACAGGCGTGGACTCGCTCGACTACACGGCCGGGGAGTACTCGGCCGGCACGGACACGTTCAGTTACTCGGTGGTCGACGCGCTCGGGGCCCGGGCCGTCGGCACCGTGCGGGTGGGGATCAGCCCGCGCCTCGACGGCGCCCGCAACCCGGTCGCCACTCCGGACGAAGTCGTGGTGCGCCCCGGCAGTACGATTGCCGTGCGGGTGCTCGGCAACGACTCCGACCCCGACGGCGGCACCCTGAGCATCACCGGCGTGGAGGCGAGCGGCCAGGCGAGCGGCGAGGCCGACTCGGGCACCGCCGTCGTCGACGGCGACACCGTGGCCGTGACCTCACCCGTGACACCGGGCCGCTACGGCTTCATCTATGAAATCCAGAACGTGCGGGGCGGAACGAGTTCCACCTTCCTCACGGTCGTGGTCCGCGAGGACGCCCCGCGCTCGCGTCCGGATGCACGCGACACCCACGTGCCGCTGTCCGACGTGCTCGAGGCCCGGACCGTCGACGTCGACGTGCTGGCCAACGTCTTCTTCGCGGAGGGGCCGGCAACCGCATTGGCTCTGACGGTGCCCGAGCGTTTCTCGGGAATCGCCGAGGTGACGCCGGCCCGGCGCATCCGGGTCACGGCGGGCTCGACCAGCCAGATCATCCCGTTCGCGGTGACGCACCCGGAGGACGCGAGCATCGTGTCCTACGCGTTCATCTGGGTTCCCGGGACCGACGACGCCCTACCCCAGGTGCGCCGCGGTGCCCCGCCGCTGACCGTGCAGAGCGAGGCGCTGCTCTCCATCGACATCAACGACTACGTCGTCGCGGTCGGCGGAAAAAAGGTGCGCCTCACCGACCGCAGCCTCGTGCGGGCGACGCATTCGGACGGGGCCGACCTGGCCCGGAACGACACCGGCCTCGCGTTCACGAGCACCGACAAATACTTCGGGCCGGCGTCCATTTCGTTCGAGGTCACCGACGGTTCGGGGCCTGAAGACCCGGATGGGCGCACGGCGACCATCGTGCTGCCCATCGAGGTCACGCCCCGCGAGAATCAGCCGCCCGGTTTCAATGGAGCGGTGCTCGAGTTCGAGCCCGACCAGGAGAAGGTCATCGACCTGACCCGACTCACCAGTTACCCGTATCCGAACGACCAACCTGAGCTGGCGTACACCGTGCTCGACCCGCTTCCGACCGGTTTCAGCTACGCGCTCGACGGGCAGACGCTCACCCTGCGCGCCACGGAATCCACCCCGAAGGGCGCGCGGAGCACGATCACGATCGGCGTGCGCGACGGCGTTCAGGAGGGCCGAGCCGGCCGGATCGACCTGCGCGTGGTCGCGTCAATGCGACCCGTCGCCATCCCCGTGACGGATGCCGCGGTCGCTCCCCGCGGTCGCACGACCGTCGTCGACGTGCTCGCGAACGACGGCGCCACCAACCCGTTCCCGTCCGTGCCGCTGCGCGTGCTCGCGGTGCGCGGCCTGGACGGCGGCGCCGTTCCGGCCGGGGTGAGTATCACGCCCAGCACGGACCGAAGCCGGCTGTCGGTCCGGGTGTCCTCGGACGCCGCGCCGACCGACCTGACCCTGCAGTACCAGGTGGCCGACGCGACGAACGACCCTGCCCGCTACGCCTGGGGCACCGTGCGCATCTCGGTGCAGGACAAACCCGACCCGGTGTCCAGCCTGCGCGTCACCGGCTTCTTCGATCGGGGCCTGTCCTTCTCGTTCAACGCCGGGGCCTTCAACAACTCGGCGATCACCGGGTATCAGATTTCCCTCCTCGACGCCGCGTCGGGGGCCGTGCTGTCCACCTCGCTCTGCTCAGCGACCTCCTGCCAGGTCGCGACGCCCGGCAACGGCCAGGGCAATGCTCTGCGTGTGTCGGTTGCCGCGCAGAACGGGATCGGGCTGTCCGAGGCGACCATGCTGTCCGATCGGGTCTGGTCCGACTCGGTGCCGACCGCGCCGACCGGCCTGGTTGCGGAGCCGCTCGACGGCGGGCTGCGCCTGCGCTGGAACACGGTTGCCCCGGTGGGCGGCGGGACGGCGATTCGCGGCTATGTGGTGACCCGGAACGGCGCCGTCCAGGAGGAGGTCAGCGCTTCCGGATCGAGTTGCGCGGCGGGAACCTGCTCCGTCGACGTGATGGGCCTCGTTAACGGCGTGAACACCCCCTTCACGGTCAGCGCCCGCAACGACGCCTACCCGGCCCTGGCCGGTTGGAACAGCGCGGCCGGGAGTGCGACGCCGTTCGGCCCGGCCCGCGCCGGCGCGATCACGGCCAGCGCGGCCGACGCCGCCGGAGCGGTGACCGTGACGTGGGACGGGTTTGACGGCCGCGGCGCCCTCATCGGCGGCTACTTCGTGCAGCGGCTGCGCGAAGATCAGGTTCCGACGGGTGCGCAGGCGTGCACGGTGTCCGCGTCGGGGGAGCTTCAGCCACCGACAGAGGGCGGCATCGTCGCCCAGCAGAAGGCGCTCGGCGGCGACGCGAACAGCACCGTGTTCGACAGCCTCCTCGCGGACAACGGCCGCTACTACTTCGCCGTCTGGGGGTACAACAAGGCCGGCTGCGCCCCGACGGCGGTGGCGAGCGTTCTCGTGCGCCCGGCGCCCGGACCGGTCACCGATGTGCAGAGCACCATGGCGGCGCGGGGCGATGCCTGGGATCTGCGCGTCGACGGGATCAACCCGAGTGCGGGCATCCGGGACTACCGGCTGCGCGCGGTCGACGGCTCCGGCGGGTTCGTTCCGAGATCCGAGGTCGTCTTCAGCGGGGCCGGCTGGCCGCGCGAACTTCTGAGTCTCCCGTTCGGTGAGATTGTGCGTTATCAGGTTTCGGCCTGTACCGACTGGGGCTCGTGCGGGCCGTGGTCGGGCACGCTGACCGCGCCCGAGGCCTCCGTCAGCTTCACCGTGACCGGGCTTGCCTACGACCCGGCCACCGGAGTCATCAGCTGGACCAACGGGCCTCAGAACAACGGCCTTCCCGCCGCCTACAGCTGCTCGGTGCCCGGCGACGCCACGGTGACCCCGCGGGATGCCGACTCCCCGAACACCTGCAGGTTCGGCACCGACGCGCCGCCCCCGCCGGCCGGCGCCGTGCTTCTGGCGCTGACCGTGAATAATCAGACCTATACCTATGCGCCGTGAACCAACGAAAGTGATCACCCCATGACGATGACCGCGGAGCAGGCGGCCCAGTTCGCCGACGTTTTCGACCGACTGGTGACCGGGGTCGAGCAGGTGCTGCTGGGCAAGCACCACGTCATCCGGATGTCGTTCACCGCGCTTCTCAGCGGCGGACACCTGCTGCTCGAGGATGTGCCCGGCACCGGCAAGACCTCGCTCGCGCGCGCCATCGCACAGAGCGTGCGTGGTACCAGCAACCGGGTGCAGTTCACCCCCGACCTGCTGCCGGGCGACATCACCGGAGTGAGCATCTACGACCAGCGCAGCGGGGCGTTCGAATTCCACCGCGGGCCGGTCTTCGCCAACATCGTGCTGGCCGACGAGATCAACCGGGCCAGCCCGAAGACCCAGGCCGCGCTGCTCGAGGTGATGGAGGAGGGTCAGATCACCGCCGACGGCGTCACCCACCCGGTGGCGGCCCCGTTCATGGTGATCGCCACCCAGAACCCGATCGAGCAGGCCGGCACATACCGGCTACCCGAGGCGCAGTTGGACCGATTCATCATGAAGGCCTCCATCGGCTACCCGGACCACGCCTCGACCATTCGCATCCTCGAAGGTGCCGGGCAGCGCGCGCACGAGGTGACCGTGCCTCCGGTGGTGTCCGCGGCGACCGTCGTCGAACTCGCCGCCCTGGCCCGCACCGTCTACGTCGACGCCACCATCAACGACTACGTGGCGCGACTGATCGACGGCACCCGCACGAGCTCCGAGGTACGTCTGGGCGTCAGCGTGCGCGGGGCGCTCGCGCTGATCCGCACCGCGAAGACCCTCGCCGCCGCGAACGGCCGCCACTACGTGGTGCCCGACGACATCAAGGAGCTGGCTGACGCCGTGCTCGCGCACCGGCTCGTGCTCGACCCCGAAGCCGAATTCGACGGCGTCACCGCCTCCAGTGTGATCGCCCGGGTGCTGATCGAGACTCCGCCGCCCAGCGACAGGCAGGCTGCGTGACGCAGATCGTGCCGGGTCCGGGCGCAGGCACAGCTACCGCGCCTGCGCTGCTCGCGCCCGCGCCGCCCGCTACTTCGCCGGTCGCAGTCTCCGGTGACGGCCGGCTGGCCGACTTCGTCGCGGCGGGAGTCCGGTTCGGGTTGGAATGCGGTGCTCGTGTCGCCGGCGCCCTGCGTGCGGTCTTGTCCGTGGTCACCCCGCTCGGCTGGGCCGTCCTGGCGGTCGTGGGGGTCTCGTTCCTGTTCGGCTATGCGCTGGGCTGGACCGAGCTGATCGTGATCGGCTGGGCCGGGCTCGTGCTCCTGGTGGCGGCATCCTGTTTCCTGATCGGTCGGAACGCGTTCGAGATCCACCTGCACCTGCCCGTGGATCGGGTGGTCGTGGGGGAGCGGGTGCCCGGCCAGGTGAGCGTGCGGAACCCGACCCGCCGGAGGGTGCCGGGCGTGGGCGTCGAGGTGCCGGTCGGCTCCGGGCTGGCCGAATTCTCGATGCCAAGCCTCGCCCGCGGCGAGGACTTCTCGGACGTCTTCATCGTGCCGACCCGCAGACGCGGCGTGATCCCGATCGGTCCGGTGCGGACGGCGCGCGCCGACCCGATCGGGCTACTGCGCCGGGAGATCGTCTGGGCCGAACAGGTCTCGCTGTTCGTGCACCCGCGCACGGTCTCGATCCCGAGCATGAGCACGGGCTTCATCCGCGACCTTGAGGGCAATCCCACCCGTGACCTGACCAACAGCGACGTCTCGTTCCACGCGCTGCGCGAATACGTGCCCGGGGATGAGCGGCGCACCATCCACTGGAAGAGCACCGCGAAGACCGGCCGCTACATGGTGCGCCAGTTCGAGGAATCCCGCCGCAGCCACCTCATGGTCGCTCTCAGCCTGGCGCAGTCCGACTATGCCGGCGAGGACGAATTCGAGATGGCCGTCAGCGTCGCCGGCAGCCTGGGGGTGCGGGCCATCCGCGACGCGCGCACGGTCTCCGTTGTCGCCAGTGCGGTGCCGCCGGACTCCAGCCGACGACGGATGCCGGGACTCCGTCCGCTGAGCACCCTCACCCGCACCCGGCTGCTCGACGATCTCAGCGGCGTGGAACGCTCCCTGGCCGCCCTGCCGGTCAGCGAGCTGGCCAGGGCCGCAGCGGACACCGTGGCCGGCATCTCGGTGGCCTTCCTGGTGTGCGGGTCGGCCACCACCCTCACCCAGGTGCGCACGGCCGCCAGCCGTTTCCCGGCCGGCGTCGACGTGGTCGCCGTGATCTGCGCCCCGGAGACCGTCCCCAGCCTCCGCCGCGTGGCCGACCTGAGCGTGCTCACCATCGGCTACCTCGACGACCTGCAGCACAGTCTCGCCCGAACGAAGGCGGCATGAGCGCGCGGGGGATGAGGAGGGGCGGCGCGCGCCGAGGCGGGATGGCGGTCCGCGGCATCCTTCTGGACTGGCACTTCATCGTCGGCAACACCGTCGGGCTGCTCCTGGCGACCCTGATCGCGAGCGCCTCGCTCTGGCCGGCCTATCAGAGCCGCGAGTTCATCGTGCTGGTCGGCGTCACCTTCGGGCTGGGTACCGTCGTCGCCATACTGGGGGCGCTGTTTCGCTGGGGCACCTGGCTGGTGGCGCTTTCCACCGTGGGGCTCTACCTACTCGCCGGGGTGCCACTGGCCGTTCCCGGTCGGGCGGTGCGCGGCATCCTGCCCACCCCGGACGGCCTGCTCGACCTGCTGGCCGCGACCGCGCTGAGCTGGAAACAGCTCGTCACCATCGTGCTTCCGGTCGGTTCCTATCAGGCGCTGCTCGTGCCCGCCTTCATCCTGGTGCTGCTCAGCACCGTGATCGGGCTGTCGGTCGCCCTCCGCGCCCCGGTCGGCGAGCTCGGCACACTGGCCCCCGCCATCCTGTTCGTCAGCGGCATCGTGCTGGGCCCGACGGTCGCGACCATGCCGATCGGAACCGGTCTCGGCCTCTTCGTCGTGCTCCTGTTCTGGCTGCTCTGGTTTCGCTGGATGCGCCGCCGTTCCGGCGTGCGGCTCGCCCTGCAGCAATCCCGCCGCAGCACGGCGTCGTCGTCCGACCGGCGGCTCGCGGCGGCCCGCGGGCTGGTCAGCGCAGCCGTGATCGTGGCGGTGGCGATCGCCGCCGGAACCGGGGCCGCGGTCGTGCTGCCGGCCGACGTGCCGCGCGACGTGCTGCGCGCTCGGGTGCAGCAGCCGTTCGACCCTCGGGCCTACCCGAGCCCGCTGAGCGAATTCCGCGGTTACCTGCAGGCCGGACGGGCGGATGCGGTGCTCCTCGAGGTGACCGGCCTCCCGAGCGGCGGCCGCCTCCGCTTGGCCACCCTGGACAGCTACGACGGGATCGTCTACTCGGTCGGCAGCGACCAGGTCAGCAGCGCGTCCGGCTCCTTCACCCGGCTGCCGGACCGTCTCGACCAGTCCCTGGTCGACGGCGACCCGGCCACCCTCACGGTGACCGTCGAGGGCTACACCGGCGTCTGGGTGCCCGGCGCCGGCCAGCTCGAACGCATCACGTTCAACGGCCCCACCCGGATCCTGCGCTCCGACTCCTTCTCTTACAACGACAACAGCGGCACGGCCGCGGTGCTCACCGGGCTGGTCCGGGGCGATGGTTACCAGAGCGTGGGCGTCATCCCGCGGTCACCGGACAGCCTGGCCGACCTGCGCCCCGGCAGCGCCGTGCTGCCTGCGCCCGCTGTTCTGCCGGACGAGGTCGAACAGGCGCTCGCCCGCTACGTGCAAGCCGGCGACCCGCCCGGTGTGCAGCTGCAGGCCATGCTCGACGGCCTGAAAACGGATGGTTACATCAGCCACGGCATCCTCCCGGACGAACCGGCGAGCCGGTCCGGGCACGGCGCCGACCGCATCAGCGAGCTGTTCACCGACCAGCCCATGCTCGGTGACGCCGAGCAATACGCCGTGGCCGCGGCCCTGATGGCGCGCCGGCTCGGCTTCCCGGCCCGGGTCGTCATCGGCTTCGTGCCGCAGGCGGCCGCCGGCGCCGAGGCCGCCTCCGGGGCCGAGGCGGTCCCCATCGTCGGTTCCGACATCTCGGCGTGGATTGAGGTTTCCTCCACCGAGGGCTGGGCCACGATCGATCCGAACCCGGCCGTGCGGGACATCCCGGCTCGGGCCCCCGATGACCCGTCGGTGGTTTCCCGGCCGCAGTCGGTTGTGCCCCCGGCCCTCCCCGACCCGGTGGAACTGCGCGAGCCAGCCCCGCCGGAGAGCACCAGCGACGACCCGCCGGAACCGCTCAACCCGCTGCTGGTCTTCCTGCTCGCCGCGGCGACCATCGCCGCCTGGACGCTCCTCGGTCTCGGCGTGCTGATCTCGCCCCTCCTGCTGATCGCCCTGGCCAAAGCACGCAGGCGGCAGCTGCGCCGCACCCGGTCCACACCGCTCGACCGGATTCGGGGCGGCTGGCGAGAATTCACCGACGCCGCCGTGGACCATGGCATCGATGTTCCGGTGGGGGCCACCCGCACGGAACTGGCCGCGCTGGTGCCGGGAGCGGAACCTCTGACACTGGCGGTCGCCGTTGACCGTGCCGTGTTCTCCCCGGAACGGCCGGGCAATGCCGCCGCCGAGGACGTGTGGACCGCGGTCACCGACCTGCGTCGCTCGCTCAACGCGGGGAGCAGGCGCACCGATCGGCTTCGGGCCCTCGTGTCGTTGCGTTCGCTGGGTCGGTACGCTGGAGGGGAATCCGTTCGCCGAACTGCCCCGAGCGGGAGCGGCCCTGCACCGGGAGGAGCCCGCCCATGAACTGTCTGATCTGCGGTGCGCAGCTTCCCGTCGGCGCCATGTTCTGCGGCGAATGCGGCAGCTCGAGCACGGCCACCCCGCTAACCCGGAAGCGACCGGACCCGCGGCCCAGCGACACAACGGTCATCCTGCCGCTCCGTCGGCGCTCCGTGATCTCGGTGCCGGTCGTGTCGGTGCCGGTCGTGTCCGCCCCGGTCGAGGTGCCGGTCGTGTCGGCTCCGGTCGAGGTGCCGGTCGTGTCCGCCCCGGTCGAGGCTCCCGCCCCAGTGCCGCTCCAGGCTCCGGAACCCGCCCCCGCCCCTACCGCGTCCCTGTTCGTGCTCCAGTTCAGCACGGGGGAGACGATCTCGGCCCTCGGCACCGGCCTGATCGGTCGCCGGCCGCTGCCCCAGCCGACCGAACGCGTCGACATCCTGGTGCAGATCAACGACCTCGGCCGTTCGGTGTCGAAGAGCCACCTCGAGTTCGGCCAGCACGACGGCGAGTTCTGGGTCAGTGACCGGTACTCGGGCAATGGCACCATCATCCGTCGCCCGGATGCGGTGGCGGTGCGCTGCGAACCCGGCCGGCGCTATCTGGTGCCGCGTGGTTCCCGGGTCGAGATCGCGGACCAGTTCTTCATCCTCAAATAGTCCCTCACCAACTGACCCCTCCCCGGCCAGATGAGTGTGCCCAATGACCGTGGGCGCTGAAGGTCCGCGGATTGGAGTGTTCCGCGGCGGTTATGCCCGGTGCCGGTGCCGGTGCCGGTGCCGGTG
>NZ_PJJU01000019.1:0-15153 GCF_002929635.1 Cryobacterium sp. M25 | reverse complement strand
CTGCGCGGCCTGCCCGGTCTGCGCGGCCTGCCCGGTCGGCGCGGGGGCGGCCGAGCCGCCGACGGCATGGCCGAACGCCGCCCCGATGCCGTTCATCGCGGCGGTGAGTTCGCTGGGCACGATCCACAACTTGTTCGCACTGCCCTCCGCGAGCTTGGGGAGGGTCAGAAGGTACTGATAGGCCAGGAGCTTCGGATCCGGGTCACCGTCGTGGATCGCCCTGAATACCGTGGTGATGGCCTCCGCCTCACCCTGGGCGCGCAGAACGGCTGCCTTCGCGTCACCCTCCGCCGACAGGATGGCTGCCTGCCGAGCTCCCTCGGCCGTCAGAATCGCCGACTGCTTCGTGCCCTCGGCGGTCAGGATGACCGCGCGGCGGTCACGCTCGGCGCGCATCTGCTTCTCCATCGAATCCTGGATGGACAGGGGCGGGTCGATCGCCTTCAGCTCCACCCGTCCGACTCGGATACCCCACTTGCCGGTCGCCTCGTCCAGCACGATCCGCAGCTGCCCGTTGATATTGTCGCGGCTGGTCAGCGCCTCTTCAAGGTTGAGGCCACCGACCACATTGCGCAGGGTCGTCGTCGTGAGCTGCTCGACCGCGCCCAGGTAATTCGCGATTTCGTAGGTGGCGGCACGTGCATCCGTGACCTGAAAATAGACCACGGTGTCAATGGACACCACGAGATTGTCCTCCGTGATCACCGGCTGCGGGGGGAAGGAAACGACCTGTTCGCGCATGTCCAGCAAGGGTCGCACCCGGTCGATGAAGGGAACCAGGATGTTCAGGCCCGGCTCGAGCGTCTTGTGATACTTGCCCAGACGCTCGACGACGCCGGCGTTGGCCTGCGGGATGATCTTGATGGCCCGGACCAGAACGACGACGACGAACACCCCGAGTAGCAAGAGGAGGGCGGCAATGAAGATTTGCCCAATGAATTCACCGGTGGAGAGCACTATGTGATGTTCCTTTCCGAGGGTAGAACGACGGCGGTGGAGCCTTCGATCGCGGTCACGCGAACAATCTCACCGGGTTCGGCGGATTGCGTGTCGGTGTCGGTGTCGGGGGAGAGGCGGGCTGTCCAGGTTTCGCCGTTGGCCAGTTTGACCATTCCACCAGAGGGGCGAACGGTGGACAGTACTTGTGCGGTCATGCCGAGCAGTGCGGCGACATTGCTCGGTGTGTGATCGGCACCCTTCCTCATCAGCCGCAGGAGAACCGGGCGTATGAGCAGGATGAGAAGCACGGATACCACGGCGGCCGTGACGATCTGGAGCCACCACACGGCTCCCAGCAGGTTCGCCCCCAGGCCGGCCAGGCTGCCGACAGCAATCATCAGAAAGGTGAACTCGAGAGACAGCAGCTCGATGATCACACAGACGAGGATGAAGACGAGCCACACGATCCACAAATAGTCGGTCAGGTCAGCCATCAATTTTGTAGCCTCTCACGTGACGTTTCCCTGTCGAAGCTATCACCTGCTCGTTGGCCGGAGTCGAGACTGGCCGAGGCTGAGCCCCGCCGCTCATGTTGGTAGGGTTGGGCGTTGTGACTACTGCACCCAAAAATCCCCTCGACGCCGGCTCTCTCACCGGCAAACGCGCCCTGGTCACGGGGTCGTCCCGTGGTGTCGGAGCGGCCACCGTCGGCCTCCTCGCCGAGGCGGGCGCCAGCGTCGCGATCAACTTCCGCAACAAGGAGGCACGGGCGATCAAGGTCGCCGATGCGATCCGCGCCGCAGGTGGCACGGCAATCACGGTCGGCGCAGATCTGACGGATGCTGCATCCGTCGAGTCCATGTTCGAAACCATCCGCGCGGAGTTCGGCGGCCTCGACATCCTCGTCATGAACGCCTCCGGTGGCATGGAAAGCGGCATGGCCGAGGATTACGCCATGCAGCTGAACCGGGACGCCCAGGTCAACCTGCTGCACGCGGCACGGCCCTTGCTGGCTCCGGGTGCCCGCGTGGTGTTCGTCACCAGCCACCAGGCCCACTTCGTCGAGACCACGACCACCATGGCCGAATACGAGCCGGTCGCCCGGAGCAAGCGCGCCGGCGAGGACGCACTGCGCGCCCTCATCCCCGAGTTCGCCGAGGCCGGCATCGGTTTCGTCGTTGTCTCCGGCGACATCATCGAGGGCACGGTCACCGCCGTCCTGCTCGAGCGAGCCAGCCCGGGCACCATGACCGCGCGTAAGGATGCCGCCGGCCGGCTGTACAACGTCAGCGAATTCGGCGCCGAGGTTGCGTTGGCGGCCGTCGAGGCCGTGCCGGAGAACAACACCAGGTACGTCGGGGACATCGCGGACTACGTCGGCGAAGCCGCCAGTCGAAACTGACGTCGCGGGCAGCACGTGCAGTGCGGCCTGGCGAATGCTGTGCGGCCGCTCCGTGCCGCTTCGCCGTATCGAGTGTCGCCGGCCGACCCCGGCCGAACGTGAAGGCCTGCGCCAGTTGGATGATCCCGGACAGAACGAGGAACACTCCACCGATCGTGGCCAGAATGGTGACCGACTCGACGGGGGAGAAGAGCACCACGACGCCGGCCACGACGGCGATGGCGCCGAAGACCGCACCGAACCACCTGCTGGAGTCCGGAGCCGTCTCGACCAATCCGGCCACACCTTCCACGATCCAGGAGATCCCGATAAGCATCCCGAGCACGGCCAGGGTGTCCAGAGGGTTTCTGATTGCCACGATACCGCCGACGATCAGCAGCACGCCGAGCAGGATGTTCACAACCCGGCTACCGCCGGACGCACCCTGTGTGAATAATCCTCGGCCTACGTGAACGATGCCGCTGATCAAGAAGTACAGGCCGCACAGGATCCCGAGGGAGGCGACGGTGGCGTCCGGCCAGGACAGGATCAGGATGCCGACGACCAGGGCCAGCAGGCCGGTGCCAGCGATGGCCAGGCGCACACCGGTGATTTCTGACGTGCTGAGCGGTCTCTAATCCAACGACAGATCGAAGGCCGTAACGGTAGTGGGCATTTCAGCTGCCTCTTGGATTCTGGGAACGTGCCGTGTCGCACAAAGTAGTCGAGTCCGGCCAACACGTCCAGACCTCTCTACTGGTTGACCGATAATGCACATTATGTCAGCACAGACGACGCTTTCGCCTGACCACGAGAGGCATAGGATCACTTCCGAAACGTCCCGCATCGTGCCCGAGTGTGTCCAGCGGTGGATTAGGACCCTTGTGCAGACATTCGGCGACAGTCAGCCGAACCGCCGCCGCCGGACTCATTCTGGGCGGTCGATTTCCTTGTCGGTGTTCTCCGGTTCGTGCGGGCGCTGGACCATCCCGAATTCGTTCACGGGCAGGAACGCGTCCCGGTCCCACGCGCCCGGATGCGGCACGGGGCACGTAAGGATAGTGTCATGGGCGCCGCGCTCGATCAAATGTGCACGCATGGTCTGCCCACAGACCGGGCATTCCTTTAGATCGGTCGGCACGTCCGTATCCGCGAATCGCGGGTCCACTCGGTCGGAGTGACGAGTAGGACTGCTCACCGGCGGTTTCCTGTCTTTGACCATGCGCTCAGACTACGCCGAGTTGCAAAATCGACCAGGTGTGTGTGCTTTGCGTCTATTCTTCTCCGAAACCCGATTCCAGAAGGTCTCCCAGAGCGGCTACGGCTGCCGCTCCGGCCTCATCCGAGGAGGAGATCTTCGCGGTCATGCCGCGGATGAGTCCGAGTGACATCACGGCGAGCAGACTGGATGCATCCCTGCCGTTCACGGTGACTCGTGCCTCGAACGTACTGGCGAGCTTCACGAAGTCAGCAGCCGGTCGGGCATGCAGACCATCCTTGTTCACCAGGGTAACGGTTCGAGTGACCACCGGCGGCAGCGCTGGTTCCGCCCCAGGTGCGGAGACGGCCCCGGCTGCGGATTGCGCGGCCCGCACGACAGACTCGATGTCTCCCCCAATCTCAGCGGCGACGGCCGCAGCCACACCACCCTCGACCAGAGGCGCATCCACGATTCGTACTCGGGCACGCGCCGCGTCTCCGAGGAAATCCAACGCGGTTTCGGCCGTCAGGATCGCGGAGCCCAGGTCGCAGAGGAGCACGACGCCGGCGCCGGCGTCAGCCTGTGCAATGCCGCTGACCACCTTCGTGAAGCTCGTGCCGATACCCCCGTCGTCTGTCCCACCGGCCGGGACCATCCTCGTTTGGGGTGCCATCTGGGTTGCCAGATCGAGGAGACCGTCGGCGATCTTCGAGCTGTGGGAGATGAAAACGAGGCCGACAAGCCCCTCTGTGGCGGTCATTTCAAGCGGTCGCTGCGGTGTCGGCAGCTGCTCGCAACAGCAGGGCCGAAGACTGCGCTCCCGGGTCGCGGTGACCGATGGCCCGTTCGCCGAGGTAGCTAGCCCGTCCCTTGCGCGCAACCCAGGGTTCCGTCGCCTCTGCCCCTGCCTCGGCAGCAGCTGCCGCCGCCATCAAAATCGCCAGGTCGTTCGCACCGTCGGCACGGGCTGCTTCGGCGGCGTCGACCGCCGGAGTCCAGGCATCGACCATGGTCTTGTCTCCGGACTCCGCCTTGCCGCGCAGGACGATGCCGTCTCGCGCGGCCGCCAGGAGTGCGACTAGAGCGGCCCCGTCAAGGTCAGCCGAGCCGGAGATGGCCACGGCCGCCTTGAGGAACGCTGTTCCGTACAGTGGACCCGCCGCACCGCCCACGGTTGAGATCAACGTGGTTGCGACGAGTTTGAAGACGTCCCCGGGGTTCGCCTCGGACGCAAGGTCATCGAGTTTCAACAGCACCGCCTGGAAACCGCGGTCCATGTTTTCGCCATGATCACCATCGCCGATTTCACGGTCCAGATCAATCAATTCCACACGGTGCTCATTCATTACCGCCGCACTGGTCCTGATCCAGGCTTTCGCCCACGTGCCGTCTAAATTCATTGGATCTCCTTCTACCGGCCTATCGTCCCCACCGTAGCGCTGCCGTCTGGACCGGCGCATCCCACAGGGCAGTCAATTCGGCATCGAGTTTCAGCACGGTGATGGATGTTCCCTGCATCTCGAGAGACGTCGTATAGTTCCCGACGAGTGTCCTGGATACTTCGATCTCCTGTTCGGCCAACACCTCGGCGGCCCGTCGAAACACGATGTACAGCTCGATTTGCGGTGTGCCGCCCATTCCGTTGACGAAGAGAAGCACCTTGTCCCCGGCTACGAACGGGATGTCCTCAAGGATAGGGCCGAGGAGCCGGTCGACGATGGCGTCGGCCGGCTCCAGCTTGATGCGCGCGCGCCCCGGCTCGCCGTGGATGCCGATCCCGATCTCGATCTCATCGTCGGCGAGCGTGAAGCTGCCTTCCCCGGCGTGGGGAACAACGCACGGCGTCAGCGCCACACCCATCGAACGCACACCGGAGATGACCCTCTCTGCGATCGCGGCGACGGTCTCCAGGGCGTCTCCGCGCTCAGCCGACGCTCCAGCGATCTTCTCGACCAGGACCGTTCCGGCCACACCACGTCGCCCGGCCGTGTACAGCGAGTCCTTCACGGCGACGTCGTCGTTGACGATCACCGAGCGGACCTCGATTCCGTCCGCGGCGGCGAGGTCGGCGGCGGTCTCGAAATTCAAGACGTCCCCGGTGTAGTTCTTGACGATGTGGAGCACCCCCGCTCCCCCATCGACCGCCTTCGTCGCGGCGAGGATCGGGTCGGGTGTCGGTGAGGTGAAAACGGCCCCTGGTACGGCTGCGTCCAGCATCCCGAACCCGACGAACCCACCGTGAAGTGGCTCGTGTCCGCTTCCTCCTCCGCTGACCAGACCCACTTTCCCGGCAACGGGAGCTTCCGTGCGCACGATGTAGATCGGTTCCGTCGAAATCCGGACGATATCGGCGTGGGCCGCGCCGAACCCAGCCACGGCCTCAGCGACGACGTTCTTGGGATTATTGACGAGTTTCTTCATGTCTCTTCCTTCGATCGAGGTGGTTGGACGGCCCGTCGACGGGCTGTTGTGGAGCGCTGTGCACTCCAGGCTCAACCTACGCGCTGCCCTCGCTGCCGGTAAGGGGCGGTGAATTACGCGTCCACCGGCCCATTCCGCTGCGTTAATCGCCGCGCTATGGTAACGCCGATCGCTCACCGCTCAGGGTTGCTCCGGCATCTCCAGCCTCACCAAGAAAGGTCAACGTGGACAATATTGGAGTCGTATTCTTATCGGAAGTGCTGGGCACGGGGATACTCGTCCTCCTCGGAACCGGTGTGGTCGCCAACGTCGCGCTGGCCAAGAACAAGGGCCTTGGCGGCGGATTCCTCATGGTCACCATCGGGTGGGGTTTCGCGGTCTTCGCCGGCGTCATCGTCGCCTACAATTCTGGCGCACACCTCAACCCGGCAGTCACCCTCGGCCTGGTGACATCGGGTGCAACGGAGTTCGGTTCGGGCGTTCCCGTGAACTTCCTGTCTGTCCTCACCTACATCGCGGGTCAGTTCCTCGGCGCCTTCGTCGGAGCCGTCTTTTGCTGGCTGGCCTACAAACAGCACTTCGACGCTGAGCCCAACTCCGCCAACAAACTCGGCGTCTTCTCGACCGGTCCGGCCATCCGCTCCTACGGCTGGAACCTGACAACCGAGATCATCGGCACATTCGTGCTTGTCTTCGTCGTTCTGGCTTTCGGTGGCGGGCGCCAGGGCGAGAGTGGCGGACTGGCCGCGCTCGGCGCACTGCCCGTCGCGCTGCTTGTTATCGTCATCGGCACCTCGCTCGGTGGGCCGACCGGATACGCCATCAACCCGGCTCGTGACCTGGGGCCCCGCATCGCGCACTTCGTCCTGCCGATCAAGGGCAAGGGAACGTCTGATTGGGCATATTCCTGGGTTCCTGTCGTGGGTCCGGTCATTGGCGGCATGCTCGCCGGATGGGCTTCCCTGTTCCTATTGCCCGTCCTCACGTAATCCTTCCCGCGGGCTGGTTCAGTCATTGAATCGGCCCGCACTGTGTGGCTTCACGCAGCGGCGTGCGCCGCGTCAAGCACCGATTCTCGCAATCCAAGGAGGTATTTCAAGGCCGAGTACGTCATCGCAATCAACCAGGGAACCACGAGTTCCCGAGCGATCATCTTCGACAAAGCAGGCTCGGTGATCGCGATCGGTCAGCTCGAGCACGAGCACGAGCAGATCTTCCCCCGGGCCGGCTGGGTCGAGCACGACCCGATGGAAATTTGGGACAACACCCGTGAAGTGATCGGCCAGGCTTTGTCCAAGTTGAACCTGACTCGGTATGACATCGAGGCCGTGGGAATCACCAACCAGCATGAGACCGCAGTGGTCTCGGACCGCCGCACCGAGCTGCCCGTCCACAACGCGATTGTCTGGTGAGATACCCGCACCCAGCCCATCGTGGACCGTCTCGCCACCGACGGCGGAGTCGAACGGTTCAAGGCCCAGGTGGGGCTCCCCCCGGGCGACGTACTTCTCCGGAACGAAGATCGTCTGGATTCTCGAGAACGTGCACGACGCGCGCACAAGGCCGAAGCCGGCGATCTGATGTTCGGCACGACGGACTCCTGGGTGCTGTGGAACCTGACCGGCGGTCTCGAAGGCGCGTGCAGGCGACGGACGTGACCAACGCCAGCCGCACCATGTTCATGGATCTCGAGACTCTGCAATGGGACGACGACATCCTCGCCGCCTTCGGGGTACCCAAGTCGATGCTGCCCGAGATTCGTTCCTCGTCCGAGGTCTACGGCATCGCGAGCGGCCATTGCCGGCCTTCGACCAAGGTGTGGCGAAGAATACCAACGGCACCGGTAACTTCCTGATCTTCAACACGGGCACCGATATCATCCACTCCAAGAACGGTTTGCTCACCACGCTCGGCTACAAGCTCGGCGACGCCGAACCCCACTATGCGCTGGAGGGCTCCATCGCGGTCACCGGCTCCCTCGTGCAGAGGCTGCGAGACAATCTGGGAATGATCAGTACCCCCGAGGAAATCGAGACGCTTGCCAAAACGGTCGATGACAATGGCGGCGCCTACTTCGTGCCCGCCTTCTCCGGACTCTTCGCGCCGTACTGGCGCTCGGACGCCCGTGATGCCCTCGTCGGCCTGACCCGATTCGTGGACAAGGGCCACATCTCCCGCGCCGCCCTCGAGGCGACCGCGTTTCAGACCCGGAAGGTCCTGGACGCGGTCAACGCCGACTCGGGTGTTCCATTGACCGAGCTGAAGGTTGACGGGCGCATGATCGGCAACAACACGCTGATACAGTTCCAGGCCGACATCATCGGCGTGCTAGTGGTGCGACCGGTCGTGGCCGAAACCACGGCTCTCGGCGCCGCGTACGCCGCCGGACTGGCGGTCGGGTTCTGGGGTGACCTTGACGAACTGCGGGCCAACTGGCAGGAGGACAGCCGGTGGACCCCGCAAATGGGCGAAGAAGAGCCGAACCGACAGATGCGCAACTGGAAGAAGGCCGTTACCAAGACGTTCGGCTGGGTTGACGAAGACGTCGTCTAGCTCGTCTCGTTTTGTCTGGGCCAGCCGGGTCACACCCGACTGGCCGCGACCCACTCAGCGAGCTTGGCCGTGGCCGCACCGGAGTCGACTGCCTCCGCGGCCACAATCATTTTAGTGCGAAAGCGCTCGATAATATTGACTTGAGACTGCGCGGGATCGTTTGCAAGGTCAAACGCGACCAGGCCGGCGGCCGCGTTCAGCAGGACGATGTCACGCACCGCACCGACCTCACCGGCCAGCACTGAATGAACGACGGCCGCATTGTGCTCAGCGTCCCCGCCAACGAGCTCATTGATCGAGGCCCGTCGGATTCCCAGGTCACGCGGATCGATGTCGTGCTCCGTCACGAGGCCCCGCGACACCTCCCAGACATGGCTGTGGCCCGTCGTGGTCAGCTCATCGAGACCGTCGTCACCGCGGAAGACCAGGGCCGTCGCCCCGCGTGTCTGGAATACACCCACGATGAGCGGAACTCGGTCCAGGTTTGCGACTCCCACTGCTGACGCCTCGGGACGGGCCGGATTGCACAACGGGCCGAGGTAGTTGAACACTGTTGGGATGCCGAGCTCCTTGCGCGCAAGCGCTGCATGACGGAACCCCGGGTGAAAAGCGGCAGCGAAGGCGAAGGTGATCCCGGCCGTATCCAGAATGGCAGCAACCCTGTCGGCAGACAGCGTCAGGTCAATGCCGAGGGCAGCAAGCACGTCCGACGAACCGGATGCCGAGCTTGAGGCTCGATTCCCGTGTTTGATCACGGGAACGCCGACCCCGGCGCAGACGATGGAGGCCATCGTCGAGATGTTGACGGTGCCGAACCGATCCCCACCAGTGCCGACGATGTCCAGGGCCATCGGGTTCACCGCCAGCGGTACGGCATGGTCGAGGATCGCATCCCGAAACCCGACGATTTCGTCCACGGTTTCGCCCTTGGCGCGCAGAGCTACGAGGAAGCCGGCCAGCTGCGCCGGAGTTGCCTCCCCCAGCATGACCTGCTCCATGCTCCACGCGGCATCGGAGACGCTGAGGTCCTCCCCCGAAAGCAGAGCACTGAGGACGTTTGGCCAGGACTGAATTTCAAGCATGGATAGATTTTAGCGAGATCGACGATCTGTCCCGAATTCGCTTCCCGGGGCGCGTTTGTTCCAATCAGGTAGTCATTCCGGTAATTGAGCGACAGGTCCGCCCCGATGACAATAACCGATACGCAAATCGGCCATAATGGAAGAGTGACGAGTCCATCAATTACTTACACGGTCAATGCGCCCGTTGTTAACCGGCCCAACAGCGTGGCTGTTGGCACTATCGTCTGGTTGGGCAGCGAAGTCATGTTCTTCGCCGGGCTCTTCGCCATCTACTTCACGCTGCGGTCGACGTCGCCTGAATTGTGGTTATTCGAGACGGAGAAGCACGGCTTCGGATTCGCCCTTGTGAACACGCTGATCCTCGTGTCCTCTTCGGTGACCTGCCAGTTCGGAGTGTTTGCGGCAGAACGCCTGCAATCGCGTTCGACCGGATGGAAACCGAGCCAGTGGGGCATGGTCGAGTGGTTCTTCCTCACCTACGCCCTCGGGGCCATATTCGTGTCCGGTCAGGTCTTCGAGTACGCGACTCTCGTTTCCGAGGGCGTCTCGCTTACCAGCAACGCGTACGGATCCGCATTTTACCTCACCACCGGTTTCCACGGTATTCACGTGACTGCCGGCCTGATCGCGTTCCTGCTCGTCATCGGGCGCGCCTTCGCGGTCAAGAACTTCGGTCACAAGGAAGCAACGAGCGCCATCGTCGTGTCGTACTACTGGCACTTCGTCGACGTTGTCTGGATCGGGCTGTTCCTCGTCATTTACGTTCTTAAATAGAAAGTCGGAGTGGACACCACGTATGACCACGATTAGCACACCGAAGCAGTCCGACGGTCGCAAAGCGGGCCGTCGCAGCCCACTTGCCAGCGTCGCCCTCATCGCGATCGGACTCCTCTTCACCGGAGGCGCATACGCGGCTTTCAGCACGAGCAGTGCCAGTGCGGAGACGAACGCTGCGTCGCAGCAGACCGTCGGCGAAGGGCAGAAACTCTTCGCGGCCAACTGCGCCACCTGTCACGGATTGAAAGCAGCGGGCACCAATGCTGGCCCCAGCCTGATCGGCGTCGGCGCTGCATCGGTCGACTTCCAGGTGGGCACCGGACGCATGCCGATGCAGTTGAACGGACCGCAGGCTGAGAAGAAGGCCGTCCAGTTCACAGACGAGCAGATCGTATCCCTCGCCGCTTACGTGGCGTCCCTCGCGCCGGGTCCGGCACTTCCGGATCCGTCTCTCCTCGACGCCGACGGCGATGCCGCCAAGGGCGCCGAGTTGTTCCGCATCAACTGCGCGATGTGCCACAACGTCGCCGGCGCCGGTGGTGCCCTCACTCAGGGCAAGTATGCGCCTGCCCTGGCCGGGGTTACGGAGAAGCACATCTACGAGGCCATGGTCACCGGCCCGCAGAACATGCCCGTGTTCAACGACATGAACATTTCCCCGGAGAGCAAGCGGGACATCATCACGTACCTCAAGTATCTGGACAACAACCCGTCCCCCGGTGGATTCGCTCTGGGCGCCCTCGGACCGGTCTCGGAAGGTCTTTTCCTCTGGATCTTCGGTCTTGGGTCCATCGTTGCCCTGACGGTGTGGATCACCGCCAAGTCGAACTGATCACCGACCAGGTCTGACACAAACTGTTTTATGAGAATTCCGATGAAGGAGAACAATGGCCAAGGACGATAACAGCGGGAAGGACTTGACCGCTGCTGACTCGTCGAGCGTCGGGCATGAGGGGGCTCCCGCAGGCACCGCCGTCGTCGTACGGGATGCCGTGGCCAATCCGGGTCTCCCCCCGCACCGACTGCGCGTCACCGACCTCAACCCCAGCGCGGAGCGTCGCGCCGAGCGAACCGTCTACACGCTCTTCTACCTGTCGATCGTGGGCAGTGTGTTCGCAATCGTGGCGTATATGGTCTTCCCGATCATCCCTGAGGAACCGGATTCGGTTCGTCTGAACAATCTCTTCATTGGTCTCGGCCTCACTCTCGCCCTGCTGGCAATCGGCATCGGCGCCGTGCACTGGGGCAAGGCGCTCATGTTCGACCACGAAGGCGTCGACGAGCGCCACCCGGTGCGGGGGTCCGACGAGACCCGCGAACGCGCGGTCGAGATCTTTCACGAGGCCAATGTTGAATCGGGCATCGGTCGCCGTACGCTCATCCGAAACAGCCTCATCGGTGCCTTGATCGCCTTTCCGCTGCCGGCCGTCGTGTTATTCCGCGGCTTGGGCCCGCAGGACACCAATCCGGCTGCAGCTCTCGAACACACCATGTGGAAGAAGGGCACCAGGCTCGCGATCGACCCCACGGGCACACCGATCAAGGCCTCCGACGTCACCCTCGGCTCGGCCTTCCACGTGATTCCCGAAGGACTGCAGGACCTCGGCCACGGCAAACTCGAAGAGAAGGCCAAGGCCGCAGTTCTCCTGATGAGGCTGAAGCCGGAAGATATCAATGAGCCCGCCGACAAGAAGGACTGGTCGTACGACGGCATTGTTGCCTACTCAAAAATCTGCACGCACGTCGGATGCCCGGTCGCGCTTTATGAACAGCAGACCCACACGCTCCTGTGTCCCTGTCACCAGTCGCAGTTCGATGTGACGAACCAGTGCGAAGTCATCTTCGGACCGGCCAAGCGCCCGTTGCCGCAGCTGCCCATCACGGTAGACTCCGAGGGGTATCTCATTGCACAAAGTGATTTCACTGAACCCGTCGGACCGAGCTTCTGGGAGCGGAATTGAGCACTGCAACTACGACTACTGACCTGGTCGAAACAAAGAAGTCCGGTGGCCTCACCGGGGCCGCCGCGAACTACATCGACGAACGCACCAGCATTTCGACCGCGGTTAAGGAACTGGGTCGCAAGATCTTCCCCGACCACTGGTCTTTCCTGCTCGGTGAGGTTGCCCTCTACAGCTTCGTCATCATCCTGTTGTCCGGTTCGTTCCTCACGTTCTTCTTCAGCGCTTCGATGACGCCGGTGGAGTACGACGGTTCGTACATGCCACTCAAGGGTGTGGAGATGTCTGCCGCGATGGCATCCTCCCTGGACATCTCCTTTGATATTCGTGGCGGGCTCCTCATGCGCCAGGTCCACCACTGGGCAGCACTGCTCTTCGTGGCTGCAATCGGCTTGCACATGCTCCGCATCTACTTCACCGGTGCGTTCCGCAAGCCGCGCGAGCTCAACTGGGTCATCGGGTTCGTTCTGTTCATCCTGGCCATGGCCGAAGGATTCACCGGCTACTCCCTCCCCGACGACCTGCTCTCCGGAAACGGCTTGCGCATCATCGACGGAATGGTCAAGGGCATCCCGCTGGTCGGAACCTGGATTTCGTTCCTCCTCTTCGGCGGAGAGTTCCCGGGCGAGGCGATCGTCGGACGCCTGTACTCCCTCCACATTCTGCTGCTGCCGGCCATTATCGTGGCTTTGATCGCGATGCACCTGCTCTTCGTCGTCGTACACAAGCACACGCAGTACCCCGGTGCCGGACGCACCAACCAGAATGTAGTCGGCTACCCGGTTTTTCCCGTGTATGCGGCCAAGGCCGGTGGCTTCTTCTTCATCGTCTTCGGCATCGTGATGTTGATGGCGTCGCTGTTTACGATCAACCCCATCTGGAACTACGGTCCCTACGATCCCTCCCCCGTTTCGGCCGGAACACAGCCGGACTGGTACATCGGTTTCGCTGACGGCGCCCTGCGCCTGATCCCGCCGGGACTCGAGATGGTCTGGCTGGATCGCACCTGGTCCTTCAACATCCTGATCCCGTTGGTGTCGCTGGGCCTGTTCATCCTGGTCGTGCTTATCTACCCGTTCATCGAGGGGTGGGTCACCGGAGACAAGCGTGAGCACCACATCCTCGACCGTCCCCGGAACGCCCCGACACGCACCGCCATCGGTGCCGCCGGAGTCACGTTCTACGCGGCGCTGTGGGCCACGGCCTCCTCGGACATCATCGCAACGCACTTCAAGGTGACGATGGAAGGCGTGATCCACACCATGCAGTTCCTGGTGATTGTGGGGCCCTTCATCGCCTTCTTCGTGACGAAACGTATCTGCCTGGCTTTGCAGAAAAAGGACCGTGAGATCGTTCTGCACGGTTACGAGTCCGGGCGTATCGTGCGTCTACCCGGTGGCGAGTACATCGAGGTTCACCAGCCCGTTGATGAATACGAGCGCTGGAAGCTGGTCAGCTACAACGACTACAAGCCGCTCATGATCCGCCCGAACGCCAAGGGCAAAATCACGGTGGGCCAAAAGGCTCGTGCCGGACTGTCCCGCTGGTTCTTCGAGGACCGGATCGAACCGGTATCGACCACTGAACTCGAACGGGCGCACGACCACCACCACTAGGCTCCGGCCGCGAACACAGAACGGGCATCGATGTCCCTCCAGACCCTGTCGGAGTGGCTTCGGTGCCCAAACTGTCTTCTTCCGCTTTCCCCCGCCGGGCCGCTGACGCTGCGCTGCGGGGCCGGTCACTCCTTCGACGTGAACAAGCGCGGATACGTGTCACTGGCAGGCGGTGCGCGCCGGCTGATCGGCGACAGCGTCGCGATGGTAGACGCGAGAGCACTTTTCCTCGAGACCGGCTGGTACGAGCCGCTGCGCAGCCGCCTTGCTGAGCGGGTGGCGGCTGAGAACCCCTCCCGGGTCATGGACATCGGCTGTGGAACCGGATACTACTTGCAGGGGGTTTTCGCGCTCTGTCCAGATGCGCGCGCCCTGGGCATGGACCTTTCCCCCGTGGCGATCAGGCGCACAGTGAGCGGCCGAGACAACGTCGACGGGCTCGTGGCGGATGTCTGGTCCCCGCTGCCGGTGCGGGACGCGTCAGCAGATGTAATCCTGAACGTCTTCGCTCCCCGGAACCCGTCCGAGTTCCACCGGGTCCTGCGCGAAGACGGCCTGCTCGTCGTCGTCGTGCCGCAGGCGTCCCACCTGCAGGAGCTCTGGGCGTCCGGTCTGGCGTTGGACGTGCCCGCGAACAAAGGCGAGCACCTGTCCGAGGCGCTGTCCCCCGCCTTCGAACTGGAAACACGGAACGAGTTGTCGTATTCGCTGCGCCTCAACCTCGCCCAGGCATCCGCTCTAATCGGGATGGGTCCGTCCGCCCACCACACGGATGTCGACGCGCTGACGGACCATCTGAGTGGCGTGCAGACCGTCACGGCGTCCTTCGAGTTACTCGGCTACCGTCGCATCACGATCTGAAGCCCGGCAACCACGCGAAGCATCTTACGACCTGAACGAATTCGACGGAGACTCTGGCAGAATCGTACCCCGACGGGCCGGGAAGACGCGAATACCCGAGAATCCCGGCTCTCCTGTCGTAACNGGCTCTCCTGTCGTAACCGTGGGTTAATCCCGGCCGGGGAGTGCGGGTTTGTGGCCGCCGAGGCTGAGCATGGCGAGGGCGATGAGGGCGTCGGGTGATTTGAAGCCGAAGGCGATTCGGGTGAGTAGTCGGATCTTGGTATTGACGGATTCGATCCGGCCGTTGGAGAGGCCGTGCTCGATCGATGCAAGGATCGCGGCCCGGTGCTTGACGATGGAGCGTTGGAGTTTCACGAAG